>JACKDC010000004.1 GCA_020633725.1 Candidatus Latescibacterota bacterium
GCGAGTGGCGGCGCGAGGGCGACGAGCGGCGGCTCGGCGCGGAGTTCGGCGCCTACGGCGAGGCGCGTCCGGGGCTGGGGCTCTCCGCGCAGCTGCGCGGCCTGCGCAGCTCGGGTGTCGTGGCGGCGATGGGCGCACCCCAGGCACGGCTCACGCTGCGGCTGGGTGCTGCGCTGCGGCCGGCGCACGGGCGCTGGCTGGTGCTGCAGCGCTTCGAGGGCGAGCGCGAGCGCATGGTGGGGACAGGCGTGAGCCGCACGCTGCGCTGGCAGGGCAACGCGAACCTGCGCCTCGGCCTCGACGATCAGCTGTCCCTCTTTCACGGCGTCAAGGTGAGCGATCGCCTGTGGCAGGGCGGGCGCGTGCGCGGCGCGGTGGAGAGCCTGGCGCTGGAGTGGCGCCGCACGCTGGAGCGCTGCTGGGACGTCGGCGCGCGCGGCGGCCTGAAGGTGGCCGAGCGCGGCGCGCGGGTGGAGAGCCTGCTGGGCGTGTCCGCGGGACGTCGCCTGGGGCGCGGCCTCTGGCTGCAGGGCGGCTTCAACGTGCGGGGCTACGGCGATCGCGACTTCCCCGACGCGGGCGTCACGGCGGCGGGTCCCTTCCTGCGCTTCAGCTGGGGCTTCGACGAGGAGGATCTGCGCCATGCGCTCCTTCGCTAGTCGCGCCCTGGCCGCGCTGCTTCTGCTGGCGCCGGTGACCGCCGCGCGCGCCGACACGCCCGTCGCCCTGCGCGAGAGCTTCGCGGGCCCGCTGGACGTGGCCGGCACGGCCGGCACGCTGCGCCGTTTCTCCAACCTGCTCGACGCCTGCGCCGTGGACGACCACGGCAGCGCGCCGCTCACCGGCATTCCCGCGGGCGCGACGGTGGTTTCCGCCACGCTCTACTGGGCCGGCTCCTGGTCCACCGCGCCGGGCAGCGGACAGCGCGTGCCGGACTGGGACGTCAGCCTCGACGGCCTGCCGCTCAGCGCCGAGCGCCGCTACACGGCGCGCTACAGCACGGGCGGCGTGGACTTCGACTTTTTCCAGGGCGTCGCGGATGTCACGAGCCACGTGGCCGCGCGCGGCAACGGGCTCTACCAGTTCGCCGGACTCAGCGTGAACGACGGCCCGCCCCACTGCGCGAGCCAGGCCGTGCTGGCGGGGTGGAGCCTGATGGTCGTCTACAGCGCGCCGGGCGAACCGCTGCGCGTGGTGAACCGTTACGACGGCCTGCAGGCCCTGCGCGGCGAGCAGGTGACGCTGCAGCCGAACAACTTCCGCATCCCGCAGAACGGGCGCGACGGCCGCTTCGCCGTGCTGAGCTGGGAGGGCGACGAGGAGAACTCGCAGAACATGGGCGGCGTGCGCGAGACGCTGAGCTTCAACCGCCGGCCGCTGCGCGACCGCATCAACCCCGTGAACAACCCCTACAACTCCACGGCGAACTGGATCAACGATCCCACGACCTGGGGGCTGGACTTTGACGTCTTCGACGTGGGGTCCAGACTCGGCGGTGGCGACGAATCGGCGGAAGCGGTCTACTCCACCGGCGGCGATCTGGTGCTGCTGGGGGCCGAGCTGCTCTGCGTGGCCAACACGGCCGTGGCCGACCTCACGCCCACGCTCGCCGCCGCGGGCAGCTTCCCCCTGGGCGGCGAAGGCACGCTCGCACTCGGCGTGGACAACCTCGGCCCCAGCGCGGCCGACGACGCCACGCTCAGCCTGCTGCTGCCCGCGGGCCTGACGGCTGTGGCCAGCGACGCGCCGGGCTGGACCTACGACGCCTCGGGCGCGCCGCTCCTGCGCTGGACCCTGGCGCAGCCCATCGCCGTGGGCGCGGCCGCGCCGCCGATCGCGCTGACGGTGGCCGTCGCGCCGAACGCCCCGGCCTCGCTGCTGCTCACGGCCACCGTGGCCAGCAGCACCTTCGACAACATCGCGGGGAACAACGTGGTCACGCTGAGCGTCGCCACGGGCGGCGCGCTGCCCGATCTGGTGATGCTCAAGCAGGTGCAGGTGGTGGCCGACCCGGTGAACGGCGGCGCGAATCCCAAGGGCATTCCCGGCGCGCGCGTGGACTACAGCCTGCGCGTGAGCAACCTGGGGCCGGGCGAGACCGACGCGGGCAGCCTCGCCATCGTGGACGCCCTGCCCGCCGGACTCTCGCTCTTCGTGGGGGATCTGGTGGGGGGCGCGCCGCTGCAGTTCACGGACGGCGTGACGCCCAGCGGGCTCAGCGTCGTCTTCACCGCGCTGAACGACCCCACCGACGACCTGGACTTCTCCGCCGACGGCGGCGCGAGCTACGGCTACGTGCCCGTCCCCGACGCCGACGGCTTCGACCCCGCGGTCACGCACCTGCGCGTCCGCCCGCGAGGACGCTTCGCGGGCATGGGGGGCGCGCCACCGCCCCCCGGCCCGCCGAGCTGCACGCTGCGCTTCCGTGCGCGGGTTCGCTAGTAGAGACTCTTCACGCGGCTCCAGGACGTGTCCTCGGTGACCACCGTCTCCTGCACGAGGAAGTTCGCGCCGCCCGCGTAGAGTCCCCAGAACATGCCGAAGACGAAGGGGGCGTCGCAGGTGCTGCCATCGCCGGCGTTGGGGTTGAAGCAGCCGTCGAGAATCGTGATGTCCGGGTGCGTGGTCACGGTGGACGGGACGTCCCCGGGCGCCGTGCCCATGAGATAGAACGAGTCGATGTTGCCCGCCTCGCCCGTGCCCGGCGCGAACCAAGCTGCGATCACGTAGGTCTGGCCGGGCTCGAGGACCACGGGCTCGTCCAGTGGCATGTAGCGATAGCCCTCGTCCTGGATCGGCGCGGCCGTGCCCGCGGGGATGATCACCTCGCCCAGCTTGCTCATGTCCGAGCGCTTGAAGAGCGCCGTGGCATGCTGCGTGTTGAAACCGTAGGCCGAGTTGGGTGGGTTGGTGGGATCCCAGTTGGGCTCGTTGTCGGGGTTCATGTCGAAGACGCCGAGGTGCGTCACCAGGAGCGGGCTCGACCCCGACACGATGAACACGCTGCCCAGGGTCTGGTTGACGTAGAAGCCGGTGAAGTACTGGTTCACGCCCTGCGCGTTGAGCAGGTCGAAGCCGAGATAGGGCGTGTCCGCCGCGGCCGGGATGGTCGCGAAGAGCGCGCACGCCAGCAAGGCGATGGCTTTCACGAGTCGCATGTTGTCCTCCCTGTGTCGCGCCCGCCGCGCGGGCGCAGCGTTGGCTCAAGTCTAGCACCCGCGCGGGGGGCGAGACAGGGAGATCAGTCGCGCGTCCAGCCGTCGGCGATCATGCGCAGGCACTCGGCCACGCCGGCCTCGATCTGGGCGTCACGCCCGGCGAGGGCCTCCTCGGGAACGTCCGGCACCAGCAAATCCGGCTGAACCGGGTGGTTTTCCAGGTTAATGCCCACGCCGCCGTCGGGCGTGCGGCGCCACCAGCCGGTGCCGGGGATGCGGAACACCGTGCCGTCGATGAGCTGCACGTTGCGCGTGCCGATCACCGCCCCGAAGGTGGGCATGCCCACGATGCGCCCAAGCCCCAGCGCCTTGAAGCCCCAGGGGAAGATCTCGCCGTCGCTGTAGCTGCGCTCGTTGGTGAGCAGGACGATGGGCTTGTCCCAGCGCTCGATGGCGTCGAACTGCCCCTCGGCCTTCCCGCGGCCCTTGCTGTAGACGTAGGGCTTGCGGCTCAGATAGGTCAGCACCTGGTCGTGGATGCTCCCGCCGTTGTTGTAGCGCACGTCGAGGATGAGGCCGTCCTTGCCCCGCGCGCGGCTGAAGAGGTCTTCCACGAAGCGGTCGAAGTCGCCGCCGCCCATGGCGCTCATGTGCAGGTAGCCGAGGCGGCCGCCCGACAGCGAGTCCACCAGGGCGCGGTTCGCGTCCATCCACTCGCGATAGGCGAGCCACCAGACGCTTCCGCGCGGCTCCACCGTGACCGTGCGGGGGGTACCCTTAGGCTTGGGGAGCGGACTGCCCACGAGCAGATCCACCTCCTTGCCCGCCTTGTGCTCGAGCAGGGGGTAGGGATTTGCGCCCGCGGCGATCTTGACGCCGTCGATGGCCCAGATGACGTCCCCAACCTTCAGATCCAACTCCTCCCGATCCAGCGGCCCGCGCGCGAGGATGTGAGCGATGCGCAGGCCCGGGCCGGTGTAAGCGTCGTCGGGGGTGAAACCGAGGAGGCCGGTGGCGTCGGTGCCGTCGCTGTCGCTCGGGCCGGCCCAGGTGCCCAGGTGGCTGCCGTTGAGTTCGCCGATCATCTCGCGCAGGACATCCTTGAAGTCGTTGAACATGATGGCCGCCTCGGCGCGCGGCGCGTACTTGACCCGCACGTTGTTCCAATTCGCGCCGTGGAAGTCGGCGTCGTAGAAGCCGTCGTCGAGCAGCCGCCAGGCCTCGTTGAACTTCTGGAGGCGGCGCGCGGCGGCGTCCACCGTGAGCGGCACGGAGAAGCCGTAGCTCTTGGCGCTGGCGTCGTCCTTGTTGGCGATCTCCTTGATCTGCCCGCCGGCGAGGTAGCGGACCGACTCGCTGTCCTCGCTCCAGTGCAGCACGTCCGGGTCCGCGCCGCCGCGGGTGAGGCGGCGCAGGTGCTCGCCGTCCCAGTCGACGGCCCAGAGGTCGGGCGCGTCCTCGTAGACCGCGCTGCGCAGGGCGTAGTGCTTGCCGTCGGGGCTCTGGTCGTAGTCCCAGTAGAAGCCGCGCAGGGTGGTCACCGTGCGCACGCGGTCGGGGATGTCGTCCCAGTCGATCGATACGGTGACGGTCTCGGGCTCGTCCCCGTCGTCCTTGTCGCCCTTACTATCTTCCGCGGCCTCCTCCTCGCGCTCGCGCTCGCTGTCGGTCTTCTCGGCGTCGAGGGTCGTGAGCCAGAGGTACTTGATGGAGTAGAAGCCGTCGTCGGTGCGGCTGGCCCAGGCGAGGCGCTTGCCGTCGCCGCTCCAGAGCGGGTGGAAGTCGTCGTTGGGGTGGTTGCTCACGTTCACGGGCGCGCGCGTGCCGGCGGCATCCACGATGTAGATGTCCTCCGCGCTCCCGTGATTCGTCACGCTGTAGGCGATCCAGGCGCCGTCGGGGCTCCAGTCGGTGTGCAGCAGCTCCGGCTCGTCGATCAGCTGATGCTGCCCGCTGCCGTCCGGTCCCATCGCCCAGAGGAAGCCCGTGCCCTTGCGATAGAGGACGGTCTTGCCGTCCCGGCTCGGCTGCGGGCGCTCCTCGGTGGCGGGGTCGTCGGTGAGGCGGACGGTCTCGCGGTAGCGGCTGCGGCCGAGGCGCGGCTCGTCGGGGTCGCTGCTGCGCATCAGGTAGATGTCGTCGCCGCCCTCGCGGTCGCTGGTGAAGAGCAGCGTGTTCTCGTCGAGCCAGGCGACGTCCTTCTCGCGGGCGTCGGTCTCGGTGAGGCGGATCGGATCCTTCAGCTCGCCGTCGCGCACGACACCCGCGTAGAGCTCGCCCTCGGCCACGAAGGCAAGCTGCTTCTCGCCGGGCGCGAAGGCGTAGTCGGTGACGTCGCCCTTCAGCGTGCGCCGCGTGAGCGCATTGCTCTTGAGGTCCCCGGTGCAGTCGAGCGCCACGCGCCGCGGCTCGCCGCCCGCCGTGGAGGCGATCCACAGCCGCCCGTCCGACTCGAAGGTGGCCCAGCGGCCGTCGCGGCTGAGGGAGAGGTAGGTCATGTCGTCCGCGAGGTGGGTGAGCTGGACCGGCGCGCCGTCGGGGAAGGCGCTGTCGCCCTCAAAGCGGAGGTCTTGCCGCCAGAGGTTCTTCACGCCGTCCTCGCGCTCGCTCTGGAAGTAGAGCGCGCGGCCGTCCCCGCTCCACTGGGGGTGATCGTCGTCGCCGGGCCAGGCCACGATGTGGACGCTCGGCCCGCCCGCCGTGCGGCGCAGCCAGACGTCGCGGCTGGCCGGGCCGCGGTAGCCGCGGCGCCACCAGTTGGTGTAGCCGCGCAGGTAGGCGATCCACTGGCCGTCGGGGCTGATCGCCGCGTCCCAGGCGCGGTCGCGGATCACGCGCACCGGGCGGCCGCCCGCGCGCGGCACGGCGTAGAGCAGGGGCTCGCGGCTCTCGCGAGTGCTCGAGAAGTAGAGCGTGGCGCCGTCGGGGCTCCAGTCGGAGAGGGCGTCGTCGTCGCTGTGGACGGTGATCCGCTCGGGCACGCCGCCCGCCGCGGGGACGACGAAGACGTCGTCGTTGCCAAAGCGGTCGCTGGTGAAGGCGATCTCGGCCCCGTCGGGGCTCCAGCGGGGATGCGCGTCGTAGGCCTCGTGCACCGTGAGCCGCCGCGCCGCGCCGCCCGCCGCCGGCGCCACCCAGATGTCCCCGCGCCAGGAGAAGGCGAGCTGGCTGCCGTCCGGGCTGAGGGCCGGGTGCCGCGCGCCGAAGGGCTCCACGGCGAAGGCGGGGGCGGCGACTGACAGCGCGAGAGCAACGACGAAGGCGAGCCGACGGATCATGGGGAGCCTCCTGGCGGGGGACAGGGCGAAGGTGGCACTCTAGCATGCCTACGCCCGCTTCGGCTATGATGCCGCCATGCCCGTCGCCCCGACCTTGCTCCTCATCCAGTTCCCGGGACGCCCCGAGGAAGAGGCCGTGCTCGAGCCCGGCCGCCGCTACAGCCTCGGCCGCGCCCTCGGCAACGACCTGCCGCTGGCCGACCCCTCCGTGTCGCGCCACCACCTGGAGCTGCGCTGGGACGGCGGCCGCTGGCACGCCAAGGACCTGGGCAGCCGCAACGGCAGCTTCCTGAACGGCCGCCGCCTGGAGGGCGAGCGCGCCCTGCACGGCGGCGACCACCTGCGCCTGGGGGACGTGGAGCTGCAGCTCCGCGCACCCGGCGCGCCGCCCGCCACGCCGCCCGGGCTGCAACTCAGCGGCGACGAGGACCTGGGCGGCCATACCATCCACTCCCTCGACGCGCGCGACTTCCTTAGCAGCGGCACGCCGTCCAGCCCGGGTCCCGCCGCGCGCCCCGGGCTCTTCGCCCGGCTCGACAAGGCCGCCCACGGCCTGCTCACCGCCTGCGAGCCCGCCGAACTCGAGGCGCGGATCGTCCAGCTCGTGGGCGAAGCCGTGAGCCCCGACCGCGCCTGCCTGCTGCTGCCCCGGGGCGACGCCGGCGAAACCGTGCCGTCGCTCGAGGCGCTCACCCTCACCGCGCAGTACCGCGCGCCGGGCGTGCCCGAGCGGCCGCCGCGGATCAGCCGGAGCATCCTGGGCAAGGTGCTGGGCGAGGGCCAGGCGCTCGTGGTGGGCGACGCCCAGCGCGACCTGCGCTTCGCCGGCCAGGAGAGCGTGGTGCTGGAGAAGATCCACTCGGCGCTCTGCGCGCCGCTCTGGGACGACGAGCGCATCACCGGCCTGCTCTACGCCGACCGCCTCTCGCCGCTGGAGCCGCTGGGCCAGGAGGAGCTTGAGCTGCTCACGCTGCTGGCCCACCTGGCGGCGGTGCGCCTGCGCGAGAGTGCGGCGCAGGCGGCGCTGGAGGAGCAGCGCCGTCTGGAGGAGGAGCTCGAGCGCGCGGCGCAGATCCAGCAGCAGCTGCTGCCCGACGCGCCCCTGATCCTGGGCCGTCTCCAGGTGCTGGGGCACAACCGGCCCAGCCTGGCCGTGGGCGGCGACTACTACGACACCTTCGCCTGCGCCGACGGCCGCGCGCTCATCGCCCTGGGCGACGTCGCCGGCAAGGGCATGAGCGCCGCCCTGCTCATGGCGCAGGTGCAGGCCATGGTGCGCGCCCTCAGCGACGCCACGCTGCCCCTCCCCGACATGGTCGCGCGCCTGAACGCCGCCATGCACCGGAGCACGCGGGGACGGCGTTTCGTCACCCTGTTCATCGCGCGGCTGGACCCCGAGACCGGCGCGCTCGAGTACGTCAACGCCGGCCACAACCACCCGCTGCTCCTGCGCGCGGGCGGTCAGCAGATCGAGGAGCTCGACAAGGGCGGCCTCATGCTGGGGGCCTTCCCCACGCTGACCTTCGAGGGCGGGCGCGTGGAGCTGGCGGCGGGGGACACGCTGCTCGTCTACAGCGACGGTCTCAGCGAAGCCGGCGCCACCCACGGCGACGTGATGTTCGGCGACGAGCGCGTGGCCGAATTGCTCAAGGAGTCCGCGCCGCTCGAGCCGCGTGCACTGCTGGACCGCATGGTCGAGACCGTGCTGGACTTCTGCGCGCCGGAGCCCCCGGACGACGACCTCACCGTCCTGGTGCTACGGCTGGACTGAGGCCACCTACTTCCGAATTGAGATCCCCCGGTCCGATGGTGCATACTCCTTGCAGGCCCACGTCGCGGGAAGCGGCTCCATGACCCACCGACACTGGATTGGCAGAATCGCCCTCGGCGCGCTCGCGCTGTGGCTGGGCCTCTGGCCCGCCGGCGATGCGATCTCCAGCGCGTCGGTCACGATGCTGGACATCTCCCAGCCCGCCACCCCACCGACCTCCTGCAACGCCGGCGCGCCCGCCGCGGCGCCGAGCTGCGCCGCCGCGTCCGGCTGCCAGCGCTTCTGCGGCGACGCGCCCGTCCCGAAGGGCTGCGACAAAGCCCGGACGCCTTGTGGAACCAGCGGCAAGTCGGACTGCGCGGGCACGAGCGCCGCGCGCTGCGGCCAGTGCCAGTGCATCGGCGGCCTGGTGTTCTTCGCCGCCAGTCCGCCGCGCTTCGATCCCGATCTCACGGTGGTTGGGACGGCCCGCACCGCCACGATCCTCGCGTCCTCGCGCAGTCCACGGCCCCTGCTTCGTCCGCCGTCTCTGGATCGGCTCCCCGCTGCATGAACGCGTGCACCGCACGCGACACCCACAACACTGAACAGGGAGATCGATCCGCATGAAACGGACTCGAATCATCGCCATCGCGACGGCCCTCGCCGTCCTGGCGCTCAGCACGCTCATCGCGATGGCCGACGACAAGCCGGTCACGCCGAAACCCACCACCGGTTGCAGCCCCGGCTGCGCCGCCACCTGCACCGGCGCCAAGACGGCGACCGCCAGCAGCGAAGACGCCGCGCTCAAGGCCCACATGGAGGCCTGCGCGAAGGCCTGCGCTGAGCACTGCAAGACCGGCGACGTCAAGGCTCACATGGAGGCCTGCGCGAAGGCCTGTGCCGAGCAGTGCAAGACCGGGGACGTCAAGGCGCACATGGAAGCCTGCGCCAAGGCCTGCGCCGCGCAGTGCGCGACGGGCCACGACCAGGCGCACGCCAAGGCCTGCGCCATGGCCTGCGCGAAGGCCTGCCGGGCAGACGGCAAGCTGAGCCCGCGGGACAGGGCGGCCGGCCGGACGCCGAAGCGTCGCTAGCCGACGGCCTCGCCTTCGGCACGACGCCCGCGGGAGATCCCGCGGGCGTTTTCGTCACAGGGAATCGGCGCCGCGGTGGCGGCGGGTCAGGTCGCCAGCAGACCCGCGGCGAAGACGGGGACGTTGTTCGTCACCACGTCCTCGGTGCTGAAGCTCGTGTTCTCCAGGTGATTCCAGAGCTCCACGTTGACGGCGCAGTCCATCACCATGCCCACGAAGCAGCGGGCGGTGATGAAGGGGTCCACCTTGCGCAGCTCGCCGCTCTCGATGCGGTCGCGCAGCTCCTCCCGCAGCCAGGAGATGTAGGGCAGGCGGAACTCGCGGTAGAGCAACTCGGCGGCCTTGAACTTCTCGAGGCTGCTGTAGAGGAGCATGCGCAGGAGCTCGGGGTCGTCGCTGGCCGTGGCGAGGACGTGCCGCGCCACGGTGAAGAGCACGTCCTCGATGGTCCCCTCGCCGCGCTTCGCCGCCAGGGCGGCGCTGATCTTGTGGCGGCGCGCCTTGCCCTTGATCACCTCGGTGTAAAGGGACTCCTTGCTCGGGAAGTGCTTGTAGATGGCGGCTTCCGTGATCCCGCAGCGGCGCGCGATCTGGCGGATGGTGGTGCCGTCGTAGCCGCTCTCGGCGAAGAGGGAGCCGGCGCTGGCGAGGAGACAGTCGCGGCGGCTGATGCCCTCGGTGAGGGGCTGGGCCATGGGTCACCTGCCTGGGCGGTGGGTGGGGGGCAGCGTTTACTCGCTTGGCGGGAGTGTAATCCATCCCCCCGGCCGCTGCAAACCCGGGCCGGGGCCCAGGGCATTGACGGGGAGGATCCCGCCGCCTAAAGTGTTGTCCCCGGCGCGTCTATCGGTTCCAATTTCGGACGTCGCCGCCTTCTCTGCACCCAGGGGACGCCATGATCATCATTCTCAAGAAGTCCGCCACCAAGGAAGACGCGGACCGGCTCATGGGCATCATCTCCGAGCAGGGCCTCGAGCCCCTCTACATGCCCGGCAGCGAGCGGACGGTGCTGGGCGCCCTGGGCGACGAGCGCGTCCTGGCCACGCTGGCCCTGGACGCCTACCCCTTCGTGGATCGCGTCCTGCCCATTCTCAGTCCCTACAAGCGGGCGAGCCGGGAGCTGCAGACCCACGACACGGTGGTGAAGGTGGGGCCGGTGTCCTTCGGGCCGGGGCATTTGACCGTGATCGCCGGGCCCTGCGCCGTCGAGAACGAGGCGCAGATCATGGAGTCCGCGCGGGTGGTGAAGGCCGCCGGCGGGCACATGCTGCGCGGCGGCGCCTACAAGCCGCGCACCAGTCCCTACAGCTTCCAGGGTCTCGAGGAGGAGGGCCTGCGCCTGCTCTCCGCCGCCAGCAAGGCCTCGGGCCTGCCGGTGGTGACCGAGATCACGGACGTCCACGACATCGACAAGGTCATCGAGCACGCCGACATGTTCCAGGTGGGCGCGCGCAACATGCAGAACTTCCGCCTGCTGCGGGAGCTGGGCAAGAGCAAGCACCCGGTGCTGCTCAAGCGCGGCATGAGCGCCACCTACAACGACCTTCTGATGAGCGCGGAGTACATCCTCAACGAGGGCAACAACAAGGTGGTGCTCTGCGAGCGGGGCATCCGCACCTTCGAGACGGGCACGCGCAACACGCTCGACCTCAACGCCGTGCCCTATCTGAAGGAGCGGACGCATCTGCCGGTGATCGTCGACCCCAGCCACGGCACGGGCGTGCGCGACATGGTGCTGCCCATGGCCAAGGCCGCCACGGCGGCGGGGGCGGACGGGCTCATCGTCGAGATGCACCCGGCGCCCGACCACGCGCTCAGCGACGGCCAGCAGTCCCTCTTCCCCGAGCAGTTCGCGCGCCTCATGGAGCAGGTGGCGCGGGTGGCGGCCCTGGAGGGGCGGTCCCTGACATGAGCGCCGGCTTCCGGGCCGGCCGCGCCGAACCGCTGGTGAAGGTCCTGCCCGGGGCCGTGGATCCCCTGCGCCTGTTCGCCGCCCTGAGCGACGGCGGCGCCGCCCCCCACGCCTGCCTGCTGGAAAGCGCGGACGTCCACCGCGAGCACGCCGTGCGCAGCCTCGGCTGCGTCGCGCCCGCCCTGCGGCTCAGCGGCCGCGGCCGCGACTGGGCGCTGGAGGCCCTGGCGCCGCGGGGCGAGCGGCTGCTGACTGCACTGCGACCCGGTGTCGAGGACGGGCCAACCGACTTCGGCCTCGAGACGGTCTACGACGGCGAGCACGGCCTCGCCCTGCTGGCCGGCACGCTGCCGCCGCGCGCGGCCGGTCTCGAGGAGCGCGAGCGCCTGCGCGCGCCGGGGCCCATGGATCTGCTGCGCCTCCTGCAGGGCGCCTTTCCCCTGGACGCGCCCACCGCCGCGGGCTTTCCCCCCGGCGGCCTGCTGGGCGCCTTCGCCTACGACTTCGTCGACAGCTTCGAGGATCTCGACCCCGGCGACGATGACAGCGAGCAGGACGACCCGCGCCCCGTGCCGGACTACGTCTTCGTGCTGGCCGATCAGCTCTTCGCCGTGGACCACCTGCACGACCGCACGCGTCTCGTCGCCACGGTGTTCTGCCCCGAGGGCACCGATCTGCGCGCCAGCGAGGACTACCACCTCGCCCAGGAGTTCCTCCGCCGCTGCGAGGAGGCCGCCGCGAGCGCGCCCGCGCTGCCGCCGCTGCCGCCCGCGCCGGCGCTCGACCCCGCGGCCATCGAGACCGACCTCGACGACGCCGCCTACGCCGCCGTGGTCGCGCGCTGCCAGGAGCACATCCTGGCGGGGGACGTCTTCCAGATCGTGCCGAGCCGCAGCTTCACCGCGCCGGCGCCCGAGCCGCCGCTGACGACCTACCGCCGCCTGCGCGCGCTCAACCCCAGCCCCTACATGTTCTACCTGCGCCTGGGCGACATGACCCTGCTCGGCGCGAGCCCCGAGACCGCGCTGAAGGTGAGCCGGGCGGGGGCCGAGGGGGCGAGCGTGTCGATCCGGCCCATCGCCGGCACCCGCCCCCGGGGGCGGCGGGGTGGGGACGTCGACCCGGATCTCGACTCGCGGCACGAATCGGAACTGAAGCTGGACGGCAAGGAGCTGGCCGAGCACGTGATGCTCGTGGACCTCGCGCGCAACGACGTCGCCCGCGTCAGCGAGCCCGGCACGCGCCTGGCCGAGGAGCTCTTCGTGGTGGAGAAGTACAGCCACGTGCAGCACCTGGTGAGCCGCGTCACCGGTCGGCTGGCCGCGGGACTCGATCCGCTGCACGCCTACCTCGCCACCATGAACATGGGCACGCTCACCGGCGCGCCCAAGGTGGAGGCCATGCGCCTGCTGCGCCGTTACGAGCGCACGCGCCGCGGCTTCTACGGCGGTGCCGTGGGCTACTACTGGCTGGACGGGGAGTTCGACACGGCGATCGTCATCCGCTCGCTGCTCGTGGCGGACGGCCAGGCCACAGCGCGCGCCGGCGCGGGCGTGGTCTACGATTCCATCCCCGCCCGCGAGGTGGACGAGACCTGGCACAAGGCCCGCGCGCCGCTGGCCGCGCTGGGACTTGCCGAGGGGGTCGAATGAAGACGCCCACGGTCCTCATGATCGACAACTTCGACTCCTTCACCTACAACCTGGTGGACGAGTTCGAGAAGCGCGACGTGCGCGTGCTCGTCTACCGCAACGACATCGCGCTGGACGAGCTCGAGGACGTCGTCGCGGAGGCGCGCCCGCAGCTCCTGGTGATCTCGCCGGGGCCGAGCACGCCGGCGCGGGCCGGCGTCTGCATCCCCGCGCTGCGCGCGCTGGCCGGGCGGCTGCCGATCTTCGGCGTCTGCCTGGGGCACCAGGCAATCATCGAGGCCTACGGCGGCCGCGTGGACCGCGCGCCGCTGCCGGTGCACGGCAAGGCTAGCCGCATCACCCACGACGGCACCGGCCTCTTCGCCGGCCTCGAGAGCCCCATGGCCGTGGGGCGCTACCACAGCCTCGTGGGCGTCCGCATGCCCGACGAGCTCGCGGTCACCGCGCGCTGCGAGGATCTCGTCATGGCCCTCGCCCATCGCACGCTCCCCATCGTGGGCGTGCAGTTCCATCCCGAGAGCATCCTCACCCCGTCCGGCGGCCTGCTGATCGAGAACGCGCTGGCCTGGGCGCTGAGCCACGAAAGCGACGCATGAGCCACGAACTCATCCTCAAGAAGCTCTACGAGGCCAAGGACCTGACCTTCGACGAGACCCGCCTCCTCATCGGCGAGATCATGAAGGGCGAGATGGACCCGGCCCAGATCGCGGGCATCCTGATCGCGCTCAAGATCAAGGGCGAGACGCCCGCCGAGATCGGCGGCGCCGCTCGAGCCCTGCAAGAGGCTGCCGTGTCCGTGCCAACGGCACGGACACATGTAATTGACACCTGCGGCACCGGCGGCGACGGCCAGCACAGCATCAACATCTCCACGGCGGCGGCCATCGTGCTCGCGGCGGCGGGCCAGCCCGTGGCCAAGCACGGCAACCGCGCGGTCTCCAGCCGCAGCGGCAGCGCCGACGTGCTGGAGGCCCTGGGCGTCGCCATCGAACTGGGGCCCGAGGGCAACGGCAAGCTGCTCGACGAGCTCGGCATCTGCTTCCTCTACGCGCCGCGCTACCACCTGGCGACGAAGCACGTGATGCCCGTCCGCCGCGCGCTGGGCACGCGCACGCTCTTCAACCTGATCGGCCCGCTCAGCAATCCCGTGCGGCCCTACGCCCAGGTGCTGGGCGTGAACAGCGAGGCCATGCTCGAACCCATGGCCCAGGCGCTGCTGGGCATGGGCGCCGAGCGCGCCTTTGTGGTGCACGGCGCGGGCATGGACGAGCTCGCCCTGCACGGCAGCACCCTCATCATCGCCGTGGAGGGCGGCGGCCTGCGCCACCTCGAGGTGAATCCCGAGGCGATCGGCCTCGACCCCGCGCCGCCCACGGACCTCACCGGCGGCACGGCCGAGGACAACGCCGCCCTGCTGCGGGACGTCCTCGGCGGCAAGGACCGCGGTCCCCGCGCGCGCGCCATCGCCCTCAACGCCGCGGCGGGACTGGTGCTCACCGGCGCCGAGGACGACTGGGCCGCCGCCGCGCGCCGCTGCCTGGAGCTCATGGCCAGCGGCGAACCCCTGCGCCTGCTGGAGCGCTGGGCCGCGGCGAGCCGGGATCTGCGATGAGCGTCTCCGTGCTGCAGACGATCCTCGCCGCCAAGCGCGAAGAGGTCGCCGCGGCGAAGCGGGAGCGTCCGCTGGCGAGCTTCGCGGGCGAGCTCGCACCTTCGGACCGCGACTTCCGCGCGGCGCTGGCCGCGCCGGGACGTCGCCATGTGTTCGAGGTGAAGAAGGCGAGTCCGAGCCGCGGGGCGATCCGTCCCGACCTGGATCTCGGCGAGCTGCTGCGCATCTACGAGCGCCACGCCGACTGCATCAGCGTGCTCACCGACGCGCGCTGGTTCGGCGGCAGCGGCGAAGACCTGCGCCGCGCCCGCGCGCTCACCACGCGGCCGCTGCTGCGCAAGGACTTCGTCGTCGATCCCTACCAGATCGCCGAGGCGCGCTGGCTGGGGGCCGACGCGGTGCTGCTCATCGTGGCCGCGCTCGCCCAGAGCCAGCTCGAGGAGCTGCAGGCCGCCGCGCGCTCTCTCGAGATGGCCGCCCTGGTGGAGGTGCACGACGAGGCCGAGCTCGACCGCGCGCTGGCCGCCGGCGCCGATCTGGTGGGCATCAACAACCGCGATCTCAACACGCTGAGCACCGACCTCGCCGTGACCGAGCGCCTGGCGCCGCGGATTCCCGCGGGCGTCGTGCGCATCAGCGAGTCGGGCGTGGAGCACCACGCGGACCTGCGCCGCCTCGCGCCCCTCGTGGACGGCTTCCTCGTCGGCAGCAGCATCCTGGCCGCGCGGGACATGGCGGCGCAGGTGAAGCAGCTCGTCTACGGGCGGGTGAAGATCTGCGGCATCACCCGGCGCGCCGACGCGCAGGCCGCCCTCGACGCCGGCGCGAGCTGGCTGGGCTTCATCTTCCACGCGGCGAGCCCGCGCGTGGTGGATCCCGAGGCGCTGGAGGACATCGTCCGCGGCCTGCCGGGCACCAAGGTCGGCGTCTTCGTCGACCACCCGCTGGACGCGATCGTCGCCCTCGCCCGCCGCGGCTGCCTGCACGGCCTGCAACTGCACGGCGGCTACGGCGAGCCGGACATCCTCTGGCTCAAGGGGCGCCTGCCCGAGGTGTTCGTCGTGCGCGCGCTGCCCGTGGGGGACGGTCCCGTCGTCCTGCCGGAGAGCGCGGCCGACTACCTGCTGCTGGACAGCAAGGCGCCCGGCCTGCACGGCGGCACCGGGCGGCGCTTCGACTACCGCCTGCTGGAGCCCTTGCTCGCGGATCCGGCCGCGCGCTTTCACGAGCGCGTGATCCTGGCCGGCGGCCTGAACCCGGACAACGTGGCCGAGGCCGCGGCGCTGGAGCCCTTCGCGCTGGACCTATCGAGCGGGGTGGAGTCGTCGCCGGGGGAGAAGGACCGCGAGAAGCTGCGCGCGCTGTTCGACGCGCTGCGCGAGGGGGCGCTGCGCTAGGGACGGTTCCCCATGGCCGTGAGGCGGTGCTGCGCGTTGGCGGCTTCGCTGCTGTCGGGGTAGTGCAGCGTCACGCGCTTGAAGGCGGCGATCGCCGCCTCGGTGTTGCCCAGCTCGAGCTGACAGTAGCCCGCCTTGAGCTGCGCGGCCGGGAGGGCGTCGCCGTTGGGGTAGTGGGCGAGGACGTCCTCGAAGCGCGCCAGGGCGTCGTCGAACTTGCCTTCCGCGTAGAGCGACTCGCCCAGCCAGTAGCCGGCGTTGTCCGCGAGCTGGCTGTTGGGGAAGCGGCGCATGAGCTCGAGGAAACCCTGCTCGGCGAGTCCGTAGTTGCCGCGCGCGAAGTCGGCGCGCGCCGCGTCGTAGACCACCATCTCGGGCGAGCCGTCGTCGTCCGCGAAGACCGCGCTGTCACCGGCCGCGGCGGCGCCGGCCGTGGTGTCGGGGGATGCGCCGGCCGGGACGATGCTGTCGCGGGTGGTGCTCACGACGCCGGCGGGCGGCAGGCTGTCGACCGCGGCGGGGACGGAGTCCACCGCGGTCGCCGCCGGCTTCGGCGTGCTGTCGGCGGTCGTCTGCGCCGGCGGGGGCGTGGTCTCCGTGGGCGGCGCGGCGCTCAGCGGGGGCGCGGTCTCCGTGGAGGGCGCCTCGAAGGGACGCGTCTGCCGCGTGAGCTGGTCGAGGCTCGCGCTCACGCGCCGCAGCAGGTCTTCCTGCTCCTGGTTGCGCGCGTTGAGCGTGGCCACCGCGCGCTCGAGGTCGCGCAGGCGGGTGAGCAGCTCGGCGCGGTTCTCGTCGTCGACGAGGCCTTCGCTCTCGAGCAGCCGGCGGATCTGGGCGACCTCGTCGGCCAGCGCGTTCTGCTGCGTGCGGAGGATGCGGGTTTCCTGGACGGTCTCGTCGAGCTTGCGCTCGGTGCGGTCCATCCAGGGGATGCAGCCGCTGGCGGCCAGCGCGGCGGCCAGGAGCAGCGACGCCGCGCCGGCGCGCGCAATGCGCGCACCGGCACGGGATCGCAAGGCGACGAGCGGGGTCACGCTCACTTGCCCGACGGACGGGCCACGAACTGCGCGCGGCGGTTCTGCGCCCACGCCGCCTCGTTGTGACCCATGGCGAAGGGGCGCTCCTTGCCGTAGGAGACGACCTCCATGCGGCTCGCGGCGACGCCCAGGTCCACCAGGTAGCTCTTGGCGGCCTGCGCGCGCTTCTCGCCCAGGGCCAGGTTGTACTGCACGGTGCCGCGCTCGTCGCAGTGGCCCTCGATGATGATCCGCAGGTCGGGATGGTCCTTCATCAGGCGGCCGTTGGCGTTCAGCGCCTCGCGCGCGGTGGGCTTGAGCTCGTACTTGTCGAAGTCGAAGTAGACGGCCTTCAGCTCCGCGCCGATCTGAGTCATGTCGGTGGGGATGGCCTCCTCCTGCTTCACCGGGATCTCCGCGGGCGGCGTCACCTTCACCGGCTCTTCCATGACGGGCTGCTCGGGCGCGGTCTTGATCTCGGCCTCCTGCTGCTTCTTCCCGCAGCCGCCCAGGTTCATCATCAGCAGCAGGGTCATGGCCGCCATGGCGGCGATCGTCATAGCGCGCGACAGTCGTCCAGTCATCGGTAGCTCCTTGGCTCGATGGTTTCTAGCTCGCCGGAAGCGATCAGTTGTCCCCGGCCGATGCGGCCTGAGCGGATGCCGGCGGTCCGCTCCAGCAGGGACCCGTGTCGATGCCCTTGCCGCGCGTCAGTGCGCGGGCCTCTCCTGAGTCCACGTCAATGATCCATAGAGTGGTATACCCCGTCCTGTTGCTGCTGACCACAAGATGTCGTCCATCGGGCGCCCAGGACGGATCCTCGTTGTCCCGGTCAGCGGGGAACGTGATGCGCTGCAACTCGCTCCCGTCCGGCGCCACGGTGAAGATGGTGAACAGCCCCGACGCCCGGCTCACGTAGGCGATGCGGTCCGCGCGGGGCGACCAGGCCGCGCTGTCATTATAGTTACCTTCGAACGTGACGCGACGGCGATTTGCGCCCACCGCGTCCATGACGTAGATCTGCGGGCTTCCCGTGCGGTCGCTGGTGTAGGCGATCTGCTGGCCGCTGGGGTCCCAGGCCGGGCTGCACTCGATGCTGGGTTCGAAGGTCGCCCGGGCGAGCACCCGGCCGTCGGGCCGGATCCGGTAGATCTCGGAATTCCCGTCGCGAGAAAGGGTTACGGCCAGCTCGTTGCCCGTGGGCGACCAGGCCGCGCCCACGTTGAGTCCCTGGAAGTCGCCCACGCGGGTGCTCTGGCCGGTGGCCGTCTCCAGGAGCAGGAGCCGCTGGCGGCCCTTCTCGTAGGACGTGTAGGAGATGGACTTGCCGTCGGGCGACCAGCGCGGCGTCAGGTTCAGGCTGCCGTTGCGGGTGACCTGGCGCAGGTTCTCGCCATCGTAATCCACCACGTAGAGCTCGCGGTGGTCGCCGCTGCCCCGGCTGAAGAGGACGCGCGTCTGCGCGATGCCCTGCTCGCCCGTGAGCTGGTTCACCACCTGGTCCGAGAAGTGGTGCACGGACGGCGCGATGCCGGCCAGGTCCACCGAGTAGCGCAGGCCGAGGCGCATGTCGCCGCTGGGCTCGAGCAGGCGGACCGTCCAGGTGAGGTTGTCGGCCGCGGCGCCCTCCAGGTGCAGCGTGAGGCCGTACTCGGGGGCCGCGAGCTCGCTGTCGCCCTCGCCGCTGCGGCCCGCGGGCGCGGGGGACGTGACCCCCGGCGGCAGCGGCTCCACCAGCTCGATCAGTCCGCTGTAGTAGAGATCGCGCGCCAGGCGCGAGGCGAGGGCCACCAGGCCGTCCGTGGCGCCCGGCGCCGTGGCCGCGTTCTCCAGCGGCAGGAAGCGCACCCGCACGCGGGGCACGGAGCTGCGCTCCACGCCCAGGTGGATGATCTCGCCGTTGTCATCCTGAGCACGGGCGCACACGCCGGTCGACACGAGCAGCGTGAAGGCGACCAGCAGTCGATGGGCAAGCCGAACGCGCATGTCCTCCCCGGTCCGTCAGCGCCGGTAGGTGAAGGTGAACTGGATGTTGAGCCCCTGCCCGCGGAAGCGCGCGGGCGGCGGCGGCAGCGGGTTGGACTCCATCACCGCGCGCAGCGCCTCGCGATCGTAGACGGAGAGCCCGCTGCCCTGGAAGACCGTCGGCTCGATCACCTCGCCGCGCGCGCCGATGCGGAAGGCCACCACCGTCTCGAGCAGGGGACGTCCCCCGGTGCTCGCCGCGCTCGGCTGCCAGCGCCGTCCGATCTTGCTCTGGACGAGGCCCAGGTAGGCGTCGCCCGCGCCGGCGTCGCCACGGGCCAGGACGCTGGCGCCGCGCGGCGCCGCCTCGGCCTCCCCCGTGCCCTCGGCGGGCGCCGCGGGCTCGGCCGCCGCGGGCAGGTCGGAGCCGGGCACCGCGGGCGAGGACGCCTCGGCGCTCTCCTCGGTCTCGGTGTCGGGCGCCGGCAGCGCCGGCGCGGAGGCGTCCGCGGGCTGGGTCACGGGCTTCACGGCCTCGGTGGGCTTGGGCTTGGGCGCCTCGGGCGTGGGGGCCGTCTTCTCCGCCGCGGGCGCCTTCTCCTCGGGCTTGGGCGCCGGACGTTCCTCCGGCTTCGCCTTCGTCGCCTCCTCCTTGGGCGTCTCCTCGGCCGGCGGCGTCTCGATGTCGTTCGGAAGCTCGGCCTGCGCCTCGCGCGACGAGGACCGCAGCTCGGGCAGCGTGCCGAAGGCGATGCGGATGGTGGGCGGCGGCGGCTGCACGGGCGCGCGCAGGGCGGACGACAGCAGCACCAGCGCCGCCAGGGCCAGCAGGTGTCCCGCGAAGGAAAGTGCGAGATGTACCGGCTTCACGGACGTCCCCTCGCTAGTTCTCCTCGGTGGGATCCACCACGAGGCTGAGTCCCTCGATGCCCGCCTCCTGCACCACGCCCATCACCCGCACGACGAAGCCGTAGGGCACCTCCTGGTCGCTGCGCAGGTAGACCGGCCGCGGGTCGTCCAGGGGACGGATCTCGCGCAGCACCTCGGCGAGCTGGGAGAGGGGGATGGGATCCTCGTCCACGTAGATCCGCCGCTGCTTGTCCACGGTCAGGATCAGCCCCTCCACGCTGGCCTTGGCCGTGGTGCGCGTGTGGGGCAGGTTGACGTCCACGCCGCCCACGATGAAGGGCGCCGTGAGCATGAAGATGATCAGGAGCACGAGCATCACGTCCACCAGCGGGGTGACGTTGATCTCGGCCAGGTTGCCGTACTGCCGCCGCCCGGCAGAGGCGGCGCCGCCGGGGGCGCCCATCATGTCAGCGACCTCTCGCGCGGGGCCTCGCTGCGCGCGCCGCGCAGGGCGTCGGCGGTGAGGACGTCGCTGAGCTGCGCGCCCAGGGCCTGCAGCTCGGCGTCCTGCAGCTTCAGCCGGCTCACGAAGTAGTTGTAGCCCACCGCCGCGGGGATCGCGACGGCCAGGCCCGCCACCGTGGCGATCAGCGACTCGGCGATGCCGGGGCCGACGGCGTCCAGCGACGCGGAGCCCTGGCGACCGATCTCGAGGAAGCTGGTGAGGATGCCGTAGACCGTGCCCAGCAGGCCGATGAAGGGCGCGGTGGACGTGAACGTCGCCAGCCAGCTCAGCCCGCGCTCGAGCTTGCCCATCTCGGCCGTGGCGACGCGGTCCACGCCGCGGGCCAGCACCTCGGTGTGGGCGGCCAGGCTGGCGGCGTCGCCGCGGCGCGCGCGGTAGCCGGGCCAGAACTCGCGGCTGAAGTAGGCGAAGACGGCCGCCAGGGGCGACTGGGGGTGCTGCAGCGACCAGCGCATGAGGGCGTCGAGCGAGGCCGCGTCCTCGTGACCGGCGTTGAACTGCTCCCAGAAGCTGGCGTTGATCTTGGCGGCGCGCGCGAGGCGGCGCCAGCGCTCGACCATCAGCGCCCAGGAGAAGACCGACATGAAGAGCAGGATCAGGAGGACGATCTTGCCGAGCAACGTGGTGTGCGCGACCAGTTCGGCGATGTCGCCCAGGTTGCCTGCGAGTCCCAGCGCGATAGGTGGCATCGTGGCTCCTTGGCGTCGTGAAGTGGCGACCGCCGCAGGTGGACACTCGACACGGTGTGGGTCGGAGGCGAAGCCGCGCCCGTCCGTGACAGGGTTCGGACGGCGGGCGTCCGGCGGGGAGAACGCCGCTCCTCAACGCATGCGTTTACGGTCCGGACGGGCCCGGGTTCCGCCATCCCGACGGCGGGGGCAGGCGTGAAGTAAGGGGTCGATCGGGCCGGGGGTCAAGGGATTTCCAGGGCCCCATCGGACTTGATGCAGCGGCCCACCTCCGCTAGGCTAAGCACATGCTTCTCAAAGCCTTCAGCAACCTGCCCGCGCCCGTGCGAAAGCTTCTGCGGCGTCTGACGCCCGACCGCGTCGCCCACGCGGTCTTCGACAAGCACGACTTCGAGCTCTCCTACCAGATCCGCTGGGCGAAGCGCTTTCGGGAGCGGCCGGAGGTCGTGCGGGAGTACTGGGAGCGCTACCGTCACCTGGCGGAGATCGAGCGCGTCTGCGAGCTCGGAGAGCAGGCGCGGATCCTCGATGTCGGCTGCGGCGTCGGCACGGTGCTGCATCTGCTGCCGGGCGAGCGGCATGGCATCGATCCCCTCGGCGACCGCTACCGGGAGATCTACGACTACCCCGACGGGATCTCGGTGCAGGCGGCCCCGGGCGAGGCGATTCCCTTTCCCGACAGCCACTTCGACGCGGTCTTCAACTCCAACGTGCTGGACCACGTCACGTCGCCGGAGCAGGTGCTCGCCGAGATCCACCGGGTCCTGCGGCCGGAGGGGCACTTCGTCTTCACCGTCGAGCTGTTTCCCGAGCAGCAGGAGCGGGATCCCGCCCATCCCCACAGCCTGACGCGCGAGGACGTGGACTCCCTCCTCGCCGACCGCTTCGAGGTCGTCTTCGAAGCCGAGTCGCCCTGGATCGGCATGGGCAACTACCTGGACGGCCAGCGCGAGGAAGCCCAGCGCCGGGAGCTGATCCGCGTGATGCAGCTCGCCTAGCGTCTCCTTGGTCGTTCACCCCGAAGCAGGAGGCGGCGTGCCTCTCCATCGACGCGGCGGACCCCTGCGGAGGCTCCATTGAGACGGCGCTGGCCCCTGCTCCTGGCGGCGCTGGCGTTCGTCCTGCTGCTCGCCACGGCGCTGGCCGCGCTGCGGCGTCTGCTGCCCGACGGCGACTTCGCCTACGCGCTGGACGACGCCTACATCCACCTCAGCATGGCGCGCAGCCTCGCGGACCATGGCGTCTTCGGGGTGACGCGCTACGCCTTCAGCGCGTCGAGCTCCTCGCCGCTCTGGGTGCTGCTGCTCGCCGGCTTCTGGCGGGGGGGGCTGACCCTCGACGTGATTCCGCTCCTCCTGAACCTGCTGGCGGCGCTGGGACTGCTCTGGGCGCTGGACCGCCTGCTGGCGCGGGCGCTGGGGCCCCTGGCGCGGCTGGCGGCGCTGCTCGCCGCGCTGCTGGTGGCGCCGCTCGTCTTCCTCGCCCTGACCGGCATGGAGCACGTCCTGCACGCCCTGCTCAGCCTGCTGTTCCTGGAGCGGGCGGCGCGGGTGATCGCGCGCGAGGCGAAGGCGGGGCCGGGGCTGTTCGTCCTCGCCGTGCTCTGCAGCGCGGCGCGCTACGAGGGACTCTTCGCCGTGGGCATGGTCGGCCTGCTGCTGCTGTTCGGGCGACGCTGGCGTCTCGCGCTCGGCGTGGTCGCGGCGGGCGTGGCGGCGCCTCTGGCCTACGGTCTCGTCAACCTGGCGCACGGCGCCTACTTCCTGCCGAACTCGATCCTCGCCAAGGCTCAGCACCCGGAGGGCCACGGCATCGGGGCGCTGCTCCGTTTCGCCGGGCTCTGGGCCAATGCGCTGCGGCGCGAGCCCGCCCTGGGTTGGCTCGTGCTGGCGAACGCGCTGCTGCTGGCGGCGCGGTGGCGCGGACGACGGCGAGGCGCCGCCATGGCCTTCGGCGCGCTCGTGGTGGGCGCGAGCGTCCTGCACGCGCAGTTCGCGCGGCTGGCGCTGCTCTACCGCTACGAGGCCTATCTCCTCGTGCTCGGGATCGCGGCGCTGGCGTGGAACCTGTCCGAGTGGCTGGAGGACGCCCCCGCCTCGCGGTGGCGGGCGGGCGTCGCCGTGGCGGGTCTCGCCCTGCTGGCCTGGCCGCTGGGCGCGCGGGCCTGGCACGTGCAGTCGATCACCGCGCGCGCCATGGTGAACATCTTCGAGCAGCAGGTGCAGGTGGGCCGCTTCCTCGGCAGCTTCTACCGCGGCGAGGTCGTGGCGGCGAACGACGTCGGCGCGGTCACCTGGTACGGCGAGCCGCGGCTCGTGGACCTGATGGGCCTGGCCACGCGGGACGTCATCCGCGCCAAGATGGCCGGCGCGTTCGACACCGCCTACCTCGAGCGCCTCGGCGCGGAGCGCGGCGTGCGCGTGGCGGTGGTCTACGACCGCTGGTTCGCGGGGATGGGACGGCCCCTGCCCGCGAACTGGCCGCGCGTGGCGCGCTGGCGCATCCCGGGCAACGTGATCTGCGGCGACGACACGGTGAGCTTCTACGCCACGAGTCCGTCCGAGGCGGCGCTGCTCGCCGAGCACCTGCGCGACTTCGCGCCGGCCTTGCCGCCGGGCGTTGAGGTCATCGACGGCTAGCCCGCCAGCGCGTTGATCAGCACCCACTCCACCTGGATCGCCACCAGCAGCGCGAGGCCGCCGACCGCCGCGAGGCGCCTTCCGCGCCCGGCGCGGAAGGGGGAGGCGAGCAGGGCGAGGGCGTCGTCCACCGTTCCGCCCAGCGCGGCGAGGGCGCCGAGCAGGAAGAGCGGGATCAGCGGAAAGTGGTAGGTCGGGTGGGAGAAGGCGAGGAAGTAGGGCAGCGCGTAGAGCCCGCCGCAGATCCAGGCATAGCGGATGAGCCGGCGCTGGAAGGGCGGCAGCGACGGCGCCAGCAGGACGAGCCAGGCGAGGGCCGTAGCGCCCAGGAAGACCAGACCGTCGAGGCCGACGATCCCCGCATAGACCAGCGGCGAACCCAGCCCGTGATACCTGCGCGCGTAGCTGGCCGTGAGGATGTCGAGGGCGAAGAACGCGCGCACGCGATTGATCGAGCGCAGCGCGAAGAGGTCCGGCCGCCGCGCGACATGATCCAGCGCCCCCCGGCGCAGGGCCGCGTCGCGCTCGCCGTCGGGCAGCGCATCGATGGAGTCCCGCGCGGCGATGAACCCTGCCGGCACGCCCGCGTCCTCCGTGCGGTGGTTGCTGAACCACCAGGTGCGGTAGAGGGGCGTCCACGGGTTGTTGCCGACGTAGACGTTCCGCACGTTCGCCGAGTTCACCGGGACGAAGCGGCCGGCCAGGTCGTGGGCCTTGACGAGCCACAGCCCCAGCGCCACGCCGACGGCCAGGGCGGGCACGGCCAGGTCGCGCCAGCGGCGGGAGCGTCGCCAGAGCAGCGCCGGGAGCAGCGCGGCAAGCAGCAGCGCCGAGGCGCGGAAGAGCGGCAGCAGGGCGAGCGCCAGCGCGAGGACGAGGGTCCGCGCGAGCGTGGAGCGCTCGGTCGCCTGCACGAAGACCCAGAGGGCGGTGGCGAGCAGCAGGCCGACGGGCAGCTGGGTGAAGGGAGTCACCGAGTAGAGCAGGAACATGGGCTGCAGCGTCACGGCCAGGAGGGCCAGGTTGGCCGCAGGCCGCCCGGCCGTGCGCAGCAGCGCGCGATAGAGCAGCCAGGCGAGCAGGAAGAACACGGGCAGCATCGACGCCCGCGCCACCGCGATGCTCGAGCCCAGCGCGCCGAAGAGGGCGCTCCAGCCCACGAGGTAGAGGGGCAGCCCCGGCGGCCAGTAGGGATCGTAGTGCGCCAGGGAGCGCAGGCGCTCGGCCGTCAGCTGGTAGCTCAGCGCGTCGGACTGCAGCGGGTTCTCGCGAACGATCCAGAAGACAGCAAGGTGCAGCAGGATCGCCAGCGCCCAGAGGATCGCGCCGGTCCGCGGCGCGGCGAGCGCCGCGCCCAGCACGCGCAGAATTCTCCTTGCCGGACTCGCGGCGTTCATCGACATGGGGCGGTCCCTTCTCGCCGGCCCGTCGCCGGCGAACGGGCCCAGTATACGCGATTCCACGCGGCCGGGGAACGCGCTCTGCCCGTTGTGGAAGCGCGGCCCTTGGGCTATGCTCCCCGGGCAGCAACCCGGGAGGCAGCATGCGCAAGCGCGGACGCTTCGGCGACTACGGCGGCTTCTACGTCCCCGAGATCCTGATGCCGGCGCTGGAGGAGCTCGAGGCGGCCTTCCTGGACGCCCGCCGCGACCCCGCCTTCCGCGCCGAGCTGCGCCGCCTGCTGGCGGACTACGCCGGCCGCCCGACGCCCATCACCCTCTGCGAGAACCTGAGCCGCCGCGTGGGCTGGCCGCTGGTGCTCAAGCGCGAGGACCTGGTGCACGGCGGCGCGCACAAGACCAACCAGGTGCTGGGGCAGGCGCTGCTCGCCAAGCGCATGGGCAAGCGGCGGCTCATCGCCGAGACCGGCGCCGGGCAGCACGGCGTGGCGACGGCCATGATGGGCGCGCTCTTCGGCATGCCCACCGAGATCTACATGGGCGCGCTGGACGTGGAGCGGCAGGCGCTGAACGTCTTCCGCATGCGGCTCATGGGCGCGCGGGTGATTCCCGTGGAGTCGGGCAGCCGCACGCTGAAGGACGCCATCAACGAGGCCCTGCGCGACTGGGCGACGAACGTGCGCGACACGCACTACCTGCTGGGCACCGTGGCCGGGCCGCACCCCTATCCCAGCATGGTGGGGGAGTTCCAGCGCGTGATCGGCCGCGAGGCGCGGCGGCAGTTCGCGTGGCGCTTCGGCGGCGCGCCGCGCGCGGTGGTGGCCTGCGTGGGCGGGGGCAGCAACGCCATCGGCCTCTTCAAGGACTTCGTCGCCAGCAAGGCCGAGCTCCACGGCATCGAGGCCGGCGGCGAGGGCCTGGCCACGGGACGCCATGGCGCGACCCTGCAGACGGGCAGCCCCGGCATCCTGCACGGCGCCTTCAGCTACCTGCTGCAGGACCGCGACGGCCAGATCACCGAGACCCACAGCGTGAGCGCGGGCCTCGACTACCCCGGCGTCGGCCCCGAGCACAGCGCGCTTAAGGACGCCGGCCGCGCGCGCTACTGGTCGGTGACGGACCGCGAGGCCCTCGACGCCTTCCGCCTGCTCAGCGAGACCGAGGGCATCGTGCCGGCGCTGGAGAGCGCGCACGCGGTGGCCGGGGCGATCAAGCTGGCGCGGCGCTACGCGCGGGAGGCGAAGCTGCCGAAGGCCGACTGGCGGAAGCGGCTGCAGCAGGCGATCCTCGTCGGGCTGTCCGGCCGCGGCGACAAGGACATGGAGACCGCGCGCCGGCTCTTCCCGGAGCTGGGGTGAAGCGCCATCTCGCTCTGCTTCTGCTCGTTCTTTGGGCCGCAGGCAGCGCCGAAGCGGCCAGCCCTTCGCGCTGGCGCGTGCGGGATGGCTGGCTGCAGCGCTCGCGCGATGGAGGCGCTCACTACGAGCCCTTCTTCGTCCTCGCCCTCTGGGGCGCGCCGGGCTGGCAGGGCAGCGCCGACGGCGATCCCGCCGTGCAGGCGAAGCTCATCGCGGCGGCGCGTCACTTCAACGTGATCCACACCCGCGGCGTCGATCTGCCCGACATCGACCGCTATCTGCCGGATTCGCTGCGCGACACCGTCTTCATGGTGGGTCTGGCGACCTTCAACGACCGCTTTCTCGATCCCGCCAAGGGACGTCGCTACTCGGGTCCGGTTCCGCTGCGCTTCGTCGCGTCGAGCGGACGTCCGGACTACGCCAGCGTGCGCGCGCTGGAAGCCGCGCTGGCCGTGGGCGGCATGGACGACTACATGGACGGGATCGCCCAGTCCGTTCAGCGCGGCGTGGACCAGACCTGGGCGGACGGCCGCGGCCTGGACACCCTGTGGAATCTCGCGGACGAGCCCGACGCCAACTACGACGGCTGGCTCTGGCCGCCCGCGCTCATCGCGGCGTACCGGAGGGCCGTCGGGCGAATCGCGCCGGGCGCCGTCACCTTCATGGGGATCAGCGCCGTGACGGGGAACCTCTACTGCTTCGAGCGCCTGCTGACCGCCGACGGCCGCCGGCCGCTTCCGCCCGCGCTGCCGCGGACCCCCGCCGAGCTGCCGGCGTCGTTTCCCGCCGACGCCGTTCGAGACTGGCAGGGCGATCCCGATCACTATGCCAGCTATCTCTTCATGGCCGATGGCACGCCCGCGCGTCTCGATGCGGGGACCCGCTACAACGCCTGGACTCTGCTGCGCCCCCGCATGGAGGCCACCGTGCGCGTGACCGCCGAGGGCTATGCCGACTGCGCGGACGCGTTCGGCCTGAACCGCTACGGGGCGTTCCAGCGCTATCCCGCGCTCGCGGGCGAATGCGTGGACGCGATCCGCAGCGCCTGCGGCGCCACGGCCCCGATCTGGCTGTTCTTCGATGGACTGGGGCGCGACGACGACCTGGACTACTGGGCGAATCTGCGCTGCCAGGTCTACACGTCGCTCGTTCACGGCGCCAGCGGCGTCCAGTTCTGGCAGCCCGGGAGCGCGGACCGGAATCCTTCGGACTTCTGGTGGCAACGGGTCAAAGGGCTGGCGGACGAACTTCGCGCCCTGGCCCCGCTGCTGGCCGGGACCGTCGAAGGGCGGCAGGTCACCGCGGAGGGCGCCCACCTGGTCATCCTGGCGGATCGGGCCGGCGTTCGCACGCTCGTGGCCACCAACCCGAACTTCAAGACGCGCTGTGACCTGGATCTGCCAGGCGTCTATCAGGGCAGTCTGGCGCCGCTCGGCGTGCTCGTCCACGTGGGGCTCGGGCCCAGTTCGCTGGCCGGCGGACCGAGGTAGCTCTCCCAGAGATCGTGGAAGTGGGAGAAGACCGGGAGTCCCGTCTGGGCGTCGAGGTGCGCCATCTGGCTGATGTGCAGCTGGTGGTAGCCGGGGGTGGCCACGGTCCCCCAGCGATCGTACCAGGTCCAGGTCCCGGAGTCGTAGTAGGGGAGATCCAGTTCGAGCGTGCGAACGAAGGCTCGGTACATGCGCTCGGCCGCCGGGTCCCCGGTGTTGAACCACCAGTCCAGGATCGACCAGATGCCGAAGATGGCGCCGTTGAGCGTGTGTTGTGGCGGGAAGGACGGATACTCCTCGAGCCAGAGCCTGTCCCCTGGCGCCACCATGACGGAACCGCCCGGCAGCCCGGTCGGAAGCATGGCGGCCTGCATCGCCTGGCGGGCCGCGTCCAGATAGGCGGGATCCCCGCTGAGGAGATGGGCCCGCACGAGCACGGAGATCGTCAGGCCGTGGGTGAAGGCGCCGTTCCAGGGGGCGAGCAGCAGGACATGGCCGGGGTAGTCGAAGGGTTCGGGAAAGGCGAGACCGCCGAGGGGCGTGTGCTGGGCCCGCTCGAGCAACCAGTCCGTGAGGAACAGCGCCCGCTGGCGGTAGGACTCCTCCCCGCTGAGCTGGAAGTTCTCGAAGTTGGAGAGGATGATCTTGTTGATCCAGTGCCGCGAGTACACCGGCTCGTCGTAGCCCCAGACGTGGTGCAGCGGAATGTCCTGGGAATCCCGCAGCGTGTCGAGGCTGGCGAACGGACGATAGCCGGTCGTCAGGGCATGGTTGGGATAGGGCGGCGGCATGGGAAAGCCCGACTCGACGTCGAGCGGGGTCAGGCGCACGTCCGTGTCGTCCTCGTCCTCGGCGAGTTCCCGGTAGCGCAGCCAGCGCAGCTGACCGTCGGCGTCGTAGCCATAGGCGCGCAGCGTGCGTCCGGCGGCGCCCGCCAGCGCGGTGTCGCTCAGCGCGAGCCGGAAGGGCGGGTGCAGGATGCCCGTGAGCACGGAGTCCTGCGCGCCACCCAGCGTGTAGCAGACCGTCGCCAGACCGGCCCCCGCGTCCGGAGGCGCGCTGAAGTCGACCCGCAGCGCGGGCGCCTCGGGGGCCGTCGGCGAGTCGCTTCCGCTGCAGCCGCCCAGCGCGACGAGCAGCAGCATGCAGGCGACGCGCCTCACGACCGGCTCCGCGACAGCTGACCGCTTTCGAGCCAAAGCTCCAGCGTCTCCGGGCCGGACTCACGATCGATGCGAAGGCGGAGGTAGTCGTCCGGCCCCTCCGCCTCGCGCTCGAAAGCGAGCAGCGCGTCGCTGCCGTCACCCGCGTGAAGGAGCGTGGTGAAGGCGCTGCCACGACCGGCGCTGTAGACGGCGACGTCGTTGGCCTCCCGCTGACCGTAGGCCGGGGAGATCCAGCCTTGAGGCGGGTCTTCGACGCCGCGCAGGAGCGTCAGGTCCGTGGTGTCCAGCGAGGCGAGATCGAGCGTCGCGGCGCCGTCCGAGAGGCGCAGCATCGCCGCGTCGCCCGACAGCGTCGCCGTCGGCGGAAAGTGGAAGAGCAGCGTCAGCGGACGCCCGCCGGGGCCGGAGCAGCGGTCCACGAGCAGCACGTCGTCGGGTGCGAGATGGACGAAGTGCCTGATCCAGCTGCGCCCGTCGCCCAGATCCAGGAGCGCCGCCTGCCAGGCCCAGTCGGCGCCCGTGCGCCAGAACAGGCGCTGCGGCGTCTCGCTGCGGCCGGCTTCGTCGCCGTCGGCGTGGACCAGCACGTTGTGGGCGGCGGGACTCGTGAAGAAGGCGCGCCAGGCGTCGTCGTTGTAGGTGTAGAAGCCCGAGTCCGTGACCAGCGGTCGGCCGTAGGCGCCGAGGCAGAAGGTCAGCGCATCGTCGTGTCCGTGCCAGCCGCCACGGGGTCCGACGTCGAACACCGCGTGGGTTTCGAGCGCGTAGCTGCGGTCGACGCCCCACCCGCTGCGGAAGATGCTCGTGCCGGTCTCGGGATAGAGCGTGTAGCGACGCGTGGGTGCGACGCCTGCGTCGCCCGAACTCAGGGCGAAGTCCAGCTCGTCGCTCAGACCCGCGTAGGCGCCGAGTGCGATGCTGCGCGGCGTGTCGCCGAGCATGGGCAAAGTCAGGCCGGGCGTCAGGATCTGCGCCCCGAAGCCTGGCATGCCCTGGAGTCTCGTCAGGGCCTCCGAGCCCAGGGTCGTCCCGGCGCTCTCCAGGATCGACTGGACGGACCCGATGACCTCCATCATGAAGAAGTGGTAGGCGGGCGCCTGCTCGTTCTCCACGCCATCCGCGCTCAGCAGCTGCAGGATCTGGTCCTCGGTGCGGCCCAGGGCCAGATCGCGCCACTCCTCGCCGTCCAGGAACTGAGGCAGGATGAACGAGAGGACGAGCAGCGCGCGATTGTGCAGCGTGCCGTGGTTGTTGTACCAGTGGTAGTGCACGTCGTGGGCCAGCCTGTCGCCGTGCAGCCAGAACCAGATCAGGAAGCGGTGCATCAGCTGCGGCTCCATGCGCCCGCCGTCGATGAGCGCCAGCCAGACCGCAAGCCAGTGCTCCGTCCGCAGAGAGGCCGACATGTCGTACCAGGTCATGTCCAGCGGCCCCGTGCTTGCCAGCTTGTCGTCCGCGTAGTCCTGCATCAGGAAGAGCAGACGATCCAGGTAGGCCTCGTTCCCCGTCTCCTGCCAGGCCTGCAGGAGGGGAAGACTCCAGCGGAAGCTGTGGTACTGGAAGAGCCAGTTGCTGTCGCCGAAGGGATCTTCGTCCCAGGTCGGATCGTCCGGCAGCGTTGTGCTCGGGTGCGGCGGCAGCGAGAGCATGCCGCTCATGAGGGCATCGGCCAGGGGGACGGGATCGGCGAAGTGCTGGTGCGGGGGTTCGAGCGCGTCGGCGGCCGCGAGCGCGGCCAGCAGCGCCCGGGAGGCCTCCGCGCTGTCGCTGCGGGCCAGCGCGGCGCTCGCCTCGCTCAGCTCGGGCCTGGCCCAGTCCAGCAGGGGTGCGACCTGCGCGAAGCCCTCTCCGGCGGAGGTCGGCCCGGGCGCCGGCGTGGGTTCGGACGGGCCGCCGTCGCAGGCGGCGCAGAGCAGGAGCAGCACGGCAGGCCAGGTTGATCGCACGGTCTACCTCCACGACACATCCCATTCAGTCTAGCAGCGCGTTCGGGCCCAGGCAATCCGGAAGGCCATGCGCCGTGGTGCATCCTGCTTGTCAATGCGAATCCCCCCGGATAGAATCCCCGCATGTCCAGCCAGCGCTATGCAGACGTCTTCGGCCGCCTGGCCAAGGCCGGCGAAGGGGCCTTCGTCCCCTTCACGGTGCTCGGCGATCCCGATCCCGAGACCAGCCTGGCGGTGATGGAAGCCTTCGCCGCCGGCGGCGCGGACATGCTCGAACTGGGGATCCCCTTCAGCGATCCCATCGCCGACGGGCCGACGATCCAGGGCGCGGATCAGCGCGCTCTCGACGCGGGCACCACTCCGCAGGGCGCACTGGATCTCGTCGCGGAGTTCAGGAAGCGGCACCCGGAGCACCCCATCGGCCTGCTCGTCTATGCCAACCTCGTCGCGCGTGGCGGGGTCGAGGCCTTCTGCGGACGGCTGTCGCGCGCCGGGGTGGACAGCATCCTCGTCGCCGATCTCCCCATGGAGGAAGGCAGGTCCCTGCGAAGGGCCGCGGACGCCGCCGGGGTCGGCAGCGTGGCGATGGTCACGCCCATGACCGATTCGCGCCGCCTGGCCAAGGTGACGGCCCTGCCCGCTCCGTACATCTACGTGGTCAGCCGGGTCGGCATCACGGGCAAGGACGCCAGCCTGGCCGCCAGTGCGGCTCCTCTCCTGCGACGTCTCCGGCGGGTCAGCAGCACCCCCACGCTGCTGGGCTTCGGCATCGGCCAGCCCGCGGACGTGCGCAGCGCGGTGGCCCTCGGGGCCAGCGGGGCGATCAGCGGCAGCGCGGCCGTCGAGATCATCGCCCGGCACGCAGGGCGCGGCGCGCTGACCCGCGGGCGGCGGGCCGCCCTGTCGACGGACCTGCGTGAGTTCGTCGCGGCCATGAAGTCCGCAACGCGATGAACAGGCTCGGCCGCGTCGTCGAGACAGACCTCGGCGAGCTGTTGGGAATCGCGCGCAGGCGCTGGAGCTGGCTGCTGGCCACGGGACTCGTGGCTGGCGTCGTGGCGCTGGGGGTCAGCTTCGCGATCCCGCCGCGTTACCACAGCGTCGCGTCCGTCCTGCCGGCGACCGGCGTCCTCAGGGACCGGGCGCTGTTGCTGGGGACGGGAGGGCTGGGCGGCGCGGCGCAGGTGCGGCCCAACACCTCGTCCAACGGCCAGAATCTCGTCGTCGCGTCGAGCCTCAAGGTCCGCGAGGAGATCGTCGACCAGCTGGAGCTGGTCCGCTTCTTCGGGCGGGAGGAGCAGGCGCGCAAGGATCCCGCCCTGGCCAGGGAACTGGCCATGGTCGACCTGCGCCTGGCCACGCACTTCGAGCTGTCGATCTACCGCGACGTGCTCTTCATCCACGTGATCACCCGCGACCCCGACATGAGCGCGACGATCGCCAACCTCTACATCGAGCTGATCCAGCGGGAGAACCTGTCACGCTACCACGCGCGGGCGAAGAGCATGGAGCGCTACCTGAGCCGGCAGCTCAGCACTCTGCGGGCGGAGATCGCGTCGGTGTCGGACTCCCTGGCGGCGCTCTACCGCGCCGATGGGCTCGTGGACATCGACGGCGAGCGAGACGATCTCTTCAGCCTCCTCACGACCCTGCGCCTGCAGCGGAGCGCACTGGCGCTGTCGCTGTCGCGCGAATCGCTCGACCGCAGCGCGGACGACCCGGCGCTCGCGCGCCTCCGCGACCAGATCAAGATCTACGATGCGTTCCTCGACTCCTACCGCCCCGGAGGGAGCGCCGAGGGAGCGAGGGATCTTCGCGCGCTGCTGGACCAGGGCCGAGTGCTTCAGCTGCGCGACGTGGAGGCCCGGCTCAAGAGCCTGCAGGCCCAGGAGGCCGACCTGCGGACGGAGCTCGAGGTGTCGGTGATGGAGGGCGCTCGCGACGAAGCCCTGCTGCCGGTCATGGACCGAGCCTTCCCCGCCAGCGAGCCCTACTGGCCCCGCCGCTGGCTGATCACGGTCTCCGCCATGCTGCTGGCGACGGGTGTGCTGTACCTGGGCCTGGTCTACCACGGCGCCCTTGTCGCGAGTTCCGCGCCGAGAGGGCGCTGATGTTCTCGGTCGTCCTCCTCGGTGGCCTCGCGGTGCTCGCGGCAGCCCTGCTGGTGGCAGGGCTGCGCTGGCCGGTCCTGCTGGTGCTCGGGGTGCTCTTCACGATGAGCCTCGACCACCTGGGGCGCCTGGGACTGGGCTTCCTCACCGCCAACAACCTCCTGAAGTCGGCGACGGTGGCCGCGGTCCTGCTGCGGCTGGTGCTGGGGGGCGAGCGCATCCGCCTGCCGGCGATGCTGCTGCACTTCGTTCCCTTCCTCGCGGTGGCGGGTCTCGCGTCGTTCTACAGCCCGGAGTACGTGGTCGCGTTCAACAGCTGGATGCGCCTGGTGTTCATCTGGGTGTTCACGCTGATCATCGCCAACGTGCTGCGGGGCGAGCGCGAGCTGAAGCTGGTGGTGGTCGTCATGGCCGTCGTGCTGGCGACGATCTCCGTCCTGGCGGTCGTCCAGGCGTCGCAGGCGTTCAGCGAGGGGCTGCTGGCCATCCGCAGGCTCGGCCAGGCCTACAGCGTCGGCGTGCGGGCCTCGGCGACGTTCTTCAACCCGAACAAGATGGCCGTTCACCTGGGAGGGATGAGCATCCTGGTGTTCGCGGGCCTGCCGAGCATCAGGCGGCGCTGGTTCCGGCTCTTCTGCTTCGGCTCGGTGCTGGCGGGGCTGCTGGCCATTCTGGTGTCGCTCTCCCGAAGCGGCTTCCTGATGGTGGGTGTGGCGGCCCTCGGCTTTCTGCTCTCACGGAGACATCGGCGCCACGCCCTCGCCCTGATTCTGCTGGGCCTGCTGGCGGTGACGGTGATCCTCACCGCCACGCCCTACCGGGACCCGCTGCTCGATCGTTTCGGCAGCTTCGGCAGCCTTGGCGACGACAGCTCCGGACAGGCGAGGACCAGCTTGCTGATCACGGGGCTCTACGTCTTCGGCGACGGTCCCAACGCCCTCTGGGGGACAGGCTACAAGGGCTACACCCGGGCGATGCAGAGCCACCTCTATCCCCTGATGAGCCATGACGCCTACTACCACACGGGGATTCGCAACGGCCACAACGTGTGGATCGCGATACTGGCGGAGCTGGGTGTCCTGGGGATGCTGGCGATACTTCTCTTCTTCGCGACCGTCTACAGGGAGTTCGCCCGGCTCCACCGCTCGCGCCTGTCCGAGTTGCAGCGCTGCCTGCTCATCGGGCTGGTGATCTACGTCTCCGCCAAGCTCGTGGACTTCAACCTGAATCCCGAGTTCGAGGAGAACATGTTCTGGTATGCGCTCGGGATCCTCGGCGCGCTGAGCCTGAGCGCGGCGAACGCGCCCACCGACGCCCTGCCGCACGAACCCGACTACCAGTAATAGCGCCCCAGGGCCTGCATCCCCAGCGCCTGCGCAAAGAGCAAGAGCGGCAGCAGGCGCTCGCGGGTGGGCTCCGTGCGGGACAGTCCGTCCAGCATGGGGAGGAGCAGGAGAGGCAGCAGGAAGAGGCCGGCGCGAGCGGTCTCCCCGGTGCGGAAAGCTCCGGACAGTAGCAGCAGAGCGAAGGTGACCAGACCCGCCAGCGTCCAGTCCCGCCAGGGGCCCGTTCCCCGACGCAGGCCGATTCCGATCGCTGCGACGGCGAAGGGTCCGAGGAAGAGCAGGGGCTCGGCCACGTCCTCGATCCGTGTCGCCAGGTAGGAGAGCGGGTCGGCCAGCAGCCAGAATCCTTCCGGGTTCTCGAGGCGGGAGGCCGTGAAGAACGCCTGCCAGTAGTCGTAGCCGAGCAGGAGGCCCATCGCCGTCAGCAGGAGGCCGACGGCCGCGCACAGCCCCAGGGTCCTCCAGGCGCGACGTGTCTGCCGCCACTCCGTCCAGAGCAGCACCGGCGGGAGGAAGAGCACCGCGAAGGTCAGATTGGCGGCCAGGAACAGGAAGAGCAACGTGGGCGCGAGCGCGGTCCAGGAGCGCTGAGGGTGGAAGCTGGCGAGCACGGCCAGGAAGAGCGCGGCGATGAGCGCGTCCAGGCTCACGGCGAAGTAGATCTGCACGGCCGGCAGGAGGAAGAACAGCCACACGCCCCAGCGCGCGCGCTCGGGCGTCACGAAGCGCTGGAGGAAGCGCTCGAGATGGACGCCGCACAGGAGCAGGGCCGCAAGCGACAGCGCGAGTCCGATCAAGGCGGGCGCGCGGAGCCAGTCCGCGAGCACGCGAAACAGGAACAGCGCTCCCGGAGGATGGCTGCGGGAGTGATCGTTCAGGGTGGGCTGCAGGGCGTTGAAGCCGCGGAAGGCGCCGAGGGCGTCCGGCAGGGCGATCGCGTCGTGGTAGTACTGAATGCGGGCGCCGGCGTACTCTCCGGCGACGGGCCGGGACAGTCCGGTGGGCCAGCCCTGTCCGAGGTTGCTCAACAGCACCAGCGCGCTGCCGGTGAGCAGCAGCGCCGTCCGTCCCCTGCGCCAGATCCCGACGCGCTGCGCCCAGAGGAAGAGCGCCAGCGCGCCGGCGAGCACGAGGCACTGCCCGAGGCCGGGCACGCGCGGGTGGAAGATGCTCATCGGCCAGAAGAAGGGCGCGTTGAAGCTGGCCAGGCGCTTCAGAGCGTGCACCGCGCCGAAGCCCGCGGCCCACACGGCGCCGAAGAGGAGAGCCTGCCGGAGGAGACTCCGCGTCAGGGACATGGGGCACTCGCTTGTGGGAGAACGAGCCCGGGTATAGCAGCTGCGGTCGGCGCCGCCAAGGACTCTCGCCACTGCCCGATTGACCGCCCCGCGCCCCGAATGCTAGCCTCTCGACTCTGGAAATCCCGTCCCCACAACGGCCTACCTGCCCCCCCGACCGCGAGGTGACCGCGTGAGCGACCCGTCCGCCCCCGAGTCCCAGGTCCACGGCCTCGACCCCAGCGCCTACGAACCCATCGACGGGGACCGCTACCAGCCCGTCGTCCCCGCCCACGAGTCGCCCACGGAGTTCACCTGGCGCGCGATCCTGATGGGCATCGTGCTGGGCATCGTCTTCGGCGCGGCCAACGCCTACCTCGCCCTCAAGGTGGGGCTCACGGTGGCGGCGTCGATCCCGGCGGCGGTGATGGCCGTCTTCTTCTTCAAGCGCGTGAAGGGCGCGAGCCTGCTGGAGAGCAACATCGTGCAGACGGTGGGCTCGGCCGGCGAGTCCGTGGCCGCGGGCGTGGTGTTCACCATCCCCGCCTTCTTCCTGTGGATGCAGGCCGACCCCGCGGCCGATCCCGGCCGCCTCAAGATCTTCATGCTCGCGCTGGTGGGCGGCATCCTGGGCGTGCTGTTCATGATCCCGCTGCGCCGCTACCTGGTGGTGCGCGAGCACGGCAAGCTGGCCTATCCCGAGGGGACGGCCTGCGCCGAGGTGCTCGTGAGCGCCCAGGCCGGCGCCGAGAAGGCCAAGCAGCTCTTTCAGGGTCTCGGCTTCGGCGCGCTCTACATGTTCCTGATGCACGACAAGTGGCTGGGCCTCTGGAACAAGGACCCGGGCGCGGACGTGCGCGGCCGCTACCACATCGGCATGGAGGTCAGCCCCGAGCTGCTGGGCGTGGGCTACATCATCGGGCCGCGCATCGCCGGCCTCATGCTCGGCGGCGCGGTGCTGGGCGTGCTGGTGCTGGCGCCGGCCATCGGCTACATCCGCGAGCTGGGGGGCATGCCGGCCATGAGCCCGGACGCCATCCGCGGCGAGTACGTGAAGCTGATCGGCGCGGGGGCGGTGGCCTTCGGCGGGATCGTCACCCTGGTCAAGAGCCTGCCCACCATCGTGGGCAGCTTCCGGCAGGGCGTGGCGGGGCTGGGCGGGGGCGGCGCGGCGCGGGTGACCCGGCGCACCGAGCGCGACCTGCCGCTGAAGGGCGTGCTGATCGCCGCGGCGGCGGTGGTGGTGGTGATGGCCCTGCTGCCGGACTCCATCCTGCCGGTGGGGCTGGGCGGCGCGCTGGCGGTGCTGGTCTTCGCGTTCATCTTCGTCACGGTGTCGAGCCGGATCGTCGGCCTGATCGGGGGCACGAGCAACCCGGTGAGCGGGATGACCATCGCCACGCTCCTGATCACCGCGGCGCTCTTCGTGGCCGCGGGCCACACGGGCGGGCTCGCCAAATACCACGTGCTCAGCGTGGGCGCGGTGGTCTGCATCGCGGCGGCCATCGCGGGCGACACCAGCCAGGACCTCAAGACGGGCTTCCTGGTGGGGGCCACGCCGAGCCTGCAGCAGATCGGCGAGTTCATCGGCGTGGCCACGAGCGCGCTCGCGATCGCCTTCGTGATCTACCTCTTCAAGAACGACGTGGTCAGCGGCGAGCTGCTGGCCCCCCAGGCGAACCTCATGCGCACGGTCATCGACGGCGTCATGGAGGGCAACATGCCCTGGGATCTGCTGGTCATCGGCGGCTTCGCGGCCGTGGTGGTGGAGCTGCTCGGCATGAACAGCCTGGCCTTCGCCGTGGGCCTCTACCTGCCCATCGAGCTGTCGACGCCCATCATGGTCGGCGGGCTCATCCGCGCCTTCACCGAGATGCGCTACAAGGGCGGCCCGCTGATGGAGCGCCGCGAGCGCGGCGTGCTCTTCGGCAGCGGCCTGATCGCCGGCGCGGCGCTGATCGGACTGCTGGTCAACATGCTGGTGGGCCTGGGCACCTTCTGGGGTCCGCTGGGCCGTCTGGTGGGCGACGAGGACGCGGGCACCGGCATCCAGGGGATGACCCAGGGCCTGCAGGGCGTCTGGCCGCTGCTGATCTTCGGCGTGCTGGTGGCGATGCTCTGGATCAAGGCCAACGGGCGTGACGGCGCCCGCAACTGAGCGGAGGGGCCGTGCTCTGGAAGCTCTTCGTGGCCTTCCTCAAGGTGGGCGTCTTCGGCTACGGCAGCGGGCCGGCCATGCTGGTGCTGATCCAGCGGGAGATGGCCGACCTCGGCCTCATGGACGCCGCGCAGTTCAACGACGCCGTGGCGGTGAGCACCGCCCTGCCCGGGCCCCTGGCCACCAAGATGGCCCTCTACTGCGGCCACGCGGGCGCGGGCGTGCCCGGCGCGGCCGTCGCGCTGGTCGCCATGCTGTTGCCGAGCACCCTGGGCATCCTCATCGTGGCGCGCTTTCTCATGCAGTACCGGGACCAGCCCAAGGTGGCGGCCGCCCTGCGCGCTCTGCGGCCGGTGGTGGTGGCCATCTTCCTCTTCCTGGCCTACAATGCAGGCAGGCAGCTGCGACCGCAGTGGGACGCCATCGCGCTGGGGCTCGTCGCCCTCGTGCTGCTCGTGCTGCGGGTGGAGCCCGCCTGGGTGGTGCTGGGGGCCGTGATCGTCGGCCTGATCTTCTACTGAGGAGCGAACATGGGACGCATCGACATCATGGCGGCGCTGGGCCGGGCCTGGGAGCTCTTCGCCCGCGATCCGCTGCGGCTCATCGGGCTGGTGCTGCTGGCGAGCATCGTCTCGGTGACGATCATCCTCGCCCCGCTCATGATGGCCGGGGGCTTCGTCGTGCTCGGGCGCATCGCGCGGCGCGAGACGGCGGCCGTGGGGGATCTCTTCCAGCCCTTCGGCGAGTTCGAGCGCTACCTGCTGGGCGGGCTGATCTGGCTGGGCGCGCAGCTCGTGGGCGTGGTCATCGGCAGCTGGCTGCCCTTCCTCGGCACGGCGCTGGCGCTGGCGGTGAACGCATTCCTGTTGCCCTTCCTGCCGCTGATGGTGCACCAGGGCCTCGACGGCCCCGCGGCCTTCAGCGCCTGCCGCGCGCTCTTCTCGCGTGAGTGGCCGATGCTGCTGGTGACCGCCGGCATCCTGACGGTGCTGGGCTGGGTGGGCACGCTGCCCCTGATGCTGGGGCTGATCGTCACCATCCCCTATTCGCTCGCGCTGATCCACGCGGTCTACGAGCAGCTCTACGGCGCCGACGACAGCGGCGTGGTGCAGGAAGGCGCGGCCGCGAGTCCGGCTCCCGGCGCCGGCGATCCGCCGCCCGACGATTCCACCCCGGCCGCCTGAGGCGCCATGAAGCGGCTGGGCGTCCACAAGCCCGTGATCGGGATGCTCCACCTGCCGCCCAGCCCCGGCGTCGAGGGCTTCCCCGGCATCATGGCGGCCGTGGAGACGCTCCGCGCCGACGAGACGGCGCTGCTGGCCGGGGGCGTCGACGCGCTGCTCCTCGAGAACATGCACGACTTCCCCTGCCTGCCCGAGGCGGAGCAGGGTCCCGAGCTCGCCGCCACGCTGACGCGCCTGGCCGTGGCCGCGCGTGGCCTCGCCGACGAACTCACGGGCGGCACGCGCCGTCCGCTGCCCATGGGACTGCAGGTGCTCTTCGCGGCCAACCGCACGGCCATCGCCGTGGCCCTGGCCGCGGGGCTGCAGTTCGTCCGGGCGGAGGGCTGGACCTACGCGCACGTCAGCGACAAGGGGCTGGTGGACGCCCAGGCCGGCCGCGTGAAGCGCTACCAGCACCAGATCGGCGGCGACGGCATCCAGATCTTCGCCGACATCAAGAAGAAGCACGCGAGCCATGCGCTCACCGACGACCTGACCATCGGCGACGTGGCCGCCACCTTGGAGCTGCACCGGGCCGACGGGGCCATCGTGACCGGCACGGTGACCGGCGCGCCGCCCGACCCGGACGACCTGCGCGCGGTGCGCGAGCGCACGAACCTGCCGATCCTCATCGGCAGCGGGCTCAGCGCGGAGAATCTCGGGGATTACGTGGACCTGGCCGACGGGTTCATCGTGGGCAGCCACTTCAAGCGCCAGGGCCGCTGGGACGCGCCGGTGGAGCCGGGCCGCGTTCGCGACTTCATGGCGCGCATGCGGGAGCTGCGGGGCGCCTAGTCCTCGTCTTCGCCGGGCACCGTGAGCGTCCCGTGCTCCTCGCCCAGCACGCCGTGGCGGACCACCTCGCCCGAGACCATGAAGATGACGTCCTCGGCGATGTTCGTGCAGAGGTCGGCGATGCGCTCGAGGTTCCGCGACACGGACAGCGCGTTGACGGCCCGGCCGACCACCTGGGGGCTCTCGCGCATCTGCTCCTTGAGGACGCTGTACATCTCGCGATGGAGGGCGTCCACCTCGTCGTCCATGGCGCAGATCTCGCGGGCGGTGGCGACGTCCCGCTCGATGAGCGCGCCCAGCGACAGCTTGACCATGGCGCGCACCTTCATGGCGAGGCGGTTGATGTCCTCGGCCGACTCCAGCGGCTGCTTCTGCGACAGCTTGGCCGCGCGTCCGGCGATGCTCACCGCGTGGTCGCCCATCCGCTCCAGGTCGTTGTTCACCTTGAGCGCCGTGATGACGAAGCGCAGGTCCGCCGCCACGGGCTGATGCAGGGCGAGAATCTTGAGGCAGTTCTCCTCGACCTCCACCTCCTGGCGATCGATCACCACGTCCGCCGCGCGCACCTTGGCGGCCAGGTCCTCGCGCCGCTCCAGCAGGGCGCGCACGGCCCAGTCCAGGCTTTCCTCCACCCGGGCGCCCAGGGTGAGGATGTCCTTGCTCAGCTCGGCGAGATCGCGATGCAGATGCTTGGCCATGGGGCTCCTAGCCGAATCGTCCGGAGACGTAGTCCTCGGTCCGCGACTCCCGCGGCCGGGTGAAGACCTGGTCCGTCTCGCCGAACTCCACCATCACGCCCAGGTCCATGAACGCCGTGTAGTCCGACACGCGCGCGGCCTGCTGCATGTTGTGCGTCACGATAACGATCGAGTAGCTCTCCTTCAACTCGAAGAGCAGGTCCTCGATGCGCGCGGTGGAGATGGGATCCAGGGCCGAGGCGGGCTCGTCCATCAGGATGATCTCCGGCTTCATGGCCAGCGCCCGCGCGATGCAGAGGCGCTGCTGCTGGCCGCCGGAGAGGGAGAGGCCGGAGGCGTCGAGGCGGTCCTTGACCTCGTCCCAGAGGTTCGCCTGGCGTAGGCTGGTCTCCACCAGCGCCGGCAGCTCGCGCTTGGGCACGAGGCCGTTCAGCGCCGGTCCCCAGGCCACGTTCTGGAAGATCGACTTCGGAAACGGGTTCGGCTTCTGGAAGACCATGCCGATGCGCGCGCGAACTTCCACGGGGTCCACGTCGGGCGCGTAGAGGTTGCGCTCCCGGTAGAGCACCTCGCCTTCCATGCGCACCTCGGCGAGGAACTCGTTCATGCGGTTGAGCGAGCGCAGCAGCGTGCTCTTGCCGCAGCCCGAGGGCCCGATGATGGCCGTGATCTGCCGCTCGGCGATGGGCAGGCTGACGCGCTTCACCGCCTCGTTATGCCCATAGAATATGCTCAGGTTTCGCGTCTCGAGGATGACGGGCTCGGGCTTCGCCGCCGGTGCGCGCTCGTCCTTGCGGGCGGCGGGCGCCCGCGTGGGCTCCGCCTTGCTGTTCTTGGTGTCCACGGTCAACCTCGGCGTGGCGGCGGAAGCCATCAGCGTTTCCTCTGGGTGCGATAGCGCAGGGCGATGGCCGCGCCGTTCATCAGCAGCAGCACCGCCAGCAGCACGATGATCCCCGCCGCCGCGAGGCCGTGGAACTCGGCCTGCGGACGCGCGGTCCAGTTGAAGATCTGGATCGGGAGGGCGGTGAAGTCGTCCATGGGGCCGTCGGGCGTGAAGGCGATGTAGGTGAGCGCGCCGATCATGATCAGCGGGGCCGTCTCGCCGATGGCGCGCGAGAGCGCCAGGATCACCCCCGTGAGCACACCCGGCAACGCCGAGGGCAGCACATGGTGCCGCACCGCCTGCCAGCGCGTGGCGCCCAGCGCCATGGCGCCCTGGCGCAGGGACTGGGGCACGGCGCGCAGCGCCTCGCGCGAGGCGATGATGATGACCGGCAGGATCAGCAGGCTCATGGTCAGCGCGCCGGCCAGCACGCTGCGGCCCAGGCCGAGGCCGCGCACGAAGAGGGTGAGGCCGAGCAGTCCGTAGACGATCGAGGGCACGCCGGCAAGGTTCGAGATGTTCACCTCGATCACGCTGCGCAGGCGTCCCGGACGGCTGAACTCCTCCAGGTAGACGGCCGCGGCCACGCCCACGGGGATCGAGAAGAGCGCCGTGAAGCCGATGAGCCAGAGCGTCCCCGCCAGGGCGGACAGGATGCCCGCGCGCTCGGGGAAGCGCGAGGGGAAGTTGCGCAGGAAGTCCAGGTCCAGCCACTGGAAGCCCTGGCGGCTGACCTGGAAGAGCAGAACCGCCAGCAGCACGACGCCCAGCCAGGTCAGCGCCGCGAAGCCGTAGCGCGCGGCGTGGGCGCGCCGGTGGCGGCGTCCGAGGTTGGCGACGCCCTGCCAGTTCCCGCCGCCCGGGCTCACTCGTAGACCTCGCGGTAGCGGCGCATGATCTTGTGGGCCATCACGTTCATGCCCAGGGTGATCACGAAGAGCAGCGCGCCCACGGCGAAGATCGTCTTGTACTCGATCCCCCCGGCCGGCGTGTCGCCCAGGCTGACCTGGACGATGTAGGCCGTCATGGTCTGGATGCTCTCCAGGGGATTGAGCGTGAGGTTCGGCGTGGCGCCGGCGGCCAGCGTGACCGCCATCGTCTCGCCGAAGGCGCGCGACGCGGCCAGCACGAAGGCGGCCAGCACCCCCGACAGCGCGCCGGGCAGCACCACCTGCGTGGACACCTCCAGGCGCGTGGCGCCCAGCGCGTGGCCCGCCTCGCGCAGGGAGCGCGGCACGGCGGAGAGGGCGTCGTCGCAGAGGGAGGCCACCATGGGCAGGATCATGATGCCCACCACGACGGAGGCGCTCGCGGCGTTGAAGATGTTGGTGCTCGGCAGGATCGCGCGCAGCAACGGGGTCACCGAGGTCAGCGCGAAGTAGCCATAGACCACCGTCGGCACGCCGGCCAGGATCTCGAGGACCGGCTTGATGCGCTTGCGCGTGTTCTCCGAGGCGTACTCGCTCAGGTAGATGGCGCTGCCCAGGCCCACGGGGATGGCGATGAGCGCCGATCCCACCACGATCATCAGCGTGCCGCCCAGCAGCGGCAGCACGCCGTAGCTGCGGGGGACGAGCAGCGGCGCCCAGCGGGTCCCGAAGAGGAACTCGAAGGGCGAGATCTCGCGGAAGAATTCAAAGGTCTCGAAGCTGAGCGTCAGGATGATGCCCAGCGTGGTGAAAATGGAGAGGAGGGCACACAGGAGCAGTAGCGTCCTGATGCCCCCCTCCCCCCAGCGGCGCGGATGCCGGAAGTCGGTGTCCCGGGTGCTGGCAGCAGTGGCGGCGCCGCTCGAAGCCATGGTCTACATGCCCAGCAGCTGGGCGATGCTGTACTTGCCGCTCTTGGCCGCATCGCTGTTGAAGACGCTGCCCGCCTGGCGCGCCGCGAAGCGCTTGATGCCCAGCGCGTAAGCCTCGTGCGGCAGCGCGACGTAGCCCACCTCGGCGGAGAGCTGCGCGGCGTTGTCCATGTAGAACTGGACGAAGGCCTGCACCTCGGGGCGCTGCACGGCCTTGGTGCTCACGTAGATGAACAGCGGACGGCTCAGCGGCGCATAGGTGCCGTTGTTGATGGTCTCGCGGCTCGGCGCCACGGGGCCGGCGCCACCGTCGATGGGGACCAGCTTCAGCTTGTCCTGGTTCTCCTCGTAGTAGGCGAAGCCGAAGTAGCCGAGCGCGTTGGCGTCGCCGGCGATGCCGGTGACGAGGACGTTGTCGTCCGCGCTGGCGGTGTAGTCCGAACGGCTCACCTGGGACGCGCCGTTCACCACCTCGGTGAAGTAGTCGAAGGTGCCGGAGTCGACGTCCGGGCCGTAGAGGACCAGCGGACGGTCGGGCCACTCGGGGCGCACGTCCTTCCAGGTCTTCACGGTGCTGCCGGGCTGCCAGATCTTGTGCAGCTCCTCGATGCTCAGGTGGTCGACCCAGGTGTTGGCGGGGTTGACCATGACGGACAGGCCGTCGAAGGCCACCGGCAGCTCGATGTAGTCGATGCTGTTGGAGGCGGCCAGCGTGGCCTCCTTCTCCTTGATGGGACGCGACGCGTCGTTGATGTCCGTCTCGCCGACGGTGAACTTCTTGAAGCCGCCGCCGGTGCCGGAGATGCCCACGGTGACGCGCACGTCACGGTGCTTCATCTGGAACTCCTCGCCCACGGCCTCGGTGATCGGAAAGACCGTGCTCGATCCGTCGACGCGGACGACGCCGGAGAGGCCGCTCGCCTCGCTGGCGTCCTGCTGCTTGGAGGCGCCGCTGAGCAGCAGCCCAAGGGCGAGCACGGGCACGATCAGCGCGGCGATCATCATCTTGCGCATGTTCTTGCTCCTGGCATGAAGGTGAACGCCCGACGCACGGGCGTGCCTGGAATCGGGACCAGTTTCCGGCCCAATGTGCATCTGGCCCATAAAGAGAAGATGAAGACGGAGTGAAGTTCTGGGCCGAGGCCCGTCCGCAGGGCGTTTTGCTCAGTCCGCCAGCGGTAAGGACAGTGTAAAGGTGCTGCCGCGACCGGGCTGGCTGCGCAGGCTGATGGCGCCGTCGTGGGCCAGGGCCACGTGCTTCACGATGGCCAGGCCCAGACCCGTGCCGCCTTGCTCCCGTGAGCGCGCCTTGTCCACACGGTAGAAGCGCTCGAAGATGCGCTCCTGGTGCCGGGGCTCGATGCCGATCCCGGTGTCGGTCACGGCGCAGAGCGCCCGCCCGGCCTGGGACGCGACGCTGAGCCGCACGCTGCCGCCGGCCGGCGTGTACTGGATCGCGTTGTCCAGAAGGTTGCCCAGCGCCTGTTCCAGGGCGCGTCGGTCGCCGTCCACGTGGACAGGCGCGTCGCCCAGCTCCAGCTCGAGCTTGACCTCGCGGCTCTCGGCGGACGGCGTGCGCACCGCGGCGGTGGTCCGGGCCAGCTCGTTCATGTCCAGGCGCTCGTAGTCCAGGTGCGTGCGCTTGCTCTCGAGACGGGACAGGGCCAGCAGGTCGGACACCTGGGCGGCGAGGTAGTCGGCCTGGCTCTTCATCTTGGCCAGGAATCGGTCCCGCGTGTCGGTGGCCATGGCCGGGTCGTCCTGCATCGTCTCCACGATGCCGCGGATCACGGTGAGCGGCGTCTTGAGCTCGTGGGACACGTTGGCCACGAAGTCCCGGCGGATGTGCTCCAGCCGCCGCAGCTCGGTGACCTCGTGCAGCACGAGCACGGCGCCGCCGGGGCTGCCGTTGCCCGGCAGAGGCGAGGCGTAGAGCTCGATCACGCGCTCGGCGCCGTCGGCCGCCGCGCGGTTGATCTCCACCTCCACCTGCTGCTGCTCCTTGAGGCAGCGCGAGAGCGCCTCGCTGACCGCCGGGATGCGGGCCAGCTCCCAGACCGGCCGGCCGATGCTGCCGGCGCGCTCCATGTCCAGCAGGCGCGCGGCCACCCGGTTGATGTGCAGGATCCGCTCCTGGCGATCCACCGCGATCACGCCCTCCACCATGCCCGCCAGGATGGCCTCGAGACGATTGCGCTCCTCGCTGATGCGCGCGATGCGCTCCTCGAGCTCCTGGGCCATGGCGTTCATCACCGCGGCCAGCTCGCCGAACTCGTCGGTCCGGGCCAGATGCGTGCGGCTGGAGAAGTCGCCCGCGCTGAAGGCCTGCAGGGAGCTGCCGATCTCGTCCAGCGGGCGGGTGAGGCGCCGCACGATCAGCCAGCCGATGAGCAGCGCCGCCAGCAGGCCGATCAGCGCGCCCAGCAGGACGCCGTTGCGGAGCTGGTCGAGCTGCCGGTCGACCTCCACGAGGGGCAGGGCCGCGCGCACGTAGCCCACCAGCTCCCCGGCCGGCCCGCGCAGGGCCAGCGCGTGGTACATCATGTGCTGGTTCAGCGTCTTGCTGAAGCGCACGGACTGGCCCGTGCGGCGGCTGCGGGCGTCGAGGACCTCCGGCCGCGTGTCGTGGGGCTCCATCAAGGCCGGATCCTCGTGGCTGTCCGCGAGGACGCGTCCGTCCGCGGCGATCACCGTGAAGCGCGTGCCGGTGGCCTGGCCCAGGTCGCGGACGCGGGCCTCCAGGCTGTCGGCGTTGCCGCCGGCCAGGCCGGCGCGGGCCACGTCCTCCATGAGCAGCGCGCGCGTGCGCAGGGACGCCTCGATGGCCTGACGGCCGTTGCGCTCGATGCGCTGGGCCGTGAAGAGGAGGATGCTGGCCGTGGCCAGGAAGATCACCACGCTGAAGGCGAGGTAGAGCTTCCAGAGAAAGGAGCGGCGGCGCATGGGCTACTCGACGTCCTTGAAGCGATAGCCCACGCCGCGCTGCGTCTCGATGAGGTCGCGGTAGGGGCCGAGCTTCTTGCGCAGGGAGCGCACGTGGACGTCGATGTTGCGATCGATGACCACGGCGTCGTCGCCGATCACGCGGGCCAGGAGCTGGTTGCGGCTGAAGACGCGCCCCGGATGCCGCGCCAAATAGTGGAGCAGGCGGAACTCGGTGGCGGTGAAGGGCACGCTGTCGCCATCCACCTTGACCATGAACTTCTGCGCGTCGATGACCACGCCGTCCCGCTCCACGCGCTCGCCGCTCTCCGGCTTGACCCGCAGCGGACCGCGCCGCAGCACGGCCTTGACCCGGGCCACCAGCTCGCGCGGGCTGAACGGCTTGACGACGTAGTCGTCCGCGCCCATGCCCAGGCCCAGGACCACGTCGCTCTCCTCGCCCTTCGCGGTGACCATGATGATGGGGGTGTCCGCCCCCCGCGGGCCGTCCTTGATGATGCGGCAGATCTCGAGGCCGTCGGTGCCGGGCAGCATGAGGTCCAGCAGGATCAGATCCGGCTCCTCGCGCTGGGCGATCTCGAGCCCCTCTTCCCCGTCCCGGCTGCTGAGCACCTGGTAGCCTTCGCGGCCCAGGTTGTAGGCGATGATCTCGAGGATGTCCCCTTCGTCCTCGATCACGAGGACCTTCTGGCCAGCCATCGCGCCCTCCCCTCGTGGCGGTTTGGCATCTTAATGTATGCCAGGCGAATCAAGGAGGGGTAAAGATCCCGTGAAGAGAACCTTGTGCCGCCGAAAATGTAGCTCCGCGCATATGGGGGCAGCCAGGGGCGCACAGCCACAGGATCGAGGGTGACAACCGCGTTCACAGCCCAAGATCTGGGTGCTCGAGGGCCAGATACAATCTCGACGGCACAAGGCAAGGGCAAGGGAGCCCCCGTGGGAGCTCCCTTTTCGCATTCGCGTCACTCGGCCACACGAGCGATCGGTTTGGCCGAGCGTCACTCTGCCCGCGAGCAGGCGCGTGTCCGGGTCGCGTCACTCTGCCCGCGAGCGAGCCTTGTGTCCGGGTCGCGCGCCTTCGAAGCGGCGCGCGAGAGGACACGCGTCTGCGTCACTTCAGGAGCACCCCCCGCGCGTACTGGCTCAGGCCGCCGGCGCTGGCCCGCAGGAAGTAGACCCCGCTGGGCATGGCGCGGCCGTCGGCGTTCCGGCCGTCCCAGCTGAGGGTCACGGGTCCCGCCGCGTCCACGCTACGCAAGAAGCTCCGCACGAGCCGGCCCTGCAGATCCAGGACCTCGAGGCTCACGGGTCCCGCCGAGGGGGCCAGGAAGCGGATCGAGGTCTTGGGGTTGAACGGGTTCGGGTAGACGGACAGCCCCAGGTTGCCGGCGGGGGTGGGGCCCTCGACGGCGGTCAGGTCGTCGTAGTCCAGGGTCACGGAGATGCGGTAGCGCTGGACGTCCGTGCCGCTGATCCGCTTCACCCGCAGGTAGAAGGTGCCGGCCGGGAGCAGGTAGTCGGTGATGACCTCCAGGCCGCCGAGGCCGGTGTCGTTCACGTCCAGCAGGATGTTCTCGCCGGTGGCGCCGTCGCGCAGCTCGAGCCCCAGGTCCATGATCTGGTTCGTCCAGATGGGGGTGGTGCCCAGGTAGTAGTAGGAGCCGACCGGCTGCAGAATCGCGTCGAGGCGGATGGGCGCCGGGGCGGTGATGGAGAGCCAGTCCTCGTCGTTGGTGTCGGGCAGGCAGAAATCGTTGAAGATCTGCGTGCCGGTGAAGAAGCCCAGGTCGGTGGCGAGATCGTAGCTGTCGTTGGGCTCGTAGGGGTCGCCGTAGAGGCGGCTGGCGCCGCGGATGTCGTCGTCCTGCGGGCCGAGGAAGTTGGTGCAGAGATTGGCCTCCATCAGCTTCTGGCAGCTCAGCGGCGTCACGTGCTGCAGGCCCAGGCAGTGGCCGTGCTCGTGCATCACCACGTTGCGGAAGAAGCGGTAGTCGGCGTTGCTGTTGCCCCAGTTCTCGTCGGTGTCCAGCACCATGTCGCCGCCGGAGTTGGGAAAGTAGTTGTAGGCGAGGACGTTGTTGACGCCGTCGATGTGGTGGCCGCCGATGCGCACGTCGCCGCGCACGCCGAGGATGCCGGGGCTCGAGAGCCAGTTGGCGCCGTCGTCGCCCTCGGGGACGTAGGTCACGCCCACGTGGCCGCCCCAGTCGGCGAAGCAGTCGGCGAAGATCTGCTTCCACTCGGCCTCGGTGGCGAAGAGCGCGTTCATGCGCGCGTGCAGGATCGACGCCGACGTCGGCTCGCCCGCGCCGCCGGTGATGATGAGCCCGTCGGGCACGAAGCTGTAGGTCAGGATGATGGGCTCGCCGTTCAGCGGGAAGTAGCCGCTCGCCGTGTTGGTCCAGCGGCCGCCGAGGAGATAGCGGTCGCCGTCCTCGCCGGTCCACGTGGGCAGGCGGCGAAGGATCGCGTCGACCTGCTCCTTCGGCGTGTCGGGCGCCAGGCAGAGCGCGATCGTGTCGTCGCCGACGCAGGTCGCCACCGCGGTTTCGCCGTAGAGCTCGGCGAGGGTCATGAACATGATCTGGTCGACGTAGTTCTCGATCAGCGCGCGGCCGAGGGGGCTGCTGCAGTCCTCGGGCGCCGTGGCGGCCGCGGCGGGCAACGCGATGCTGAGCAGCAGCGCGCCGGTAGCCAGGAGTCGCAGGGTTCGCAACGTTGGCATGAGTACCGTCCTGTCTCGGGTGCAAGGACGTGCGCCGGCCCGGCCGGCGCGGAGCGTCTCAATTATAGCGGGGCCGGTCGGAGGCGGCCACCGCGAACCCCGGCCTGCGGTCGCAATAAAAACGGGGGTTTCCGCCGGAAACCCCCGCTGTTCACTGTCCGAGTGTCGCGACGCTACTTCAGCAGCAGCGCCCTCACCGTCTCGCTCGCGCCGCCGCTGGTGGCGCGAATGAAGTACAGGCCGCTGGGCGCCGGGCTGCCCGCGTCGTCGCGGCCGTTCCACGACACCTGCATCCACTCGCCGCCGGGGGCTTCCTGCGCGAAGCTCTTCACGCGACGGCCCTGCACGTTGAACACGTCCAGGCTCACCGGGCCGGCCTCGTGCACGTAGAAGCGCGCGGTGGTCTTGGGGTTGAACGGCGTCGGGTAGACGCTGAGCCCCAGCCCGCGCACGGGCACGCTGCCGTCGGCGACGCCGGTGGCGTCGTTCAGCGTCAGATCCATGTTGATCGTGTACCGCTGCACGTCGTTGCCGGCGAAGCGGCGCACGCGGATCCAGTACTCACCCGCGGGAAGCGAGTAGGCCGTCAGGGTCTCGAGCCCGCCGGCCGGCGCGTCGTTCAGCGTCTCCACCACGGTGATGCCGTCGGTGCCGGTGCGGATCTCGATGCCCAGGTCCATGATCTCGTTGGTGTAGATGGGCACGCCGTCCACGGTGTAGAAGCTGCCGATCGGCTGCAGGATGAAGTCCAGCAGCATGTCGTTGGCCAGCGTGAAGTGGTAGTAGTCCGAGTCGGCGGAGGCGGTCAACGAGACGTTGGCCTGGGTCACGTGCTCCGCGCCCAGCGCGCCCCAGTCGGTGGCGTCGACCGCGGTGTTGTTGATCTCCAGATAGTCGCCGTAGTTGCGCATGCCGCCGCGGATGTCGTCGTCCTGCGGACCGTAGATGCTGCCATCATAGAACGGCTCCATCAGCTGGCGATTGCTGGCGTCGATGTGGCCGAGGCCGTGGCCATGGCCGTGCTCGTGCATGGTCACGTTGCGCAGGAAGCGGTAGTCGTTGTTGGGATTGGCCCAGTTCTCGGTGGTGTCGAAGACCATGTCGCCGCCGCTGGCCGGGTAGTAGGTGTAGGCCAGGGTGTTGCTGGCGCCGTCGATGAAGTGTCCGCCGATGCGCACGTCGCCGCGCGTGCCCAGGATGCCGAGGCTGCCGGGGAAGCTGGCGCCGTCGTCGTTGGGCTCGTAGATGTAGGTGATCCCGATGAACTCGGCCCAGCGCGCGAAGCAGTCGGCGAAGATCTGCTTCCACTCGGCCTCGGTGGCGAACTGCGAATTCAGGGTCGCGAAGAGGATCGAGGGGGACGGGGACTCGCCCGTTCCGCCCGGGATGACCACGCCGTCGGGGATGAAGCTGTAGGTCAGCGTGATCGGCTCGCCCAGGATGCCCGAGAAGCCGCTCGCGAAGACGGTCCAGCGGCCGACGCGGTTGTAGCGGTCGCCGTCATCGCCGGTCCAGGTGGGCAGCTTGCGGAGCAGTTCCTCGACCACCTCGGGCGGCGTGTCGGCCGCAAGGCAGAGGGCCATGTCGTCGGTCATGATGCAGGCCTCGGCCTGGTTCAGGCCGTAGAAGCGCTGGAGGTCGTTGGCCACCTGCTGGGCCACGATGTTGTCGATCATCTGGACCGCGTTCTGGTCCAGGAAGGGCGTGTCGGAGACGGCAAAGGCCGGCACGGCCGCCACGAGCATGGCGAGCGCGAGCCCCGTCTTCGCGAGGCGGGAGAGACTGGACATTGAAACCATCCTTGAGCGTGGCCGGTGAACGGAATCTGGGCGATCGCGGTTCTGCGAGTATAGCACGAGTCGCGCCCAGGGTCCACGGCTCTGTTCGGCAAGTGACGTAACTGCAAGGAAGTACAGGCATTGCTGGGCATGAACTCGGGATCGCGGGGAAGGCTCGTCGCTCAGGCCAGATGTCCCTGGGCCGGCGGCGCGAACTCCAGCTCCAGGATCTCGCCCGGCCGGGCGCGCAGCAGCTCCTCGCAGGGCTCCAGCAGGGTGACCACCACCGGGAAGCCGAGGTCGATCACGAAGCAGCGGGCGGTCGCGTCCACGCTGAGCAGCCGCCCCCGGGCGCCTTCGAGCTCGTCCTTGTGGAACTCCAGCCAGGGCACCCGGACCGAGGCGCCATGCCGCGGGATGATCCGCTTGCAGTCGAAAACCGCAGGATTCACAACGAGTTGGACGTCGCCCACCGCCGGCGGCGCCTGCCCGCCGAGGAATAGCCAGAGCGGATGCGTGCCGCTGCGGGGCTTGAACAGGATGCTCTCGCCCCGGATCTGGATGACGCTCCCGGGCACCAGGGCGCTCGCCCACACCTCGGCGAATCGGCGCTGCTCCGCTTGCATGACGCTCCTCGGGGCCTCGTGGGAGTGGGGGCAAGTCCACTTCGAGTTTAGACTCGATTTGCCGGACCGGCCAGCGCTTGCCCGGCGTGAGGGCAGCCGCTAAGCTCGCGCGGGCGCCCTGCGGCGCCCGTCACCCCAGCCCCGGAGCCGTCCATGCCGCTCGTCCCCAAGGCCATCAGGGATCTCAAGCCCTACACTCCCGGCAAGCCCATCGCCGAGGTCAAGCGCGAGCTGGGACTCACCCGCGTGGTCAAGCTGGCCAGCAACGAGAACCCCTGGGGGCCCAGCCCGAAGGCGCTGGCGGCCATCGCCGCGGCCACGGGCGAACTGCACCGCTACCCCGACATGGCCGCGCGCGAGCTGCGCGAAGCCCTGGCGCGCCGCTTCGACGTGCGCCTGGAGAACGTGGCCGTGGGCAGCGGCAGCGAGGGCATCATGGGCACGGTGATGCGCACCTTCCTCTGCGACGAGGACGAGATCCTCACCGCCGAGAACACCTTCGTGGGCTTCATGGTGCTGGCGCGCGGCAGCGGCAACAAGCTCACCCTGGTGCCGCGCCGGCCCGACTACCGCTACGACCTGGCGGCCATGGGCGAGGCGGTGAACGAGTACACGAAGATCATCTACCTCGCGAATCCGGACAATCCCACCGGCACCATCTTCACGCGCGACGAGTTCGACGCCTTCATGAGCAAGGTCCCGGCGCGCTGCCTGGTGATCTACGACGAGGCCTACTTCGAGTTCACCGCCGCCGAGCCGTCCTTTCCCGATTCCATGACCTACCGCTACGACAACGTCATCACCCTGCGCACCTTCTCCAAGGCCTACGGCCTGGCCGGCGTGCGCATCGGCTACGGCTTCGCGCACGACGAGCTGGTGGGCAACCTGATGAAGGTCAAGCTGCCCTTCGAGCCCAGCCTCCTGGCGCAGGTCGCCGGCCTGGCGGCGCTGGAGGACGAGGACTTCCTCCGCCGCACCGTCACGGGCACGGCGGCCGGCCTCGCGACGCTGCGCGACGGGCTCGAAGACGCGGGCTTCACCGTGCTGCCCAGCCATACCAACTTCCTCGCGGTGGACGGCGGCGACGCCGCACGCGTGGACGCCCTCTGCCGGCGCCTGCTGGAGCAGGGCGTGGTGGTCCGGCCGCTCACGGCCTTCGGCTTCCCGTCGCTGTTCAGGGTCAGCGTGGGGACCGCCGACGAGAACGCCGCCTTCCTGGAGGCGCTCGAGCACTGCCAGGTCTGAGGCATCGCGCTAATTCGGCCACTGACAGCCGGTTTCCCTTGCCCGGGGCCCCGCGGCCCCGCTAGGATGGCCCCAGCCGGCCCGGCGCCCGCGCCACGGCCCAGCCCAAGCGAGGAAGCATGCGAAGTAGCAGTGGCAGCCCGGCGCGAATGGCCGCGCCCCTCCTGGCCTTCCTGACCTGCGCGGCGAGCGCGGTCCCGGCCCACGCCCAGGAGCCGGGGGGCTGGGGGCTCCGCAACGAGAACCTCTCGGCGCTGGTGCTCTTCGTCGTCTTCTCGGTGGTGATCCTGATCAGCATCCGCATGGCGCGCATGGGCCGCTCGCTCTACGTGCGCCGCATCGCGGGACTGAACGCCGTGGAGGAGGCCATCGGCCGTTCCACCGAGCTCGGCCGCAAGGTGCTCTACGTGCCGGGGATCATGTCCATCGACGAGGTCCAGACCCTGGCCTCCCTGGCCGTGCTCAAGCACGTGGCCAAGCACACCGCCGAGTACGGCACGCCGCTGGACGTCCCCAACAAGGACCCGCTCACCTTCGCGGCCGCCCGCGAGACGGTCAAGGAGGCCTACCTCGAGGCGGGCCGTCCGGACCTCTTCAGCGACGAGATGGTCCACTACGTCACCTACGACCAGTTCGCCTACACCGCGTCGGTGTCGGGCGTGATGGTGCGCGAGAAGCCGGCCGCGAACTTCCTCGTGGGCTCGTTCTACGCGGAGAGCCTGCTGCTGGCCGAGGCGGGGCAGTCCACCGGCGCCATCCAGATCGCGGGGACGGCCGAGGTGGCGCAGATTCCCTTCTTCGTCGTGACCTGCGACTACACGCTCATCGGCGAGGAGCTCTACGCGGCCAGCGCCTACCTGTCCCGCGAGCCCGTGATGCTGGGCAGCGTGAAGGGCCAGGACTTCGTCAAGCTGCTGATCCTGCTCTGGATCGTGATCGGCCTGCTCGTCGCCACCTTCTCGGGCAACCTCGCCATGCAGGACTGGCTGCTGCCCCACTAGGAGACCGCCGTGTTCAAGAAGCGCATCCCGCTGCTGCTCACCTTCATCGCCGGCATGTTGCCGATCCTGTCGTTCTTCTTCCGCTCACCGGCGGTGATGAACCCGGACGAGGGCGGCAACGGCATCCTGCAGGTCAGCGACACCTTCGAGCAGTGGATGGTCATCCTCGCCGCGGGCGCGCTGCTGCTGGGCGTGGTGAACGTCTTCCAGGTGAATCTCAAGAAGATCTCCAACCGCGCGCAGGGCTGGCCCTATGCCGGCGTCTTCCTGGTGGCGCTCATCGTGACGGCCATCTTCGGCCTCTGGGACGCCTTCGCCCGCGCCGACAACGGCGCCTGGTACGCGCATGCGGCCTACAACTGGATCGTCGAGGCGGGCTTCAAGCCGCTGCAGGCCACCATGTTCAGCCTGCTGGCCTTCTACGTGGCCTCGGCCGCCTTCCGCGCCTTCCGCGTCCGCAACGTGGAGGCGGCCATCCTGCTGGCCGCGGCGCTCGTGATCATGCTCGGGGTGAATCCCTACGTCGTGCGCGTCCTGCCCTTCCTGCCGGACGTGACGCAGTGGATCCTGAACATCCCCAATGCCGCCGCGCAGCGCGGGATCATCATCGGCGCCGCGCTGGGCGCCGCCTCCATGGCGCTGCGCATCCTGATCGGCATCGAGCGCTCCTATCTCGGCCTCCAGAAGGGGGAGTAGCGTGAACATCTTCCAGCGGCTGATGAACCTGGACCGGCGCTGGCTCTACCTGCTGGTGGGCCTGGCGGCGGTGATTCCGATCCTCGCGCCGCTCAACCTGCCGGTGAACGTGGCCGAGTCGGTGCAGGATCTCTACGATCGCGTGGAGAGCCTGCCGGCGGGGTCCACCGTGCTGGCGTCCTTCGACTACGGTCCGTCCACCGGGCCCGAGAACGACCCCATGGCGGACACCTTCATCCGCCACTGCATGGCGCGCGACCTCAAGGTCGTCTGCATCGCGCTCTACCCGCTGGGGGGCGTGACGGAGGGGCTCGAGGAGCTGCAGCGCGCGGTGGGCCCGCTCAATCCTCCCGCCGGCGAGCTGGAGAGCACGGCCTTCCCGGGCAAGTTCTACGGCAAGGACTTCGTCTACCTGGGCTACAAGGACGGCGGCCAGGCCACGATGCGGCAGATGGGCGAGAACGTCCACGCGGTGTTCCCCCAGGAGTACTTCCAGTCGCCGGTGACGCACTACGAGCTGTCCGACGCGGTGAAGGGCTACGCGGACGTCACCTTCGTGATGAGCTTCGCGACGGGCATCATCGGCGAGTGGTGGGCCAACCTGGTGAACGCCCAGTACGGGACGCCGGTGGCCGTGGGCTGCACCGCGGTGAGCGCGCCGAAGTACTTCGCCTACTACAAGGCGGGTCAGATGTTCGCGCTGTTGCCCGGCCTCAAGGGCGCCGCCGAGTACGAGTATCTGGTGGAGAAGAAGTATCCCCAGGTGGCGGCAGCCACCGCGGCGGACATCTACAACGCCGGCAAGGGCTGGGACGTGCAGTCCATCGTCTACTCCATCATCACGCTGTTCATCATCATCGGCAACGTCGGCTTCCTCGTGGAGCGGCGCCAGCGCGGGAGAGGGTAGGAACCTATGTCGACTGAAGTCTGGGTCTGGGTCGCCTCGCTCTTCACGCTGGCCATCCTGAGCTTCCTCTACAAGGACAACCCGTTCTTCCGCTTCGCGGAGAGCGCGTTCGCCGGCATCAGCATGGGCTACTACATCAACCTGACCTTCAAGAACACCTTCGTGCCCAACCTGTTCGCGCCGCTCTTCCACATCGGCCCGGCCTACGATCCGGTCACCTACCCCGGGCGCAGCGCGGAGCACTGGCTGCTGATCGTGCCCTTCGTGCTGGCCATCGTGCTCTACACACGCTACGTGCAGAAGATCGCCTGGGTGAGCCGCTTCGCGCTGGCCGTCTACGTGGGTTACTACACGGGCCTGAACATGATGCAGAAGCTCCAGGGCGAGGTGCTGCCGCAGTCGGCGGACACGATCCGCAGCTTCTGGCGCTTCCTTCCGGAGCGCCTGCCCATCTGGGCCGCCGAGCAGACGCACACGGTGAACTGGGGCGAGTGGGTCTCCAGCGTGGTCTTCGTGATCGGCGTGCTGGCCGTGCTCGTCTACTTCTTCTTCTCGGCCGAGCACAAGGGCGCGGTGGGCGCCGTGAGCCGCCTGGGCATCTGGTTCCTGATGGTGTCCTTCGGCGCGGCCTTCGGCTACACGATCATGGGCCGCGTGTCGATCCTCATCGGCCGCGTCATCTTCCTGGTGGGCGACTGGCTGGGCTTCGGCTGATCCCCCGCAGTCTCACCCAGCCGGCGAAGCCCGTCAGCGTGAGCGCGCTGGCGGGCAGCATCGCGAGCCACACCGCCCAGATCTCCTCCCGCCAGTACTGACTGATCGAGAGATTCGGATTGCGCTTGATCAGGAGCAGCTGCACGCCCGTGAGCAGCGCGGTGAGCAGGATCGCGCCGAGTCCCACGGTGGGCCAGGCGCGACGCCGCAGCAGGAAGCGGCTGAGGCGGCCGACGGTGGCGTCCTCGCCCTGGCGCTGCCGGCCGTAGGTGAGCGGGATGAGGGCGAGGACGAAGCCCGCCGCCGCGGTCCGTCGCAGGGTCCAGGCGAAAGGGCTGAGCCAGACGGGCATCCACAGCAGCGTGAAGAGCAGCGTCGTGCCGGCGAAGATCGCCAGCAAGGCGAGCCCCCAAAGCACCATCGACGTGTTGCGGCCCACGGCGTCTCCTCCCGGCTGCCGCGACACTAGCGCAGCGCCCCGGCGACAACAAGTCCCGCTTCCCGCCCTTCGCGGGCGGTGCTAGGGTGCGGACATGCACGTCACGCCCCGCCAGCCGCGACGCATCCTGGTGGTCACGCCCTGGGCGGACTTCTGGTCCATGCCCGGCAAGGCGGGCGTCAGCGACGACGCCGAGTTCGTCCGCCGCGCGCTGGCGGCGGGGCACACGCTGCACTTCGTGCTGCCCGATGGCGGCCGCTTCGACCCCGCCGAGCTGCATCCGAACCTGCGCCTGCACCCCTTCCCCGACGTCTTCGCCCGCTGGCGCTGGTTGCCCACGCCGCTCAGGCGGCTCGTCTACATGGGCTGGTTCCTGGGGCCGGTCGTGCGCCGCGCCCGTCGCGTGGCGGCCGAGGTCGCGCCCGAGCTGGTGCTGGGCTTCAGCTACCACGGCGCGCGCGCGGCCGAGGTCGTGGGGCGCGAGCGCGGGATCCCCAGCGCCGTGAAGCACTTCGGCGTCTACACCGCCGCCTTCTTCGACCGCTGGCCGCGCTGGAAGTACCGCTACAAGAACCTGGAGACGCTCTACGGCCTCACGCGCCAGGTCGATCGCCTCGTCATCCTCAACGACGGCACCCGCGGCCGCGAGGCCGCGCTCCACGCGGGCGTGCCGGCCGGGCGCGTCGTCCAGCTGCTGAACGGCATCCACACCGAGTGGGCGGACCTCTCCCTCGACCGCGCGGCCGAGCGCGCGCGGCTGGGCGCGGCGCCGGACGACGCCGTGCTGCTCTTCCTCGCGCGCCTCGCGCCCTTCAAGGGCACGCGGCAGTTCATGCGCGTGCTGCCGCGGCTGCTGGCCGACACGCCGCGTCCGGTGAGCGTGCTCGTCGCCGGCAGCGGCGAGGACGAGGCCTGGATGCGCGAGGCCGCCGCCCGCCTGCCCGACGCCGACCGCGTGCGCTTCCTCGGCGCCGTGCCCCACGACGACGTCCCCGCCCTCTTCGCCGCGGCCGACGTCTTCGTCACCCTCAACACCTACTCCAACGGCTCCATCCCGACCTGCGAGGCCATGGTGATGGGCTGCCCCGTGCTGGCGACGGACGTGGCCGGCACGGCCGAGATGGTGCGCGACGGCGTGAACGGACGCCTCGTCCCGCCGGACGACGACGCCGCGCTGCTCGCCGCCCTGCGCGAGCTTCTCGCCGACGACGCGGCGCGCGCGCGTCTCGCCGCGGGGGCGAAGCGCTGGGCCGCCGAGCACTTCGACTCCTGGGATCAGCGCGTGGCGCGGGAGCTGGACCTCATCGACGCGCTCTGCGCCGAGGGCCGCACGGTCGGCCGCTAGCGCGGGAAGGGCGCGAGCACGGCCATGGCGTGCGCGATGCCGCCGATGACGTGCAGGCCGGGCACGCGGTAGCCGGAGAGCAGCGCGCCCTCCACCGCCTCGGCGGCGCCGAGGCGCGACGCGTCGCGCACCCCCGCCAGCGAGAAGGCCACGAAGTCCGCCGGCCCGCCCGCGCGCAGCTCGCCGGCCTCCGCCCAGTCGAGGCTCACTGCGCCGCCGCGCGTGAGCATCCACAGCAGCTCCAGCGGCTCGAGATCGGGATGCGCCCGCCGCGCCAGCGTGGCCGTCAGCGGGAGGTTCAGCGTAGGACTGCTGGCCAGCGAGTCGGTGCCGAGGCCCACGGTCACCCCCGCGTCGAGCAGTGCGCGCACGGGATGCGGGTCGCGTCCCCCGTGGAACCAGGCCACCGATCCCGGGCAGTAGGCCACGCTCACGCGCTCCATCGCCGCCACGCGGGCGACGGCCTCGGCGTCCAGCCAGGTGCCGTGCACGAGCTGCAACGGCGCGCCCGGGGGGTGTTCGGCGAGCCAGGCGTCCACCGTGCGTCCGCCGCACCAGGGCGACGGCCCCTCGGCGTCCCAGCCCACGCGGGCGCGCAGGGCGCTGAGCGCGCCGCGGTCTTCGCGCTGGTAGTCCAGTTCGTCGGCGGTCTCCGAAAGATGGGTGGACAGCGGCCAGCCGCGCGCCGCCGCGTCGTCGAAGAGCGCGGCGTAGAGCTCGGGGTGCGTGCTGTAGGGCGCGTGGGGGCTGAGGCCGTGCCGCAGCTCGCCGGGCGCGAAGTCCAGCGGCGCGGGGTCGAGGGCGCGCACCCGCTGCAGCGCGGCCTCGCGGTCGCTCGCGAGCCAGCCCAGCGCCTCGTGGAAGGCGCGAATGCGCAGCGGCGGGGCGAACTCGGCGAGCAGCGCGCCGGCGTCGGACTCGGTCTCGGTGAGGATCTCGCCCACCAGCGTGCAGCCGCCGCGAAGCGTCTCGCGCAGACCGGCGAGGAGGGAGAGGCGGAGTTCGTCCTCGGTCCAGGAGCGGCGCAGGGGCAGGAGGCGGCGGATCCAGGCCGCGAAGTCCTCGGTGGGCGGCAGCACGCCCTGCGCGAAGGTCAGGCCCAGATGGCAGTGGGCGTTCACGAGGCCGGGCAGGAGCACGGCGCCGGGCAGTTCGGCCACGCGGCGGGCGTTCGGATGCGCGGCGAGGACCTCGCGCGCGGGACCCATCGCGACGACGCGCCCCGCCGCCACGGCCAGGGCGCCGTCGGCGATGGGCGGCGCGGTGACGGGCAGCAGCAGGCCGACGCGATAGAGGTCCACCGCCCGGTCGCGGGCGTCGGCGCTGCCTGCGGTCAGCTCGTCCGGCGCGAAGCCGGGTAGACGGCAGCGCTCCCAGTGCCCACCGCGGGGCACGGGCTAGCGGCCGGAGCCGCCGGTGGCGCGCTCCAGTTCGCCCTTGAGGCCGGCCAGGCCGTCGAGAACCTCGGGGCGGTCGGGACAGAGGTAGTTCTCCACGCAGAGGTCGCGGAAGAGCGACAGGCCGGCGAGCGTCTCGTTGTCCAGCGTGTAGTGGATGCGGCGCGTGAGGTACTCGTGCACGCGGGACTCGGGCCAGCGACGGGTCTCGGCGACCTCCTCGCAGATGCGCGGCAGCTCACGACGTCCCTGCTCGGCGCTGGCGCGCAGCAGCGTGCTGAGACGCTCGAACTCCGGCGCGTCGGGCGCGGCGCGCGTCACCCAGAGCGCGTAGACGAAGGGACGGTGGAAGGTGTTCTCCCACCACTCGCCGAGGTCCACGGTGAAGGGCGCGACGTCATCCGCCAGCTCCATCGCCGCGTCGCCGATGATGAGGGCGGCGGGGGCGTCGCGGCCGTCGGGGCCGAGGAAGGGCTGCGCGGGATCGGGACGAAAGCTGAAGAAGTCCGGGCTGCGGCGATGCACGCGATCCATGAGCAGGCGCAGCATGGCCACGCTGCTGCGGCTGGCCTGATCCACCAGCACGCTGCCGACTTCCTCGAGCATCCACTGGCTCACCAGGCGGATGCTCTCCACCGGGCCGCGGCTCGCGATGCACAGGCCCGGCACCACGCCGGCGCCCACGCCGCGCAGGTACTCCACGGCGGGGATCAGCGCCGCGTCCAGCTCGCCGTAGCGCAGGCGGTCCGCCAGCGAGCTGGGATTGGCGTAGACCAGCTCCACCTCGGGGCTGCGCTGCTTCTCCAGTCCGCGAATCAGCGGCAGGGAATTGACGAAGGAAATCACGCCGATGCGAAGCGGACTCATGGACCCTCCCCGGTGCCTGGCGACGTCTGGGCCGCCGCAGCCGGGCCAGAATAGGTTCGCCGGCAACATTCGGCAAGCGGTGATTCAGGATCGCTCAGACGAGTACGATGCCCAGGGCGCCGGCCACGAACACCAGCACGCCGACCCAGCTGTTCAGACGGAAGAAGGCCAGGTCGATGCGCCCCAGCTCGCCACCCCGGACCACCCGATGCTCCCAGATCAGCAAGAGCGAGGCCAGGGCGAGGCCGAGGCGGAAGGGAAGGCCCAGGTCGCGCAGCTCTCCGAAGACCGCCAGGCTGACAATCATCGCCACATGGCACGCCGCGGCGAGCCCGAGCGCGCCGCGGGGGCCCAGCCTCGCGGCGAGCGAGTGCAGGCCGCGGCGGCGGTCGTAGTCCAGGTCCTGCAGGGAGTAGATGATGTCGAAGCCCCCCACCCAGAACAGCACCGCCAGCGCCAGCAGCCAGGGCGCGGCGTCGAGGTGCCCCGTCACCGCCACCCAGGCGCCCACGGGCGCGATGGCCAGCGAGAGTCCCAGCCAGAAGTGGCTCGCCGCGGTGAAGCGCTTGGCGTGCGAATAGCCGAGGATCCAGGCCAGTGCCGCGGGACTGAGGCGTCCGGGCACCGGACCGAGCAGCACCGCGAAGAAGATGAAGAGGCAGGCATTCACGAAGACGAAACCGTAGACCCAGGCCCGGGTGAGCAGCCCCGCCGGCAGGTGGCGCGCCGCCGTGCGCGGGTTGGCGGCGTCGATGTCCTGGTCGGCGATGCGGTTGTAGGCCATGGCCGCGCTGCGCGCCGTGACCATGCAGCCGAGGACGAGCAGCAGGGTGCGCCAGCCGGGCCAGCCCGCCGGACTGTTGTCGCGCGCGGCGAGCATCATGCCCAGCAGCGCGAAGGGCAGCGCGAAGAGCGTGTGGTGGAAGGCGATCATGTCGAGGACGGCGCGGAGCCGTCCCCAGAAGCCCCGGGGCGTGTCCGGCTGGACAGGGGCCGTGTTCAAATCGGCTCGTCCTCGCCCCAGCCGGCGTAGCGGCCGAGGTGGCCCAGGCCGAGCTGCCGCAGGATGCGCTGCACGACGAAGTCCACCAGCTGCTCCACCCGCTCGCCACCCTGGTAGAAGCCGGGGCTGGCGGGCAGGATCGTCGCGCCGGCGTGGGAGAGCCGCAGCATGTTCTCCAGGTGGATGGCCGAGAGCGGCGTCTCCCGCGGCACCAGGATCAGGCGGCGGCGCTCCTTGAGGCAGACGTCCGCCGCGCGCGTGATCAGGTTGTCGCTCACACCGCCGGCGATGCGGCCCAGCGTGCCCGTCGAGCAGGGGACGACGACCATGGGCACGTCGCGCCCGCTGCCGCTGGCCGCCGCCGCGGCGAAGTCGCCGAGCCCGTGACGCCGCGCGAGCGGCCCGCCGTCTTCGGCCTCGCCCAGTCGCTCGCCCGCGGCGAGCGACTTGCGATAGATCTTCTTCAGCTCGGCCTCGAGGCTGCTGCCCAGCTCGACGCGGCAGAGGGCGTCGATGTTCTCGCTCACCATGAGCTCCACGCCGATGCGCGCGCCCGCCAGCCGCTCCAGGAGCCGCCAGGCGTAGGGGGTGGCGCTGGCGCCGGTCATGGCGACGATCACGCGGGTGGGGGAGTCGGACATGGCACCTCCGGCGTCTGAGGGCCGCAGGATAGCACAGGCGGCGGGGCGTCGCCCGCCGAATTGACCGCTTCCTCGCCGGGCGCTACCCTGGCGCCAGCGAAGGAGGACCCATGCCCAGCGAATCCAGCACCCGCCGTGCGCCCGAGACCGAGCGCCTGCTCGCGCGCTTCATCCGCTACTGCGAGATCTACACCACCTCGGACGAGCACTCGCCGAGCTGCCCGTCCACGGCGCGTCAGCTCGACCTGGCGCGGGTGCTGCGGGACGAGCTGGCGGCGATGGGCCTCGCGCCGCGTCTGGACGAGCACGGCTACGTCTACGCGCTGCTGTCGTCGAACCTGCCGGCCGGGCATCCGGCGCGGGGCAAGGTGCCGGGCGTCGGCTTCATCGCGCACATGGACACCAGCCCCGACGCGCCCGGCGAGAACGTGAAGCCGCAGGTGCATCGCGGCTACGACGGCGGCGAGATCGTGCTGCCGGGGGACCCGACGCAGGTGATCCGGCCCGCGGACACGCCCGAGCTGGCGGCCTGCGTGGGTGACGACATCGTGACCAGCGACGGGACCACCCTGCTCGGCGCCGACGACAAGGCCGGCGTGGCCGAGATCATGGAGGCGGTGGAGCGTCTGGTGGGCGATCCGTCGCTGCTGCACGGGGACATCGCCATCGGCTTCACGCCCGACGAGGAGATCGGCCGCGGCGCGAACCGCTTCGACGTGGCGGGCTTCGGCGCGCGGATCGCCTACACCCTCGACGGTCAGGACCTGGGCCGCATCGAGCGCGAGACCTTCAACGCGCACGCGGCGACCTTCCGGCTGAGCGGCTACAACGTGCATCCGGGCACGGCCAAGAACCGCATGGTGAACACGCTCTACGCGGCCGCGGCGATCCTGGCGCGCCTGCCCGAGGACATGCGTCCCGAGACCACCGAGAAACGCGAGGGCTACCTGCACCCGCGCGCGATCCAGGGCGGGGTGGACGCCTGCACGCTGCACCTGCTCATCCGCGACTTCGACCTGGCGGGCTCGAAGGCGAAGATCCGTCTGCTGGAGGATATCCGCGACGCGGTGCGCCGCGACTTCCCGAAGACGCGCATCGAGCTTGAGGTCACCGAGAGCTATCTCAACATGGGCCCCAAGCTCGACGAGAACCCGCGCATCGTGGAGATCGCCATGGAGGCCACGCGCGCGGCGGGCGTGGAGCCGCGGATCGACGTCATCCGCGGCGGGACGGACGGCGCGCGGCTCACCACCATGGGCATCCTCACGCCCAACGTCTTCACCGGGGGCGCGAACTACCACAGCGTGCGTGAGTGGGCCTCGCTGCAGACCATGGAGAAGGCCACGCAGGTGATCCTCAAGATCGCCGAGGGCTGGGTGGCCGAGGCCGCGCGCTAGCGCGCGGCCATCGCCGCTACCTGCCGAAGAGCTTGCCCAGGGCCTTGATGCCGTCGCCCAGGTCGACGTCGCCGTCGCCGTCGGCGTCCAGCAGCTTGCCCAGCATGCCCATCTGCTGGGGCGCGCGGCGCTCGATGGCCTGGCGCTCGTTGCTCAGCATGCCCGCGAGCGCGCCGGCGTCGAGACCGCTCTCGCGCTTGGCCTTGCCCAGCGCGCCCATCACCATCGGCGCGAGCATGGCGAGGAGCTTGCCCGCGGAGTCGGTGTCGAGGCCGCTGGCGTGGGCGACGCCCGTCTCCACCGCCGGCTGCTTGCCGCCGAGGACGTGCTTCAGGATGCCCTGGCCCGGCGAGGTGTCGCCGCCGCCGAAGAAGCCGCCGAGGTTGTCGAGGATGCCGCCGTCGTGGTCGCGCTCCAGCGCGCCGCTCAGCGCCGAGGCGCCCTTGCCGTCCTGGGCGTTGCGGGCGAGAGCGCCGAGCAGCAGCGGCAGCGCGGCGCCGATGGCGCCCTGGGTCGTCTTCTCGTCGGCGCCGATCTGCTGGCTGAGGTTCTTGAGGGGGCTGCCGCCGAGCTGCCCCATGAGCGAGTCGAGAATGCCTGCCATGACACTGTCCTTTCGTGGGGGTTCGTCTGCCGGAATGACACCGCGGCCGTCGGCCAGGTCACGCCGGGTCGCCCGAATTGTCGCGAAACTGGGAGCCCAACTCACGCGAAAACGCCGGGCGCGAGGATCAGACCCCGGCGCGGCGAAACACGACGATGTACTCGGTCCGGGCGAGGGACAGCCGCCCCCCGGTCACGGCCTCCAGCGCGCGGTCCCCGAGGCGCGCGAGCGGATCCAGCGGGCCGAGCTTGCGGCGGATGCGCCGCTGGAAGGCGGCCTCGTAGTAGTCCTCGTAGGCGTGTTCGAGACCGCGTTGGCGGGCCCAGCGCCGCAGGGCGCGGGGTCTGATGGACATCCGCATGAAGGTCTTGAAGGGACCCACGTCGTCCTTGCCCGCGTTCGGCCGTCCGCGGAACCTGCGGTAGACCCAGACGTGCAGCCCGTGCGGCGTGAACTTGGTGAAGAGGCCCTTCACCGACGCGGCGTTGGGGATCTTGAGGACGAGCAGGCCCTCCGGCGCCAGCGCGTCGGCCAGGTTGTCGAGGGCGGCCGTCGGCCGGTCCAGGTGCTCGAGGACGTCGATGCTGATGATCAGGTCGAAGCTGTCCGGCGCGAAGCGGTGGGCCATGAGGTCGCCCTCGATGGCCTCGTCGATGATGGTGTTCCGCTCGAGCTGCTTCGCGGAGATGTCGATGCCGACGATCTTGCCTTCGCCGCGCATGGCGGGCAGGTCGAACCAGCTTCCGCTGCCGCAGCCGGCCTCGAGCACGCGAAGGGCCGGGCGCGCGCCCAGCCGCTCCAGCACGAAGCGCTTCAGGGATGCTGCGGGATCGGGCACGGCCATCCTCCGGAACTGGCGGGAGCGACGACCATAGCGAGTTCGTCTCCGCCGGGCAAGATCCCCGGGTGTCGCCGGTCGCGCAGACAAAACCGGCGGCCCCTCGTGGGACCGCCGGCGTGATCGAGGCCGTTGCTGCGGCGCCTAGAAGCTGTTCCAGAGCATCTGGTTCGTCACCTCGTGGTGGAACATGATCTCCGCGCGCTTGATCCGATTGCCCAGCTCGCGCGGGCAGCGGTGGGCGCTCATCTCCTTGAGCTCGCAGTACTTCATGTGGCTCGCGTCGCCCAGCACTTCCTTGGCCCAGGCGCTGCGGCGGAACGCGCCCATGGCGTCGTAGATGTTCCCCGGCAACGTGCGCTTGCGGATCCGCTTGGGCTTGGGCGCGTGGGGATCCGGCTGGGGACCCTCCATGCCCGTGCGCAGCAGCGTGTAGATCAGCATGTAGGGGTTCACGTCGGGGCCGACCGAGCGCACCTCGATGCGCTGCCCGCCGCGCGTGGCCAGCGGGATGCGGATCATGGCGCTGCGGTCGGTGGGGCTGGCGGCGATCTCGTTGGGCGCCTCGAAGTTGGGATCGAGACGGCGATACGCGTTCACGCTCGCGTTCAGGATCAGGCAGATGTCCTCGGCGTTGTGGAGGACCCTCTGCATGAAGTCGTGTCCGGTCCTGGACATGTTGAGCTTCGCGCCCTCTTCCCAGAACAGGTTGTCGCCCTTCCGCGCCAGCGAGATGTTCGTGTGCATGCCGCTGCCGTTGATGCCGGTGATGGGCTTCGGCAGGAAGCTCGCCGTCATGCCCATGCCCTGGGCCACCTGCCGGCAGAGCAGCTTGTAGAGCTGGATGCGGTCGGCGGCGATGAGAGCCGGCGCGTACTTGAAGTTCATCTCGAACTGCGACGGACCCACCTCGGGGTGGTCCTTCTCGTTCTCGAAGCCCATGGCGCGCTGCACTTCGGCGGCGGTGTCGATGAACTGGCGCAGCGGATCCTGCGGCAGGCTGTGGAAGTAGCCGCCCGTGGAGATGAGATCGAACTCGCCGTGCTCGTAGTAGGCGCGCTCGGCGTCGCGGTTCTTGAAGAGGAAGCCCTCGATCTCGGCCGACACGTTGGCCACCGTGCCGTCCTTCCAGTAGAGCTCCTGGGTGAGCTGCAGCAGGCGGCCGCGGAAGTCCGCCTCGTAGGGCTGGCCGTCCTTGCCGAGGACGTGTCCGAAGACCAGCACCTTGCCGGGGCCGAAGACGTCCGCCGGCATCCAGTAGAAGGCGCGCCAGTCGATGCCCAGGCGCAGGTCGCTCTCGGCGATCTTGGTGAAGCCCCGGATCGAGCTGCCGTCGAAGGTGAGCTGGTCGGCCTTCAGCAGGAACTTCTTGTCGTAGTCCAGCATGTGGAGCCGGCCCTCGAGATCGGTGAAGGCGACGGTGACGGCCTTGATCCGCTTCTCGCCCTCGAGGTAGCGGCGCCGCTCGGCCTCGACCTCCTCCATCGGCGCCCAGCTCTCCTGGTGGGCCTTGGAGGCGAGGTTCAGCTCTTCGAGCTGGTCGTAGGGGATCTCGAGGAACTCGCGCAGATGGGGCTTCGTGCTTTCCATGCCTTGCTCTCTTGTTTTGGGGGCCGGGAGACGGGTCGCGTGGTCGTCGTCAGGCCAGGAGTCTAGCACCTAGCCATCGACGTGTTAAGCTAAAAAAGCTCCAATCTGTGTCAGTGGCCACCCTTTTGGGTGACGCGTTGCAGATTTCCACGCCGTCTAGCGTTATGCACTACAAGAGTAAGCGTTCCTGGAAATTGTAGGCCATCCTCGGGAGCGCGGGCGGGTGCCCGTTCGGAGCAGCTTACGGAGTGGGCGGCGGCGCGAGTCCCGGGGGCTGGCAGCGGGGACAGAAGTGGCTGCCGCGACCGGCGATCTGGGTCTTGACCAGTGGCGTTCCGCACGCCCGGCAGGGCTCGCCGGTCCGCCCGTAGACCCGGAGCTTGCGGCGGAAGTTGCCGGGGCGTCCGTCGAAGTCGACGAAGTCGAGGAAGGTGGTGCCGCCGTGGCGAATGCCCAGGCGCAGCACGCGGCGGCAGGCGTCGAAGAGGCGGCGGCGGGCGGTGGCGTCGAGGGCGCCGGCCGGCGTGGCGGGGTGGATCCCCGCGCGGAAGAGCGCCTCGTCGGCGTAGATGTTCCCCAGCCCCGCCGCCACGCCCTGGTCCAGGAGCAGGCCCTTGATCGGCGCGCGGCGGCCGTCGAGGCGGGGAGCCCATTCGCGGAAGCGCAGCGCCAGCCAGTCCGGGCCCACGTGGGGGATGGCCTTCCGGCCCGGCAGGCCGTCCAGCAGGTCGAAGCCGCCGAACTTGCGGATGTCCCGGTAGTAGACGCGCCGTCCGTCGAAGTCGAAGCGCAGGCGCAGGTGCTTGTCGGGACGGTAGGCGGGATCCGTGAAGAGCTGCCCGGTCATGCGCAGGTGCAGCATGAGCTGCCGCCGCGGCGGGCCGGCGGGGGCGTCCCCGAAGGTCAGGAAGAGGTACTTGCCGTGGCGATCCACGGCGAGCAGCGTGAGGCCGACGAGGGCGCGTCGAGCCGTGGCGGGCGAGGGGCGGAGGCTGCCGGCCCAGCGGGCCTGGATGGCCTCCAGGCGACGTCCCAGCAGACCCTCGCGCAGGCTGCGGGCGACGGACTCGACCTCGGGCAGTTCGGGCACGGCGTCTAGCCCAGCGGCGCGCGACGCAGGGGCAAGGTCATGCAGCGGCAGCCGCCGCCACCCCGGGCCAGCTCCGCCCCGCCGATGGTGACCACCGCCCGCCCCGCCTCCGGCAGCGCGGCCCGCCCGGCGAGCAGCTCGGCCGCCTCGATGACGGCGAAGCCGTGGCGATCCAGCTCCTCCACCGTGCGCTGGTTGCGCCCGTACATGAGCACCTGCCCCGGCGCCACGGCGAAAGCGTTGGCGCCGGAGTGCCACTGCTCGCGCTCCTGCACCCAGGCGTCGCCCGCGCCGCCGCAGAGCACGGGCTCGAGGTCGAGCCCCAGCCGCCGCAGCGTGTCCAGCAGGTTCGTCTCGCGGCGGATGCCCGTCACGCGCCCGCCCTCGATCCGCATGTGGACCGTCTGCAGCGGGTTCGGCCGCAGCAGGACCGGCTCGTAGACGAGGCAGGCATCCCGGTCCAGCAGCGTGAAGACCATGTCCAGGTGGATGAACGACTCGGGCTCACGCGGCAGCTCCTGGATGACGAGATCCCAGCGCTCGTGGCGGTCGTGGCAGGCCGACACGATGCAGTCCACCGCCTGCGGACTCGTGCGCGCGCCGAGGCCGACGATGAGCAGGTCCTCGCGCGCGACGAGGAGATCGCCGCCCTCCACGCTCACGTCGCCGCTGCGGTCCAGGCCCAGCGGCAGCTCCACCACGGGCGCACGGAAGCGGGGATGGTGACGCATCACCGTGGCCACGAGCAGCGCCTCGCGCTCGCGCACGGCGTTGGCCATGCGCGCGGAGACGAAGCGCTCGCCAAGGGCGGCGCCGGTGTCGCGCATGAAGAAGAGGTTGTGCAGCGGCTGCAGGGCGTAGCGCTCGTCGGTGAGGAAGCGCGTGAGCGTGTCCTGCGGCAGGACGACGCCCTCGATGAGCTGTCGCGCCAGCTCGGCCGGCTCGAGCGCCGCGAGGGCGGGGCGCAGGGTCGATTGCCCCTCGTTGCGGCAGATCGTCTCCACCAGGCCCTCGCTGACATTTGGGTCGGCGAGCACCTCGGCGAGCAGATCGCGGAGCTGGAAGCACTGCGCCACGCGCTCGAGCACGCCGCGCATCTCCGCGTAGTCGCGCAGCGCCGCGCGCCGGCTCAGGATGTCGCTGTACAGCGCCCGCGCTGCGTGGCGCGGCGCCATGTTCTCGATCTCGGGGCCGGGCTCGTGGAGGAGCACCGCCTCCAGGCGGCCCACCTCCGAGCGCAGGTCGAGGGCCAGGGGGGCGTCCATGGCGTGTCCTTGGGCTGGGGGTCGCCCGAAGCTACGCCAGACGAGGGCGCATCACAAGCCGCGAGCGCTACTTGAGGAGCACCAGCTTGCTCGTGGCGTCGAGACCGGCGCCGCCGACCTGCGCGAAGTAGACGCCGCTGGGCAGGGCGTGGCCCGAGTCGTCGCGGCCGTCCCAGACGACGCGCTGCTCGCCGGCCTCCCGCCAGCCCGTGGCGAGCCGCCGCAGGCGGCGGCCGGCCAGGTCGTAGACGGCCACGTCCACCGCGCCGGCGGCGGGCAGCGCGAAGCGCAGCGTGGTGCTGGGGTTGAAGGGGTTGGGCTGGGCCGTGAGCGGAGCGACGGGCGCCGGCGGCGCCTCCACGGCGGTGAGATCGCCGCAGTCGAGCGCTGCCGTGGCGAAGAGGTTCACGCCCACCGCGACCAGGCCCTCGTCATCCAGCAGCGCGACGCTGCGCATGTCGCCATCGCGCACCCGGCCCAGAGAGATGCCCGCCAGGGGATTGCTCACGTCGTAGACCTCGATGCCCTCGGGGCAGCTCACGTAGGCGTGCGCGCCGTGGACGGCCAGGTCGGTGGCGGTGACGTCGCCGAAGGTAGCCTTGTAGTCGGGATAGCCCTGCCCCGTCAGGTGGAAGGCGCGAATCCCCGCGGCGCCGTCGGCGATGTAGAGCGTCCCGGTCCCGAGGGCCATGCGCTCGCCGCAGTAGGCGGGGACGGTCCACAGCTCCACCGGCGTCTCCGGCGCGGAGATGTCGAAGACCTTCAGCTCGCAGCCGCTGGTGAGCAGGTAGACGAGATTGCCGTTGATGAGCACGTCCACCACGTCGAGGTCCTCGACCACGCTCAGGGGTTGCGGCGTGGCGGGAAGGACGACGGACAGCACGACCATGGACGCCGTCGTACCGATCACGAGCCGCTGCGCCGCGCGGTCCAGGGCCATCGAGGTGGTGTACCCGGCATGTCCAAGGACCGAGGTCACCACCGGGTTCTCCGGGTCGCTCACGTCGAACGTTCGCAGCAGCGTCTGGTCGATGTAGACGTGACCGTCCCCCACGGCGACGGCCTCGATCGTGAGACCGATCTCCGGCAGCTCGCGCACGTTCCGCGGATCGCTGACGTCGAACAGCACGGCCGGGTGCCCGGGATTCGCAGCCACGGCGATGCCCGCGTGTGCATCCACGTCCGCAGGGCCCGCGAAGAGGAGATCCACCTGGTCCAGCCAGTTGGGCGGGGTCGCGCCGGCGAGGTCGATGCAGCTGAGGGCCTGGCTTCCGGACGTGGAGCCGACATAGGCGCGGGGGCCGCTCGCGACCACGCCGGTGACCGCGCCGACCACGGTCAGGTAGTAGTCCAGACTCGGCGCGGCGGGATCGCTCAGATCGAGGCGCTCGTAGCCGCCGTTGTAGGCCACGTAGCCCAGCGCGCCGTCGCGATCGAGACGAGCGCCCAGCTCCGGCAGCTCCAGCGCGGCCAGTTCCACCGGCGCCGCGGGCTGCGTGATGTCCAGCGCGCGCACGCCCGGGTTCACCAGGACCAGGGCCACGTCTCCGGCCAGCGCGACGTCCTTGAGCACGTTGGGGTAGGAGTAGGTGACGCCGCCGACAATGCTGGGCGCGCCGGGGTCGCTCGCGTCCACGATCCGCAGGTCGCCGCCCTCGCGGAGGAGAACCCGGGCGCCGTCCGCCGCGACCTGGGTGCAGTTGCTGCCGGGCGTGGGCATCAGCGCCAGCGAGCTGAGGGAGCCATCGGTCTCGAGGCGAAGGATGTGCAGGCCGTTCGCGCCGGCGGCCACGTAGAGGAGGTCGCCCACCACGGCCAGATCGAGCGCGGAGCCCGGCTCGCTGTCGAGGAGCACGGGCGCCGACGGCGTCGAGACGTCGATCACGTCCACCGAGTTGTAATCCGCCACCACCGCGCGAGTCCCCACGAGCGCGACGGCCATGCCGTTGCCGCTGAGCGTCAGGGAGCTCAGGACGCTGGGGGCGTCGTCCGCCACGGAGAGGACGCGCAGCGCGTCGTTGTTGACGGTGTAGACCACCCCCGGCGCCGCGCAGAGCGCCAGCACGCCGCCGGCGGCGCCCTGGGTCCAGAGCACGTCGATGGCGCCGGCGTAGTCGTCACAGTCCCTGGCGCCGGCCGTCGCCGCGAAGCCCACGAGAATCCCAACCATCAGCAACCGCACTCCGTTCATGTCCGCCTCCCCAGGCTTCACGTTTGCAAGCTCGTTCTACTTGAGCAGCACGACGCGCTCGCTCCCCGCCAGACCGGCCTCCGTCTCCAGGCGCGCCAGGTAGACGCCGCTCGCGAGTCCCTCCGCCCGCCACGTGACCTGCTGCTCGCCGGCGGGGCGTGGCTCGTCGAGGAGCAGCGCCACCTGCCGGCCCTGCGCGTCGACGATCGTGAGCCGCGCGCGAGCGGCGGTCGGCAGTGCGAAGCGCAGCGTCGTGCTCGGGTTGAAGGGGTTGGGCCAGGCCGCCAGGGCGACGCGGGCCGCCGGCGCGCCATCCGCCGCCGTGGTGAGGCCGGCCAGCGCGGCCTCGGCATTCACCTTCACGCCGCAGGGCTGATCGTAGATCACGTGGTCGCCCGTGTCCTTGAGGTGCTGGTCCATGGCGTCGGCGTCCATCCAGGGCGCCACGCTCTTCACCAGGCCCACCACGCCGGCCACCAGCGGGCAGGCCATGGACGTGCCGTCGCTGTACATATAAGGGTTCACGCCGTCGTATCCAAAACTGAGGATGAAGAGCAGCTCGGTGAGGAAGTCCAGCTCGTAGTTGGTCATGATCGTGGACCAGATCTGCTCGCCGGGCGCGGCGACGTCCACCCAGGCGCCGTAGGTCGAAAAGCTCGCGCGCTGGTTCGCGCTGTTCGTGGCGGCGACGGAGATCACGCGGTCCAGCGCGGCCGGATACATCTGCGCGCTGGTGTTGTTGTTCCCCGCCGCGGCCACGCAGACGATGCCGGCGGCGCTGGCGTCGTCCACCAGGGCCTGCATGAAGCCGAAGTCGCTGAAGGTGCCGCCGAAGCTCATGGAGATCACGCTCGCGCCCTCGGTGATCGCGTAGTCGAAGGCCATGGTCACGGCGGCCACCGAGAAGGGGTTGCCGCCGCCCACCACCTTGAGCGCCATCAGGCGGCAGTCCCAGCCGGCGCCCGCCACGCCCACGGCGTTGTCCGTGGCCGCGGCCGCGATGCCCGCGCAGTGGCTGCCGTGGAAGCCCACGTCGATCCCGCCTTCGATGTAGGCCTCGGGGCGGGGGTCGTTGTCGTTTGCGCCGCAGTCCCAGCCGTAGCGGTCGTCGATCCAGCCGTTGCCGTCGTCGTCGATGCCGTTGCCGTAGATCTCGTCCGTGTTCTGCCACATGTTGGGCCCGAGGTCGGGGTGGCTCCAGTCGATGCCCGTGTCGATTATGGCGACAGGTGTCGTTTGGCTACCCTGCTCCAGGTCCCATGCCTGGGGCAGGTGGATGCCCGCCGTGGCGCTGGTGATGTGCCACTGCTGGGCGAGCATCGGGTCGTTCGGCAGCACGAGGAAGTGCAGCAGCCAGTCGGGCGACACGGCGCGGAAGGCGCCGGTGGCGGCGAGGGCGTCACGGGCGGCGAGGACGTCCAGGTCGGCGGGGCCGTCCAGACGCAGGTAATCCCGGGGCGAGGCGGGACCGCTCAGGCGCACAGCGCGGGTGAGACCGCGGGCGGCCAGGGTCGCCGAGAGCGCGGCGTCGCGGCAGGCCAGCGTGCCGTCGGCCTCGATCCGCAGCAGGTCCGGGTCGACGGGAATCGCGAGGAGGCGGCCGGGGGTGAAGTCGGCCGCGAGGGCCGGGAGAGAGAGGCTGGCGAGAAGTAGCAGCGCGAGGGGCAGGCGGCGCATGGTGACCTCCGGGGCTGGGCGTGCCCCCTTAGTCTATCACAACTTGACCCCGTGAAAGGCCGTGGCGATGCCCCCGCCGCACTCCCGCCGCCGGATCTCGCCGAGCCCCGCCGCCTCCAGCAGCGCCGTGAAGCGCTCGCGGCTGACGAAGTCGCCCACCGACGCGGGCAGATAGCGGTAGGCCTCCGGGCTGCCCGAGATCCAGCCGCCCACGCGCGGCAGCACGTGGTGGAAGTAGACGCGGAAGGCGCGCTCGATCGCGGCGCTTCGCGCGGGGAAGAACTCGAGCACCACCAGCTCGCCGCCGGGGCGGAGCACGCGGACCATCTCGGCGAGGCCGGCGTCGAGCCGCGCGAAGTTGCGCACGCCGAAGGCGGCCATCACGCCGTCCACCGCGCCGTCGCCGAGGGGGAGGGCGAGCGCGTCCGCGACGGCGTAGCCCAGGTAGCCGCGGCGGCCGGCGAGCTTGGCGGCGCCGGTCGCGCACATCGCGGCGACGAAGTCCGTGGACACGAGTTCGCCGTCCGGCCGCGCGGCCAGCCAGGCGGCGCCCAGATCGCCGGTGCCGGCGGCCACGTCGAGGACGCGACGCACGCCGGGGCCGAACATCCCCACGGCGCGACGGCGCCAGCGGCGGTCCTGTCCCGCGCTGAGCAGGTGGTTGAGGCGGTCGTAGCTGGGGCTGATGGCGGCGAACATCCGCTGCACGGCGTCGCGCTTGCCAGGTGCTTCTCCGGTGGGGATCGGCGCGGCCATGCTAGCCGCGCGGCTCGCCGGGCAGGCGGATGCCGAGCTTCGGCCACAGGGCGTCGACGCGGGCGCGGGTGGCCTCGTCCATGCTGAGCACCTCGGGCCACTCGCGCGCGAAGCCCTCCTCGGGCCACTTGCGCGTGGCGTCCAGCCCCAACTTGCCGCCGAGGCCGATCACGTCGGCGGCGTGGTCGAGCACGTCGGTGATGCCGTCGGCGAAGACCGCGTCGCGCTTGGGGTCGATGTTCGCCGTCACGCGCCAGACCACCTCGGGCAGGTTCTGCACGTCGACGTCCTCGTCCACCACGATCACGATCTTGCTGAAGGCGAGCTGGCCGGTGCCCCAGATGGCCTGCATCATCTTGCGCGCGTGGCCGGGGTAGCGCTTGCGGATCGAGATCAGCGCGATGTTGTGGAAGACGCCCTCGACCGGCAGGTGCATGTCCACGATCTCGGGGAACTGCGTCTTGATGAGGGGCAGGAAGAGCCGCTCCGTGGCCTTGCCCATGGGGCCGTCCTCCTGGGGCGGCGGGCCCACCACGATGCTGGGGTAGATGGCGTCGGCGCGCTGCGTGACGGCGGTGACGTGCAGGACCGGGTACATCTCGGCGAGGCTGTAGTAGCCGGTGTGGTCGCCGAAAGGGCCCTCGAGACGGCGCTCGCCGGGCTCCACGTAGCCCTCGATGACGAACTCGGCCTCGGCGGGCACGAGCAGGTCCACGGTCTTGGCCTTCACCAGCTCGATGGGCCGCCGGGCGAGGAAGCCGGCGAGCAGGCACTCGTCGATGCCTTCGGGCAGCGGCGCGCTGGCCGCGTAGATCATGGCCGGGTGCCCGCCGAAGACCACGGCGACGGGCACGCGTTCGCCGCGCGCCTCGGCCTCGCGGTGATGCTGCGCGCCGACCTTGTGCATCTGCCAGTGCATGCCGCAGGTGTTGCGGTCGAAGATCTGCACGCGGTACATGCCCACGTTGCGCGCGCCGGTGGCAGGATCCTTGGTGAAGATCTGCGTCTGCGTGAGGTAGTGGCCGCCGTCGCCGGGCCAGCAGAGCTGGGCGGGGATGTTCTCGAGGTTCACGTCGTCGCCCGTGAAGACGCGCTCCTGCGAGGCGCCGCGGCCCACGGTCTTGGGCAGGATGCGCGCCATGCCGGCCAGCGTCGGCAACATGGCCAGCTTGTCGCGGATGCTGCCGGGAGGCGCGAGATGGACCATCGCCTCGATGCGCGCGGCCGCCTCGGCGAGCGTCTCGCCGCCCAGGGCCCAGGCCATGCGCTGATCGGTGCCGAACAGATTGATCACCAGCGGCGTGTCGAAGCCCTCCACGCGCTCGAAGAGCAGGGCCGGGCCGCCCGCGCGCACCGTGCGCAGCGCGATCTCGGTGATCTCCAGGTCCCGGCTCACGGGTTCGCCGATGCGCAGCAGCTCGCCCTTGGATTCCAGGAACGCAATGTAGTCGCGAAGATTCTTGAACTCGGGCATGGGGGAAGAAGTAGCATGCCGGCTGCGGCGCGGCAAGAGCACGCGCGGGGCCGCTGGCGCGAGATCCGTCCAGCGGATATACTGGTGGATTCCAGGTCCTTGAGAGCGTGACGCCAAGCGGTGAGGAGGTGAGGCGATGAAGCGCGGGCCGATGACGGCGGGCACTGCCCTGCTGGTCGCGCTGCTGTGGGCCGGCCGCCTCGCCGCCGCGACGGTGCACGTTCCCGCGGACGTCCCGACCATCGCCGCCGGTCTGGACGTGGTCGAGCCTGGCGACACCGTCCTCGTGGCCGCGGGCACCTACCACGAGTACAACCTCGAGCTGCCGTCCCGCGTGACCCTGCTGGGGGCGTCCGGCATCGACGCCACCGTGATCGACGCCCAGGGCGACGGCCGCGTGCTGGCCGTGCGCTCGGCCGTGGCCGGCACGCGCATCGAAAACTTCACCCTCACGGGGGGACGGCTCTGGCGTCCCAGCGCCGACGCCGCCGGCCTCTGGGTGCAGAGCGGCTCCACGCTCACCGTCCGCGACTGCCGCATCGTGGGGAACAACGCCAGTGGCAGCACCGAGCTGGGCGCCATGGGCGCCGGCGTGGTGGACTCCTGGGTCACCTTCGAGCGCTGCAGCTTCGAGGAGAACGGCACGGGGGCCAGCAGCGACGGCTCCACCGCCGGCCTCGGCTGCTGGCACTCGATCGTCTCGCTCACCGACTGCGAGTTCGTGGGCAATCGCGGCTTCCAGAGCCCGGCGGGCGGTCTACTTTGCCGCGACGGCTCCGCCGTGGTCGCCCGCGGCTGCCTCTTCCGGGACAACTGGGCCACCCGGCACGGCGCGATCGCCGTGGAGGAGTCGGACCTCGAGCTGAGGGACTGCGTCCTCGACGGCAACGCGGCCACCTACGAAGGCGGGGGCATCTACACCCACGGCGCCGAGCTCGCCATCGACAACTGCCTGATCGCCGGCGGCCACTACGCCGACTTCGGGGGCGGGCTGCTCCTCGAGAGCAGCAGCGTGACGATCACCGGCTCCACCATCACCCGCAACCGCACCGACGACGGCGCCTGGCCCGGCGTGCCGGGCGGCGGGCTGCGCTGTCTGGGCTCCACCGTCTCGGTGTCCATGTCGGTGATCTGGGGCAACTGCACCGACCTCGGCGTGGGCAACGACGCCCAGGTGGTCAGCGGCAGCCTGAGCTTCAGCTGCTGCGTGGTGAATCCGGACACCGTCGCCGGCGCCGCCAGCTTCCTTGACGGCTGCATCGCCCAGGACCCAGATTTCTGCGGGCCGGCCGGCTGCGGCCAGGGCGGAGGCGACTACCGGGTGGACGGCGCGTCCGTCTGCCTGCCCGCGCTGAACGACTGCGGCGCACGCCTCGGCGCCTTCGGCCGCGGCTGCGGCGAGACGGGCGTCGAGCGCAGTTCGTGGAGCGCCGTGAAGTCGCGCTACTGACCGCGGCGCTGGCACGCCGCTTGGACAGGGGACAAAGCGCCCCTCAACTCGCATCGCGGGAGGAAGTCATGCGGACGTTTCGGACACTAACGGTCTTCACCGTGCTGCTCTTCTGCACGACGGCGCCCTCGGCGGCCGCGGAGTTCTCCACCGGCGTGGAGCTGGGGCACGACCTCGGCCTCGGCGGCGCGCTGAACCTGGAGGCCATCGACTTCGCGCAGGGGCTGCCCTTCAGCCTGCGGATGAGCCTGGGCTACTGGCGTCTCGATCCCGGCGACGCCCTGGCCGCGCGGCACGCCTTCATCAACGACAACGAGAACGGCACCCCCCAGTCCACGGGGCGGAACGTCGCCTGGCGGATGGACCTGCTGCGCGAACTGAACTGGGGGCCGCTGGCCGGATCGCGGGCCTTCGTGGGGCCGCGCTATGCGTCGTTCAAGGGGACCTTCGATTTCGTGGGGGGCAACGAGAAGTTCGACGTCACCAGCAGCCACTGGGGCTGGGGCGCCGGCCTCGAGCGGCGCTGGGCCATGGGCCCGCGCTGGGGCTTCTCCATGGGCGGCGGCGCGGACTACTACCTGGCCAGTGCGATCTCCGGCCACGACACGTCCTACAGCCCCGACGGCGAGAACGTGGAGCCGCGCGACGGCTATGACTACGACGCCGCCGACGAGGCCGTCAACCAGCCCAAGCTGGAGTGGCGGCTGAGCCTGGGCTTCGACCTGCGGCTGGGGGGCTAGAGCCGCCTGAGGCTCGGCACGGCGAAGCCCACCAGCCCGCAGCACATGCCGAAGAAGCCCCAGGTGCCGAAGAGGATGTGGGTGGGCAGGACGTCCAGCAGCAGGCCGGTGACGCCGCTGGCCAGGGCCGTCATTCCCACCACGGCCATCCCCACGAAGGCGAAGGCGCGCCCCTGCAGCGCCGGCGCCACCACCTCCTGCACGATGCTCACGCGGTAGACCGTGATCCACGGGATGAACAGCGCGTGGAAGAGGATCAGCGGCACCAGCCAGCGGAAGGGCGGGCCCAGGAGCATGGGGACGTAGGTGAGGCCGTCGAAGGCCATGCCCACGAGCCAGAGCTTGCCCATCCCTGCGCGGGGCCGCCAGCGCAGGAGCGCCAGCGAGCCGAGGATCATCCCCGCGGCCAGCACCGACTCGATCGCCCCCAGATAGCCGGCCGGCAGGCCGAGGTCGATGCCCACGTAGGCCGGCATGGCCACGATGGCCGGCCCCATGATGAAGAAGTTGTTCACCGCGGTGAGCAGCAGCAGCCAGCGCAGTTCACGGCGTTTCCAGGCCAGGGCGAAGCCGGCCTTGAGTTCGTCCCAGGCGAGCCGACCCGCCCCCGGGGGCGGGCCGCCCGTCTCGCCGGCCTCGAGCAGCGTCTCGGGGCCCGCGGGCTCGAGCAGCGCGGACGTGGGGCCGCGCATTCCCAGCAGCAGGGCCCAGCTGACGAGGAAGATCAGGGCCGGGCCCGCGAAGGCCCAGCTGACGCCCAGCCAGGGGACGAGCAGCGGATAGACCAGCGGTCCCAGCAGCCAGGCGAACTGGTCCGAGACCTGCACCAGCGCATTCGCGCCCACGCGGTCGCCGCGGCCCACGAGCTGGGGGACGAGGGCGTCGCGGGCGGGCGTGAAGAGGCTGGTGGCCAGCGCGAGCCCTAAGGCCGCCGCGGCGCCGGCGCCGAGGCCGCGATAGCCGGCGAGGAAGACCAAGGGCACGGCCCACATCAGCGCGCTGCGCGCGAGGCTCGCGCCGAGCATGACGCGCCGCCTGTCCAGACGGTCCACCAGCACGCCGGCCAACGCGCCGAAGAGGAGGATGGGCAGGTACTCCAGCATGGCCACGAGGCCCATGGCGCGCTTGGAGCCCGTGAGCTCCTTGGCGAACCAGATCAGCGCCAGGTGAAAGCTGGCGTCGCCGAGCCGGCTGGCGAACTGGCCGGCGGCGAGCAGCAGCAGGTTGCGGTCACGAAACACGTTGCCCGGCCTTGCCCACGCCCCTAGACTGGCAGCGCGCCGGTGGGTCCGGCGGAAAGCGATGGCGGATGATGGCCCTCAGGCTCAAGGACAACAAGACCCTCCTCTTTCTCATCCTGCTCGCCTTCAGCTTCCTGCTCTTCGGGCGCATCCTCAACAACCAGTTCTGGACGGCGGCCGAGTACGAGTACCTGGCCCAGAGCCTGTCCAGCGACAGCCTGGACGAGTTCGGGCTCGGCACGCAGCACCCGCACCCCATCGTCGGCGTCTTCCACCGCGTCGAGTACCTGTTCTTCGGGGACAAGCCCGCGGGCTACTACCTGCTGAACATCTTCATCCACGCGCTCAACGCGTTCCTGCTCTACCTGCTGATCACGATGATCCTGCACGACTTCGGGATCGCCTTCCTCAGCGCCAGCCTCTTCGCCTTCGCGGTGGGCAACTACGGCAAGGAGGTCATGTACGCCGCCGGGGTGAGCGGCATCCTCATGCATGCGGTGTTCATCCTGACGGTGATGTTCTACGTGATCAACGAGACCCGGGGCAAGGGCCGGCTGCTGTCGTGGTGGTTCCTGGGGACGGTGTTCTTCTTCACGCTGTCGATCGTCAACCGCTTCGCCTTTCTCAGCGGGATCGGCGTGCTGCTGGCCTACAACGTGTTCTTCCGCAAGGAGCGGCAGGATCGCGGCGTCCTGGACGGCCCCCTGCTCACGCTGCTCATCTTCGGCGGGGTGCTCACGGGCTTCCAGTGGGACAGCTTCCGCAGCGTCACCGAGTCCTACCCCGAGGGCTGGGGGGCGGGCTTCTTCGCGCTCAACTTCCTGCGCAACATCCCCGGCTACCTGGTGCACATGGTCTATCCCATCCACTACACGGAGCTGGTGGTGGAGGGGTCGCCGCTGGCCACGATCTACGCCTGGAGTGGCTGGATCCGCCCCGTGCTGGCGACGATCATCTTCAGCTACATGGCCTACGGCTTCGTGTTCGGCAACAAGACCCTGCGCTTCTTCATCGCCTGGGTGGTGCTGACGATCCTGCCCTTCTGCTTCTTCTACCTGCCGGGCGACTGGATCAACACGAAGTACCTCTACCTGGCCTCGGCGGGCTTCTGCCTGATCCTGGCCACGGGCACGATGAAGATGGTGCGCGTGCTCGTCGGCCGCGGCTGGCGCCGGCTGGTGCCGCTGGCGATCCCCGTGTGGTTCATCCTGCTGTCGGGCTTCCTCGTGATGCGCCTCGACCACTCCTACGAGGAACGGGCCCGGCTGCCGGAAACCCAGCAGCTCAAGGCCCGTTTTCTCGAACTCAAGCGCGAAAGCCTGAACGCGGATCGCTAGTAGAGCGCCTTCACGCCCGACAGGGTGTGCGCCTCCGTCGCGACGGGGCACATCACGAAGGGCAGGTCGCCGCCGATCCAGTGCGGCGGGTCGCCCCACTCGTCCCCGTACTGCTTCCAGTGCAAGTTGTAGGGCCCGCACTCGGTGTTCGGGTTGATGAAGACGGTGACGTAGAAGGTGCCGCCGGTGCCGTCGACGATCTCGCCGTAGCCGCCGTCGCCGTCGATGAAGTGCGCGTACTCGTCGTAGTCGCCCGAGGTGCTGAAGTCGAAGCTCCAGCCGGCGCCGCCGTCGTCGTAGGTGCCGTCGAGCACGTTGAAGGTCTCGGGAAAGCGGAAGCGCACCTCGGTGGTCCACTCGGCGTCGGGGCTGCCGTTGTAGACGTAGAACTCGAAGGTCACCGTGTCGCCCGGATCGGCGGAGCTGGGGCCGACGAGGGTGACGTAGCTCCCGTTCATGTCCTGGGCCAGGGCGGGTGCCGCCAGCAGCGTGAAGGCCGCGAGCGCGAGCAGCAGTCGTTTCATGGGTCCTCCCAGTTCAATCCGGTAGTCAATCAAAGTGGTCAGAGTCGGCGCAGATCGTGGAAGGCCGTGAGGGTTGGGATCGAGGGGGCTCCCGGTGCCACGATATCTTCGTAAGTCTAGCTCAGTTTGTCTCCAAAGTTAACCGCGAAGTGCGAAAAAGGCCCGCGCCATGAGGCGCGGGCCACTGCGTAGCGATTGCCGGTTCGACTAGTACAGGGTCTTGATCGTCGACCAGCTGCTGTCCTCGGTGGGAACCAGCGTGCTGCCGGCCATCGCGGAGGCGATGTACCAGCCGGGGTACTGGACGGAGCTGTCCGAGCCGAACTTCACGGCGACGGAGACGGTCTGGCCCATGAAGGCGCTCAGATCGAAGCAGTCCTTCACGAAGCCGACGGGGCCGTCGGTGAAGCCGGGCTGGTTGTCCACGCACCAGGCGTAGTAGGTCGTGCTGTCGCTGATCAGATCGTCGGGATAGCCGCCCGCGGGCGCCACGACGGTGTAGCTGCCACCGGCGTAGATCTCGACGTTGCAGCCGTCATAGCTGTTCTCGGTGTCGTAGTAGTGGCAGATCTCCAGCAGGTTGCAGGTCTCGCTGACGGTGAAGGAGCCACCCAGCACGGCGCGCTCGCCGGCGTCGTTCGGGTAGTTGCCCGCCAGGATGGTGCCCAGCACGTTGCCGATGGCGTTGCCATCGCAGTCCACCGTCGGGATGCCCGTCGCGGTGCCGTACTGCCAGACGGGGGCGCCGCCGCCGTCGCAGGTCTCGGCCGTGAAGCTGCCGTCCCAGGTCCAGCACACCGACTCCAGACCGCACTCAACGCGGATGCTGGTGTCCGTGGAGTTGACGATGGGCTTGTCGGCGAGGGCGGGAGCCGCGAGCACCGCGATCAACGCCATGGCAAAAAGCAGTCTTTTCATGAGTTGCCTCCCATTGAGTTGCGCTGGTCGAACGCCTGTGACACAGCGGGGTGCTGTACAGTGAAAGCGCGCTATCCCGAGCCAGACCGGGCGGCGAAGATGCGGAGCAAGAAGTCGGAACGCCGGCCGGCGGCCACAGGGCCTCCGATTCAGCGATACCAGTATAGCCCAACCTGGATCGGGGAATCAACGATTGCTGGGACGATCTCAAAAGGGCGACGGAGGTCCGGAAGTGCCGGCTGGGGCCGTTCCGAAGCCGTCGCGGCGGGAGCTAGTAGAGCGATCGCACGCTGGACCAGGTGCGGGTCTCGGTCGCCGTGCCGGCGATGGCGAAGTCCAGGGTGCCCTCGACGAAGTGCGGGGTCCCGCCGTACATGTCTCCCTGCTGGAGCCAGTGAAGGACGGACTGTCCGCTGGGGCAGTCCTCGCCGACGTCGACCCGCAGCATGAAATAGCCGCCGTCGCCGTCGTAGATCTCGCCGTAGCCGCCGTCGCCGTCGGTGAAGCGGGCCACGTGCCCCTCGGCGCTGAAGACGAAGTTCCAGCCCAGGCCGCCGTCGAGGTAGCTGCCGCTGTCCTCGACCACGGTGAAGCAGGAGGGGAAGGTGAAGACGACCTCGTAGGTCCACTCGAAATCCGGGCTGCCGTTGTAGACGTAGAAGGTGAACTCGACGCCCGTGGCGCCGGCGACAACCGCCGTGGGCGATTCCAGCGTCACGTAGCTGTCGGTCATGTCCTGGGCGTACGCCGAGGGGGCCGCCAAAACCAGGGTTGCAAGCGCCAGCAGCAGCGTTTTCATCGGTCCCAGCTCCTTGGTCGAGTCACGGCGGAATTCTCGCCTTCCTGGCGCGATGGGTCAAGTCCCCACGGCCCTTTGCCGGGGCAGGGGCAACGAAAAGCGCCCGCGGCGATGACCGCGGGCGCCAGTCGATTCCAGAGAATCGGAGCCTAGTAGAGCGACTTCACGCTCGACCAGGTGTTGTCGTCGGTGGCGGTGCCGCCGATCGTGAAGTCCAGGTCAGCCTCGACGAAGTGGGGATCGTTGCCGTAGTCGTCGCCCTCGAGGAGGTAGTGGACCATGGCCGGACCGGCATCGCAGTCGGTGCCGACGTCGACGGTCACGTAGAAGTAGCCACCGTCGCCATCGTAGACCTCGCCGTAGCCGGCATCGTTGTCCAGGAACTGCGCGACGTTGCCGGCGGCGGCAAAGTCGAAGGACCAGACGCTCGACGCGCCGCTGTCATCCCAGGAACCGTCCGTCACGGTGAAGCACGCGGGGAAGGTGAAGGTCAGGTTGCGGATCCACTCGTAGTCCGGGCTGCCGCAGTAGACGTAGAACGTGAAGACGACGCCGGTGTCGCCGGGGTTCACCATCGACGGGCTATCCAGCTGGGCGTAGCTGCCGGTCATGTCCTGCGCGAGGGCGGGGACCGCAAACAGGGCCAGGATCGCCAGGGTCGAGAGCAGTTTCTTCATTGGGTTGTCCTCCTAAGAGCTGTTACACAGGTGCTTGGGCGCCGCAGCGTCGGAGTCAGTTGGCGGGCGGCCAGTTTTCGACCATCGCCAGTGCCCGAGTAGCGCCAACTCCAGATCAGCTTACCCGATATGGCCTTCGAAGTCAACGATAGGCGACTACGGATGGCAATTCAGTGTAACCGGCCCGCGACAGGCTCAGGCTGGCATCGAAAGCTGCGGCGGTGTAATATTTTGCTCGTGCAGATCGCATGCGGAATGCTCCGGCCGAATGGGCCGCGCGGGACGACGTCACCAAACGTGGACAGCCGCCGCCCGGGCCTCCACTCGCTCGCCCGCTGGGTGCGCCCCCTCCTGCTGGGAGCGTTCGCCTCCGCGTTCGCCTCCGCGTTCGCCTCGTCGGCTCGCGCCGCGCTCTGGGACTTCGAGCAGCCGGCCTTCATCGAGCGCGGCTACCGCGTCAAGGACCACGCGCTGCTGCACGACGGCACGGTGTTTCACCTCTTCTACATCCGCGGCGAACTGGGCCAGGGTCTCGACCCCTCGCTGGGGCACGCCGAGAGCGAGGACCTGCGACACTGGACCCTGCGTCCGCCCGTGCTCGCCGTGCCCGACGGCCGCTGGGCCACCCGCAGCATCTGGGCGCCGCAGGTGCTGCCCGCCGCCTCTCTCCCTCCCGCCTGGCGCCCCGCCGGCGCTCGCTGGGCGATGTTGGCCACCGGCGTGAACACGTCGCTCAGCCAGAGCATCGGTCTCGCCTGGAGCGCCGACCTCGAGCAGTGGGCGCCCGCGGCCGACCCCGTCTACACCTGCGGTCCCTGGTCCAACTGGAGCGCGGACGCCTGGGCCGACTGCCGCGACCCCTTCGCCTTCGTCCACGCCGACACGCTCTTCCTGCTGGCCGCCGCGCGCATGGCCGACGGCCACGGCGCCCTCGCCCTGGCCGCCGCGCCCCTCGACGCCACAGGCCCCCCGGTGTTTGCCGACCTGGGGCCGGTCATCGTGGCGCCGGACGAGGGCACCCTGGAAAGCCCGCAGCTCGTCCGCCTCGCCGACGGCGACTGGTGCCTGCTCTACACCCGCGGCGGCGTGGGTGGCACCAGTGTGATGCGCGCGCCGGACTTCCGCGGCCCCTGGGACCTGTCCGCGGGCGTGCGCTTCGACGAAGGCGCCGCCCCGGAGATCACCCCGCTGCCTGCCGCCCTCGCCGACTGGGCCGCGCCCAGCACGCATGCGCGGCTCTTCAGCCGCCATGAGAACTACCTCGAGTGGGGCGTCTACAACTTCGCGATCCAGTTCGACCTGCTCGACCTGGACCCCGCGCTCTGGCCACCCGCACTGCACGACCGCCAGGGGCTGCCCGGCTGGACTGCGGAGGATCTGCCCGGCGGCCCCAACCCCTTCCTGCTCGCACCGACCTTCGAGGACAACCCCATGGCCCGCGGCGCGACCACGTCCAGCGGCTACGGCGGCCACTCGTGGATCAGCAGCTTCGAGGCCTACCGCTCGGTGACCGGCGGCGTCGCGAGCCACGTGGGCGACAGCCTCGGCGCCGCGGCCGTGGGCATCGCCCGCTCGCCGGTCTTCACCGTGATGTCCCCGCGCCTCGACTTCCTCCTCGGCGGCGCGGGCCACCCGGACTCCTGCGCCCTCAGCCTGCGCCGGGCCTCCGACGGCGCTCTGCTCTTCCGCACGCCGCCGCCCGGCGGCCCCGGCACCGGGGTCCCCGGGGGCGAAGGGCTGCCCCTCGCTCCCCATGCCTGGGACCTGCGCACGCTGCGCGGCGTGGCCGTGCAGCTGGAGCTCGAGGACCGCGCGCAGGGGCCGGGCGGGTTCATCGCCCTCGATGAGATCCGCTGGAGCGACGAGAATCCTGACAATGCCGATCCACCGCTGCTACCTGGCGACCGCCCGGGCTTCGTTCTGCTGGCGGAAACTGACAATCCCTGGCTGCCGTCGGGCGGACCCCTGCGCCTCAGCCTGCGGATTGACAGGCCGGGCGCCTACGCGGCGGCGATCTACGACGTCCGCGGGCGCCGCGTGGCCCACCTCGGCGGCGGGGACTACCCGGCCGGCGAGCGGACCCTCATCTGGGCCGGCGGCGACCTGCCCGCGGGCCTGTACCTCGCGCGGATCGCCGGGCCCGGCGGCGCGCTCACCCGCAAGGTCGTGCTGCTTCGCTAGCGCCCGCCCCCGGGGGCGAGCCTGACCCGTGGGTCCTGAATCCCGCCCCCGGGGGGGGCGGGCCCCTCGGAAGAGCGACTGCTGTCGAAGAAGTGTCTGACCAGGGCTTGTCATGGATTCAAATGTATAGTACGTTGAGGCTGCCGTCAAGGGCGGTCGAAGAGAATCTCGAGGGCTCCCGCCCAGGGCTATGAGCAAAGCAACCGACCCGCCCCCCGGGGGCGGGTTCCGGGGGCGAGTCCGCGTCCCGGCCGCGGCATTGACGTCGGGTGTAGCGCAGGTCATCTTGTCCCCGCGCGGGCCGGGTCTCCGGCCGAAGCGGGGTGGGTGGGCGCGATACAGGCTGCTCGGCCGTGCCGGGTCGAGCCATCGCGGAGGTCGCGCCATGTCCGTCGTCGTCAGTGGTTCCCATCTCACCGTCGAGAACATCGTCGCCGTGGCCCGCCACGGGGAGCGCGTCGAGTTGCACCCCGAGGCGCGGGAGCGGATCCGCGCCTGCCGCGCCTTCATCGAGGAGCGCATCGCGGCGCGCGAGATCATGTACGGCGTCAACACCGGCATCGGCGAGTTCTCGGAGATCGTGCTCGACGACGAGCAGGTCAAGCAGTTCCAGCGCTACCTTATCTACAACCACGCGGCGGGCATCGGCGAGCCGGCGCCGCTGGATCATGTGCGGGCGGCGATGCTGCTGCGCGCGAACGTCCACGCGCACGGGCATTCCGGCTGCAGGCTCGAGATCACCGAGACCCTGGTCGCGATGCTCAACAAGGGCGTCACGCCGCACGTCTGCGTGAAGGGATCGGTGGGGGCCTGCGGCGACCTGGCGCCCATGAGCCAGATCGGCCTCACGATGATGGGCGAGGGCGAGTGCTTCTACGAGGGCGAGCGCCTCGCCAGCGACCTGGCCTTCCAGCGCGCGGACATCCCCGTGCCCGGCCTCCAGGCGCGCGACGGCCTCGCCGTCATCAACGGTTCCAACCTGCTCAACGCCATCGGCATCCTCACGCTGCACGACGCCGAGCGCTGGCTGAAGCAGGCGGACGTCGCCGCCGCCATGACCCTGGAAGCGCTCAAGGCCAACATGAAGCCCTACGACGCGCGGCTGCACGAGCTGCGCGGCTTCCGCGGCGCGGTGACCACCGCGGCCAACCTGCGCAAGGTGATCGACGGGTCGGATCTGGTGAGCGGCAAGGAGAAGGTCAAGGTGCAGGACGCCTACTCCATGCGCTCCACGCCCCAGGTGCACGGCGCCGCGCGCGACCAGCTGCGCTGGACCCGCGAGCAGCTGCTGATCGAGGCCAACGGCGTGGGCGACAACCCCATCTTCCTGCCCGAGGACGGCGTGGTGCTCACCGGCGCCAACTTCCAGGGCACGCCGGCTAGCATGCCCATCGACCACATGGGCGGGGCCATCACCATGATCTGCGCGATCAGCGAGCGGCGGCTGAACCGCATGACGAACCCGGCGCTCAGCGTCGGCCTGCCGGCCTTCCTCACCAAGGGCGCGGGCATGTTCAGCGGGCTGATGCTGAGCCAGTACACCGCCGACATGCAGGTGGTGGAGCAGAAGCTGCTGTCCACGCCGGCCTACCACCAGTCGATCCCGGCCGCGGCCGACCAGGAGGACTTCGTGTCCATGGGCATGAACTCCGCTCTCAAGACGCGGCAGATCATGGACACGGCCTACGGCGTGCTGGGCATCGAGCTGATGGCCGCCGCCCAGGCGCTGGACTTCCGCGACTACGGCTTCGGGCGCGGCACGCGCGCGGCGCACGCGGCGATTCGCGAGCACGTGGACTTCCTCGACGTCGACCGGCCGCTCTTCAAGGACCACAACGCCATGGCCGCGCTGGTGAAGAGCGGGGACATCCTCGAGGCGGTGGAGGCCGTGGTCGGCGAGCTGGACGCCTACTAGACCCGGGCGTTTGACCCGCCGGCGGGGGGCGACTAGACCAGCGCTGCGTTGCCCCGCACGGAGGTGATGGCGATGGGTTCCGGAAGCCGGTGGCTCTCCGCCGTCGTGGCGGCGATCCTTGCGCTGCTGCTGGTGATGCTCCTCTGCGGCCTCGCGCCGACTCCCAGCGATGCGCCGCCTCGGCCCGCCGCGGGCGCCCGCGGCGACTGGCTCTTTCTCTTCGCCGCCGCCGGCGACGTATCTTCCCTCAAGCTGCTGCTGATGCGGTAGCCGGGGGAGGTCTCCTTGCCGCTGCGGTTCCCGATGGCTGCGGCAGCGCTGCTCGCGCTGGCCGCCCTGCTGAACGCCTGCGCGCCCGAGCAGTACGCGCTCAACGAAGCGGTGCGCGAGGGGCGGCACTATGTGCCGGTGATCGTCCACCCCGCCTTTCCCACAGACTCCACGGCGGCCGACAGCCTCACACTCCGCAAGCAGGCACTCTGGAACGACCTCGAGGCGCTGATGAGCGCCGAGGAGCTCGCCGGCCTCGCCGCGGCGCCCGACAGCGCGGCTCTCGCCGACTGGGTCGAGAACTTCTGGCGTGGCCGCGATCCGGTGGCCACCACGGACGTCAACGAACGCCGCGACGACCACGCCCACCGCCTCGAGCTGGCGCGCCGGCTCTACCCGAGCCCGCGGCCGCCCTACTACGACGCGCGGGGCCGCGCCCTGGTTCGCTTCGGCGAGCCCGACGCCGTGCTGCGCGCCGGCGCGGACGTCACCGGCACCAGCTACGAGCCGCCGGTGGAGGTCTGGCGCGTGGGCGACGCGATCCTCGGCTTCCAGAGCTTCGCCAACAGCGGGGTGTTCACGCCGTCGGGCATGCCGTCGGCGCGCGAGGGGCTGTTCACGGCGCTGGCAGGAGGCGTGCGCGAGAGCCTGGTGATGCTCGAACAGGGCGAGCTGCTGGTCGAGAGCGACTCGGTGCGGGTGCAGCTTCTACGCGACGGCCCGCGCCTCTGGCTGGCCAGCGCCGTGGACTGCTTCCGCGCCAGCGACGACAGCACCCGCGTCCGCGCGAGCTACCAGCTGCGCGGCGATCAGCTCACCGCCGTCGCCGACAGCGCGGGCGTTCTGCGCTGGCGCTATGCGGTGGCGCTGGCGCTGGTGGATCCGTCGACGCAAGCGCGCTGGGTCACCCGCGACAGCGTGACGCTCGAGGTGCCGCAGACCGGGCGCGGCGGTCCGGTGAGCCTTTCGGGCTGGCTGGAGTTGCGCGTGCCCGCGGGCAGGCGCGACCTCACGCTGCAGCTCGGCGACGCGCAGGGCGACGGCGAGCAGCTCGCGCGCGGCGCGATCGACGTCCCCGCCTTTCCCGCCGACTCCCTCGCCCTCAGCGGCATCGCGCTCAGCCGCGCCGACGCCCCCGCGGGCAGCGCCCCCGGCGCGGAGGCGAACCTGCTGGGGGCGCCGGAGCCCTCGGCGATCTATCGGCGCGGGATGAAGCTCGGCCTCTACAACGAGGTCTACGGCCTCGAGACGGATCGCCGCGACCGCCACGACTGCCGGCTGCGCTACAGCATCCGCGCGCGCGGTGCGCGGCTGCCGGCCGTCAGCTCGGTCTTCCGCGACCAGGCGCGGGGCTCCACCGCGCTCAGCACCTTGATCATCGACACGGCGACGCTCGCGGCGGGCGAGTACGTCCTCACGCTCACGGTCATGGACGAACAGGCGCGACTCTTCGCCATCGGCGACGAGCGCTGGCAGGCGAGCCGCGAGCGCGTCTTCCGGATCGTCGATTAGCGCGCGGCCTGTTCGCGTGGCGTCGCGTTCTTCACGTAGCGGTCGAGCCAGGTGTCCTGCTCCCAGAGCAGGTGCATGACGCTCTCGCGCGCCCGGTAGCCGTGGCTCTCGTGCGGGAGCATCACCAGGCGCGCCGTGCCGCCGAGGCCCTTGATCGCCTCGTAGAGGCGTTCGCTCTGCAGCGGGAAGGTGCCGGAGTTGTTGTCGGCCTCGCCGTGGATGAGGAGCAGCGGCTCGTCGATCTTCTCGGCGTTCATGAAGGGGCTCATGCGGAAGTAGACCTCGGGCGCCTCCCAGAAGGTCCGTTCCTCGCCCTGGAAGCCGAAGGGCGTCAGCGAGCGGTTGTAGGCGCCGCTGCGCGCGATGCCGAGGCGGAAGAGATCCGAGTGCGCGAGCAGGTTCGCGGCCATGAAGGCGCCGTAGCTGTGGCCCCCGATGGCGATGCGCTCGCGGTCGGCGACGCCGCGGTCGGCCACCGCGTCCACGGCCGCCTGCGCGCTGGCGACGAGCTGCTCGACGAAGCTGTCGTTGGGCTCCGTGTCGCCTTCGCCGACGATGGGCATGGCGGCGTCGTCGAGCACCGCATAGCCGCGCGTGAGGAAGAGCTCGGGCGAGAACCAGCCCACGCGGGTGAAGCGGTAGGGCGAGTCGCTGACCTGGCCCGCGTCGGCCGCGCTCTTGAACTCGCGCGGGTAGGCCCACATCAGCAGCGGCAGCGGGGCGTCGACGCCCGGGGTGAAGTCGGCGGGCGTGTAGAGCGTGCCGGTGAGGGGCACGCCGTCGGCGCGGGTGTACTGCAGCAGCTCCTTGTGGACGCCCTCGAGCTGGGGGGTGGGATTGGGAAAGTCCGTCACCGGCGTGAGGGTCTTCGCCGCGAGGTCGCGCAGGAAATAGTTGGGCGGGTCGGTCTGGCTCTCGCGCCGCGTGAGCAGCACGGGGCCCGTGGCGGCGATGACGTCCACCGGCGACTCGTAGTACGGCGCCTCGGAGCGGAAGAGGCGGGTGGTCTCGCCGCTGGCGAGATCGAGGCGGTCGAGGAAGGGCCGGTCGCCCTCGGGCGACGCGCCCTGGCCGGCCAGGTAGAGCGCGCCGCCGTCGAGCAGCATGACGTCCCGCCCGAAGGGTCCCGGCGCCATCACCGGCCGGCCGGGGTCGGCGTAGCGGTCCTGCCAGCTGCGGTTGACCCTGAGCACAGGGGTAACCGTGGGATCGCCGGGGGCCACCTGCCAGGTCCGGGTGTTGCGGGTCTTCCACCACATGCTGTTGACCAGGGCCACGTGGTCGTCGCCCCAGAATGTGCCGGCGAAGCGGTTGGCCAGGGTGATGAGAACGGTGGGCTCGCCGCTGAACGGCGCGGCCAGGGTGAAGACGCGATCGCGCTCGGCGGCCTCGACGCCCGCGTCGCCGCCGTCGAGGGCCTCGGCCCAGCAGAGCGTGGCGGGAGCGTCGTCGCGCCAGGAGACGTCGCGCGGTCCGGTGGGCACCGAACCGAAGGCGATGGGCACCTGATCCTGCAGCGGCAGGTCGGCGAGGCGGTGGACGAGGCGGCCGTCCGCGTCCCAGATTTCGATGCGGCGGGGGAAGCCGTCCTCGCGCAGCGAGTAGGAGTAGGGCCGGTGGACGGTCTCCACCAGCAGGTAGCGGCCGTCGGGCGAGGGATCGAAGCTGCGGACGAGGCCGGCCTCGCCGAGCGCGCCAGCGCCCTTCTTCTTGCGGTCGATGCGCACGCGCACGAGCTGCGAGCGGCAGTAGTGGTCGAAGAGGTCTTCGTCGTGTGCGTCGGTGAGGAGATCCTGGAAGGTGCGCGCCGCGGACTTCTTGCCCAGGTTCTCCTGCACGATCGGTCCCGCGGGCGCCAGGGGCTCCGCGGGGGGCGCGCCGCGGCCGGCGGGGATGCTGGCCACGACGAAGCTCTGGCTGTCGGGCAGCCATCTGTAGGGACGCGTGTACGCGGCGTTGAGGACGAGATCGCGCTTGCCCACGCGCTCGGCGTCGCCGCCGTCCAGCGCGGCGGTCCAGAGGGCGAGCGCGCCGTCGGACTCGAGCACGAAGGCGATGCGCTTGCCGTCGGGCGACCAGGTGACGTCCGTGATGCGGCCACCCGCGGGCAGGCCCGTGACGGGGCGCTCGAAGCCGTCGCTCAGCCGGCGGAAGCGGAGACCGCTCAGCGTGCGCTGGCGGCTGGGGCCGTTGGTGGCCGGGTTGATGCGCATGCCGGCGAGGCGAAGCTCGGGCTGGGCGACCTCCTCGATGGAGGGCAGGCCGGGGGAGTCCAACAGCAGGATCCAGGCGCGGTCGGGGCTGACGTCGACCCGCGGCGTGGGCGGGGCGTCGATCATGTCGGCCAGGACCGCCGGCGGCATGCGGTAGCCGCCCTCCAGAGCGGCGGCGCCGGTGGGGATGATCGCGAGCGCCAGCAGCAGGGCCAGGGCCAGCGAGATCGGGCGGGGGCGGGTCGTCGGCATCGCAACTCCTCATCATGGGCATCGAGTTGGGCGTCGGGGAAGCCGGGGTCAGTCTAAGTCCTTGCGGTGAATCAGACTAGCCCGTTTCCTTCCCGGGCGGCATTTTTCCGTCGCCGCGGGAACCCGGCCGGGGCTGGGGCGTTGCGGAAGCAGTACCGACACCCTTCGAAGCACTGAGATGCCAACGCAAGCCCCCGGAGATTCCGGGGGCTTTCCCTTGTGCCGCGGAGAATGTGGCCGGTCCCCCTCAAGCCTCTGCGGCGCCGCCGGATCGCCCACGCCGGCCGCATCCTTCCCCGTCTTCGCCTCAAGTCACTGCTGCACAGCCATTTGGCCCGTCGCCTCGCCCCGCAGCCACATTCTCGGCGGCACAAGGGGGGAGTTTCAGGATTGAAGAAGAATTCAGACCCCGGTTGTAATCTTCTTCACATGCAGGTATTTTAGGTGCCGTTACCCGAAATACCCCGCCTCCGGGCGACAGCCAAGGAAACCGTGTCATGCGCCTGCGTCACCCTCGGGTTTGGAACGTCGTCGGCCTCTTCGCGACCCTGCTGCCGGCGCTGTGGCTGAGCCTCGCGCCGGCCCCCGCGCGCGCCGACGCCGACGCCTGCCTCATGTGCCACGACGATCCGGGTCTGACGAGCGCCGACGGCCGCTCGCTGCACATGACCGCGGACGCGCTCGTCGGTTCCGTGCACGACGGCCTCGACTGCACGGACTGCCATCTCGACGGCAACTTCGACGACGCGCCGCACTGGCCCGCAGGCAACGGCGTCGACTGCGCCAGCTGCCACGACCAGGTGAGCAACCTGTGGATGGAGCGCTTCTACGAGCACCTGAAGCGCAAGGACTTCCAGGGCGTGATCCCCAGCTGCAGCGACTGCCACGGCAGCCACCAGATCAAGGATCAGGTGCCCGGCGGCAACGTCAAGACCTGCGGCAAGTGCCATCCCGACCAGGAGGCGGAGTACCGCCAGAGCTACCACGCGCAGCGCTACGAGGACGACCCGCGCAAGTACCCCACCTGCGTCACCTGCCACGACCCGCACTTCAAGGGCAAGAAGGAGCTGATGGGGGAGACGGCCTTCAAGCAGGAGATCGTGCTCACCTGCGCGCGCTGTCATCAGAAGGACATCGAGCTCTACGTCCACTCGACGCACTACCGGCGGCTGCAGGAAGACAACGACGACCGCGCCCCGTCCTGCGTGGACTGCCACGAGTCCCACGCGATTCGCAAGCCCAGCGACCCCAAGTCGCGGGTGAACAGCAACAACATCTCGCGCACCTGCGACGGCTGCCATCCGGGACATCGCGCCAGCCTGCACCGCAAGCCGGACGAGGCCGAGTCGCAGGTGAGCTGCACGTTCTGCCACACCGGCCATCAGACCGACATGACCTCCATCGCCAACGTCATCTACAAGGCGGGGGGCATCTTCAACAAGTGCAACTACTGCCACAACGAGCACTCGCGCGCCGACTCGAAGCACGTGCTGGCGCACAGCAAGGTGATGGACAAGGACCTGGCCGGCGGTGACGTGAACTGCTCAGAGTGTCACGTCTACCACTGGAAGGTGAAGGACGCCACGGGCCACGAGCGCAAGAGCCACCCGGACTGCGCCAACTGCCACGCCGAGCAGAACATGGCCTACATGAAGTCGATTCACGGGCGCGCGCGCGCGGCGGGGATCGACGCGGCGCCCACCTGCACCACCTGTCACGGGGATGCGCAGGTCCTGTCGCCGGAGACGAAGTTCACGCCGGAGGGCGTGGTCGAGCTCTGCTCGAGCTGCCACGCCAACAAGGAGCTGATGCTCTCCTTCGAGATCAATCCCTACGTGGTGGAGGGCTTCAAGGACACCTATCACGGCAAGCTCTACGGCCTGATGACCGAGGGCGTGCGCTTCGCCGTCTGCACGAACTGCCACGGGCACCACAGCATTCTCGAGCCGGAGTCCGAGGAGTCCTCGGTGAACCGCGCGCACATCGTGGAGACCTGCCGGCAGTGTCATCCGAAGGCGGAGGAGAACTTCGTCAGCTATCTCGTGCACCCGATCCAGCCGTCGGAGGCGGAGCTGGCCGAGGCGCGCGCGAAGCGTCCCAAGAATCAGCCCATGCTCCTGGACAAGCAGCTGGAGCCCCGCGCGCCGCGCGCGGGCGAGGCCTTCCAGGTGGCGTTCTCCACCGCGGACCGCGCGATGAAGCTGCTCTTCGTCGTCGTGCTCGGCTTCTTCGGCTTCCACACGATCCTGTGGTTCCAGCGGGGCATCCGGCCGCGACTGCGCAAGGAGAAGCGCTACTTCCGGCGCTTCACGCCCTACGAGCGCTTCCTGCACATTCTCGTCAACGTGAGCTTCCTCATGCTCTGTCTGACGGGTCTGCCGCAGTCCTACGTGGAGACGATCCCGGGCAAGTGGTTCCTCGAGAACATCCTGACCCTGCAGCGCGCGCAGCAGGTGCACTACTTCGCCGCGGCGATCACGGGGCTCTACTTCCTGCTCCACCTCATCCAGCTCGGGCTGAAGCTGCGCCAGTTCGGCTGGCGGCCGCTCCTGTCGGGGCCGGACTCCATGGTGCCGCAGAAGAAGGACTTCTTCGACTTCGTGCAGCACATCAAGTGGTTCTTCGGCAAGGCCGAGCGGCCCCGCTTCGACCGCTGGACCTACTGGGAGAAGTTCGACTACTTCGCGGTGTTCTGGGGCGTCGCGGTGATCGGCCTGTCCGGTCTCATCCGCTGGCGCGAGGAGTTCTTCGGCAACCTGCTGGGCGGCGGCGTGGTGTCCCTCGCGGACACGGTGCACAAGGAGGAGGCGCTGATGGCGGCGGCCTTCATCTTCATCGTGCACTTCTTCAACACCCACCTCCGCAGCGAGAAGTTCCCCATGGACGTGAGCATCTACACGGGCCTGGTCAGCGAGGAGGAGATGAAGGACGAGCGTCCGGAGCAGTGGGATCGCCTGACCGCGGGCGGCGTCGAGCCGCAGTTCAAGAAGGCGCGGCCCATCTGGGCGATGGTGCTGGCCTACGCCTGGGGCACCTTCGCGCTGCTGCTGGGGCTGCTGCTCCTGACCTTGATCATCATCGGCTTTGCCTCGGGCGGGCCGCACTAGGACTCGGGCGGACGAGGGTGCATGCAAGAGCGGCGGGGCGCTTGCCCCGCCGCTTCGCGTTTCGTCCTACTCCTGCGACTAGGGGAAGAGCTGGTGCAGGATCTCCGGATCCCGCTCCTCCCAGGCCAGCAGCGTGTGGCAGGTGTCGCAGTCCTGGCTGATGGTCTTGCCGTCCGCCGTGCTGTGGCTGTCGTCGTGGCAGCGGAAGCAGCCCGGCGACGCCTCGTGCCCGATGTGGTTCGGGTAGGTGCCCCAGGCCACCTTCATCTTGGGAAAGATGTTCCGGCTGTAGATGTCCACCGCCGTCTGCACGGCCTTCTGGAAGGCCGGCTTGCCGGCCCAGCCCGCGTCGGGCATCTCCTTGTCGTAGTAGGCGGCCATGCGCAGCGGGATCTCGCGGCGCGCGTCCTCCTGGGTGGGGTAGTCGCCCTTAATGGCCGCCATCGTCTCGCGCTTGATGTAGGGGATGCTCTTGTCGATGAGGCCCGCCGTGATCGCCTCGTTCACGGCGACGTCCGGCTCCTCGTAGGTGTGCGTGGGCCGGTTGTGGCAGTCCAGGCAGTCCATGCGGCGGATCTCGCTGGTCTCCACGAAGTCCGCGGGCGGGTCGAAGCCGTCCTGCACGAAGACGGCCGTGCTCCCGTCGGGGCGCGTCGCGCGGATCCACTTGATGTCCTCGCGGCTCTCGTCGGCGATGTAGTCCACGTCCAGGTCGATGTGCCAGTGGATTCCCGTCGCGAAGCCCGACTCCTTGCCGCCGCCGCCCACCTTCAGCACGAGCGCGTTCACCAGCTCGGAGTTCTCCTCGTCCTCGTCGTAGTGGCGCTTCACCAGCACCTTGTCGCCGTGGAACTTCTGCGGCCAGTGGCACTGCTCGCAGGTCTCGCGCGCCGGGCGCAGGTTGTGGATGGGCGTGCCGATCGGACGGTTGTAGCTGTTGGTGATCACGGCCCAGACCTGCCGCAGGCCGGAGAGCTTGGAGCGCACGTACCAGTCCGCGCCCGGCCCGATGTGGCACTCCACGCAGGACACCCGGGCGTGGGGCGAGTTGCTGTAGGCCGTGTACTCCGGCTGCATCACCGTGTGGCAGGTCTTGCCGCAGAAACCCACGGACTCGGTGTACTCCACGCCGCGGTAGCTCAGCGTCGCGACGACGATGAGCAGCAGGGTGCCGCCGACGATCATCACCACGAAGCGGTTGCGGTCCTCGCCGTTGTTCAGGTCCCAGCGGGGGAAGGGATAGAGCGGCGAGTCGCTTTCCTCGGTGCGCCGGTGCGCGCGCCAGCGACCGAGGGCCACCAGCAGCGCGCCGAGGGCGAAGCCGGCCGGCAGCACCAGGAACGTGAAGATCCCCACGTAGGGCGAGTCCAGGAAGCCGAGCGCATCCAGGAGCAGCAGAACCACCATGGGGATGCCGCTGAGGTACATCACCATGAGCCCGATGAGACCCAGGGGGTGGTTCACGTTGCGCAGGGTCAGGACCCGGAAGGTCCGCAGGAAGGACTTGAATGTCATGAAATGGCCTCCGATTGAGCGCGTCACGCCGGACGGCACCGTAGTAAACGCCATTCCGGCAAAACCGCCAACCCTATCCTAAACAAAGCGGTTAACGCTCACCAACCCGACCCTTGCTTCTGGACCCGAATGTCTCATATTGTTGGCGCGCCGACGGGAATCCGCCGCCGGCGAGAGGGCGGCCACCGGCCGCCGGATCCTGCCCGTGAAGGAGACTGCCATGCTGGCTGTGAAGCGCTGCGCGATGCTGGGACTGTCGGTGGTCCTGGCGCTCGCGCTGGGGGTCCTGCCCGCGTCCGCGGCGGACTGGAAGACGAGCGAGTGCCTCGAGTGCCACCAGGACACGGGGGGCGACCCGCCCGAGGTCACGCCGGAGACGCTGAAGGGAAGCATCCACGCCAGCTTCGCGTGCTCGGACTGTCACGCGGACATCGAGGAGCTGCCCCACGACACCGTGGCCAAGGTGAACTGCGGGCTCTGCCACGAGCAGGAGGCGACGGACTACACCCGGCACGGCCTGGGCAAGGTGGGCGTCAATCCGGACATCCCCACCTGCGTCAGCTGCCACGGCACGCACAACATCCTGGGCGTGGCGGAGAAGGAGAGCCCGGTCAACCCGCTCAACCTGCCCACCACCTGCGGACGCTGCCACGAGGACGAGAACTTCGCCGAGAAGGAAGGCATCCGCTTCAAGCACCCGGTGAAGGTCTACACCAACAGCGTGCACGGGCGCGCGGCGCTGGGCGGCATCTACTCGGCGGCCACCTGCAACGACTGCCACTCCACCGACGGCAGCGCGCACAAGATCCTGCCCCCGGGCGACGTGAACTCGGCCATCAACCACTTCAACATCGCCCACACCTGCGGCAAGTGCCACAAGTACATCGAGCAGGACTACCGCGAGGGCATCCACGGCCAGCTCACCGAGCGCGGCCAGGTGGAGAGCCCGATCTGCACCACCTGCCACGGCGAGCACAACATCCTGCCCACGGACGACCCGCGCTCCCCGGTGAGCCCGAGCCGCCTGGCCGAGGCCACCTGCTCGCCCTGCCACGAGTCCGCCAACCTGAACGAGAAGTACGAGCTGCCCACCGGGCGCCTGCACTCGTTCCAGGACTCCTACCACGGGCTAAAGAGCAAGGCGGGCGACGTCACCGTGGCCAACTGCGCGTCCTGCCACGGCGCGCACCGCATCCTGCCGGCGGACGACCCCACCTCGACGATCAACCCGGCCAACCTGCAGCACACCTGCGGCGGTTGCCATCCCTCGATCACCGCCGAGATCGCCGCGACGCCCATCCACCAGGACACCACGGGTCTGCACACCGGCGTGGCCGGCCTGGTCCGCAAGATCTACGTCATCCTGATCGTCGTGGTGATCGGCAGCATGGCCCTGCACTGGCTGATCGACCTGCTGCACCAGATCCGCATCGTGATGCGCAAGAAGCAGGTGCGGCGCATGGAGGGCGACGAGGTGGTGCAGCACTTCGTGCTGGCGCTGGCCTTCACGGTGCTGGTGCTGAGCGGCTTCTCGCTGCGCTTCTACGAGGCGTGGTGGTCGCAGTGGCTCTTCGGCTGGCAGGGCGGCTACACGTTCCGCGGCGAGCTGCACCGCGTCGCCGGCGTCGTGCTGCTGCTGGCCTCCGTCTGGCACTTCTTCTTCCTGTTCTCGCGCCGGGGCCGCACCTTCCTCAAGGACATGCTCCCCGGCATGCACGACTTCACCCAGTTCGGCGAGATGATGGGCTTCAACCTGGGCCTCCGGAAGGAGCACCCGCACTTCGGGCGCTTCTCCTACGTGGAGAAGGCGGAGTACTGGGCGCTGGTCTGGGGCACCGCCGTGATGGGCATCACCGGGCTGATGCTGTGGTTCGACAACTTCTTCGTCAACTGGCTGCCCAAGGGCTTCCTGGACGTGATGCTCGTCATCCACTACTACGAGGCGTGGCTGGCCTTCCTGGCCATCGTCATCTGGCACATGTACTCCACGGTGTTCAGCCCGAAGATGTACCCGATGAACCCCTCCTGGCTGACGGGCTTCATGCCCGAGGAGCAGTTCAAGGCCGAGCACCCGGCGGCGCTGGCGGCCAGCAACGTGGAGAAGGCCGACCTGAAGAACGGCAAGGGCGGCGGCGGGGGCGCGGCGCCGGAGCCGACGAAGAAGCACTGAGCCCGGCGCCAGTCGACAAGCAAACACCCCGCTGGGCCAGGCCCGGCGGGGTGTTTTGCTGGAATCCGGTGTCGAGAGGAGCGCGCTTACTCGCTCGGAATCGGATGGGCGATCTTCTTGACCGCGGTCTCGAAGTCGAAGTCGGCCTTGTGCTCGGGGTTGTCCTTCTTGTGGCAGCCGGCGCAGGTCTCCGCGTTCGGCACCACGAGGCCGACGCTCGCCGCCTCGACGTTGCCCGCGCGGATGTCCTTCATCGTCGCCATCTTGTAGTAGCCGCCGCCGGCGCCGTGGCAGGCCTCGCAGCTCACGCCGTCCGCGGCGGGCAGGAGGTCGGCGCCCAGCTCGGCGCTCACGCCGTGACCGGTGCTGTGGCAGCCCAGGCACTTGTCGCTGGTGGTCGGATCCTCGACGCCCAGCTTGGCGGCCTTGGCCTTGCCCTCATCGGTGCTGAGCACGGCGAAAGCCTTGGCATGGGGGCTGGCCTCCCACTTGGCGAGCTGGTTGCCCGTGGCGTCCTTCTTGTGGCACATCGAGCACTTCTTGAGGCCGATGTACGCGTAGTCCTCCGCCTGGGCGACGCTGGCCATGATCATGGCCGCGCCCGCCAGCAGCGCGAGGAACAAGGCAGTCCTCTTCATTTGACTCTCCTTGAACGGTTGCAATCCCGGAACGCGAAACGTTGTAGGCGATGGGATGTCCGGGGTCAAGTCCCGCCGCCGCCGCCCTGTTCTTGTCGGTGCTGTGGCGTGCCTCCTACAGCACGCCGCAAGCCGGGTTCCCGGCCGGTGCTTCAGGCCATCGTGTAGAAGCTCCGCAGCGCCTTCAACCCCTCGTGGACGGCCTCCGCGCTGCTGTCCAGCATGGCCTTTTCCTCCACGGAGAGGTCCAACTCGATGATCCGCTCCGCCCCGTTCGCCCCGATCAGCACCGGCACGCCCAGGTAGATGGCTTCGTGGCCGTACTCGCCGCGCAGGTAGGCGGCGCAGGGCTGGATCCGCTTCTCGTCGGTGAGCACGGCTTCCACCATCTCGGCCGCGCTGGCCGCGGGAGCGTAGAAGGCCGAACCCGTCTTGAGATACTTCACGATTTCCGCGCCACCGTTGCGCGTGCGATCGCTGAGCGCCTCGATGTCCGCGGCGCTCATCAGCTCGGTGATGGGGATGCCGTTCACCGTGGTGAAGCGCGGCAGCGGCACCATGGTGTCGCCGTGGCCGCCCAGGACCATCGCCTGCACGTTGAGCACGGACACGCCCAGCTTCTCGGCCACGAACCAGCGGAAGCGGGTGCTGTCCAGGATGCCCGCCATGCCGAAGACGCGCTTCAGGGCGAAGCCGCTGGCGTCCAGGGCCACCATGCACATGATGTCCAGCGGGTTGCTCACCACGATGATCGTGCTGTTCGGCGCGTACTCCGCCACGTTGCGGGCGGCCGTCTTCACGATCTCGGTGTTGATCTTGAGCAGGTCCATGCGGTCCATGCCGGGCTTGCGCGGCACGCCCGCGGTGATCACCACCACGTCGCTGCCGGCCACCTGGGCGTAGTCGTTGGTGCCCGTCACCGTGACGCCGTACTGCCGCAGCGGCGCCGCCTGGCAGAAGTCCAGACCCTTGGCCTGGGGCATGCCCTCGACGACGTCCACCAGCACGATGTCGGCGATGTTCTTCTCGGCCACGTAGTAGGCGCAGGTGGCCCCCACGTGCCCGGCGCCGATGATGCTGACCTTCTTCATCGGGTTCCCGTCCTTTCGTCGCCGGTCGCGAAGAGCGCACGCACCGGGCCGGCCGAGGCCGCGAAGGCCTGGCGGTCTTCCTCGTTGAGATCCAGGGTGATGATCTGCTGTACGCCGCCCGCGCCCAGCTTGCAGGGCACGCTGAGCGCCACGTCCTCGATGCCGTACTCGCCCTTGAGCAGCACGCTCACCGAGCGCACCAGGTGGAGGTCCAGGCAGATGGCCTCGGCGAGCGTGGCGATCGCCGCGCTGGGCGCGTAGTAGGCGTTGGCGCGCTTGGCGAGGTCGACGATCACGTCGCCGGCGCGGCGCGTGTCGTCCACGATGCGGCCCACCGTCTGGGCGTCCATGAGCTGGCCGATCTCCACGCCGTTCACCCGGGCGTAAAAGGGCAGCGGCACCATGCGGCTGGTGTGGCTGCCGATGACCAGCGTGTTGATGTCCCGCGGGCTCACGCTCAGCGCATCGGCGATGAACGACGCCATGCGCATGCTGTCCAGGATGCCGCCCACGCCCATGACGCGCAGGCGGTCGAAGCCCGTGGCCTCGACCACCACCTGCACCATGGCGTCCACCGGCTCGGTGGCCACGATGACCGCCGCGTCAGGGGCGTGCCGCGCGATGTCCGCGCTGATCGCCCGCGCGGTGGCGGCGTTCTCCTGGAAGTGTTCGCTGCGGTCGCGCCCCGGGGCCCGGATGAGGCCGGCGGCGAGGACGACCACGTCGCTGCCCGCGATGGCGGCGATGTCGTCGCTGCCCTCGATCATTGTCCGGTAGCGGCGGATGGGGGCGGCCTCCATGAGGTCCAGCGCCTTGCCGGCCGAGATGCCCTCCTGGACGTCCACCAGGACCACGTTGGCGGCGGCGGATTCGGCGATGTAGAACGCGCTGTTCACGCCCACGTTGCCGCTGCCGACGATGCTCACCTTCTTCATGCTTTGCGCTCCTTGCGCGAGGTCGAAAGGGGGCGGGCCGAGCGCCCGCGCTGGGTCCCAATATGGCAGACGCGCCCGCGGTGTTCAAGACTGCGGGGTCATCAACATGCGTATTCGCAGGGTCTTGCAACAAGGCGGCCCCGGCGCTGGGCGGCGCCGGGGCCCGGGGGCAGAAGGGCGCCGACTCAGGCGGGGAGGCTGCCGGCGAGGGCGTCGTCGGCCTCGCTGTCGGCGAAGAGCGTGGTGCTGAGGTAGCGCTCCCCGGTGTCCGGGAGCACCACCACGATCAGCTTGTCCTTGCTCTCGCGGCGCGCCGCCACGGCCAGGGCCGCGTGGGCGGCCGCACCGCTGGAGATGCCGGCCAGGATGCCCTCCTCGCGGGCCAGCCGCCGCGCGAGGGCGCGGGCCTGGTCGCCGGTGACGCGCAGGATCTCGTCCACCAGGTCCGTGCGCAGCACCTCCGGCACGAAGCCCGCCCCGATGCCCATGATCGGGTGCGGTCCGGGCGCGCCGCCCGAGAGCACGGGGCTCTCGTCGGGCTCCACGGCCACGGCCCGGAAGCCGGGGCGGCGTCCCTTGAGGATCTCCGCCACGCCCGTGATCGTGCCGCCGGTGCCCACGCCGGCCACGAGGACGTCCACGGCGCCTTCCGTGTCGCGCCAGATCTCCTCGGCCGTGGTCCGGCGGTGGATCTCCGGATTCGCCGGATTGCTGAACTGGCTCGGCTGGAACCAGCCGGGGTTCGCCTCGAGGAGGCGCTGGGACTCGGCGATGGCGCCCTTCATGCCGCCGCTGCCGGGCGTGAGCACGAGCCGCGCGCCGAAGGCGCGAAGCAGCTTGCGCCGCTCGAGACTCATGCTGTCGGGCATGGTCAGGACCAGGCGGTAGCCCTTGGCCGCCGCCACCATGGCCAGCGCGATGCCCGTGTTCCCGCTGGTGGGCTCCACCAGGGTGTCGCCGGGCTTGATCAGCCCCGCGGCCTCGGCGGCCAGCAGCATGTTCGCGCCGATGCGGTCCTTGACGCTGCTCATGGGATTGAAGCTCTCCAGCTTGGCCACCACCCGGCCCGGCAACCCCGCGTCCAGGTGGCCCAGCCGGACGAGCGGCGTGCCGCCGATGGTGTCGACGATGCTCGCGTGAATCCTGCTCATGCTCGTACCTCCTGGTTCCGGTCAGATCTGGAAATCGGCGATGTCCTGCCGCTCCTGCTCGTCCTCGCGATGGCGGCTCTCGAGGAAGCGGATGCGCTCCTCGAGGCTCTTCAGGCTCTCCTGCAGCGGGTCCTTGATCAGGTTGTGGCGCAGACGGATCTCGGCGTCCTCTCGCCGGTCAACCGGTCGCGCGGGAATACCCACCACCACCTGCTGCGGCTCCACGTCCTTGATGACGACGCTGCTGGCGCCCACGCGGGCGCCGTCGCCCACGGTGATCGGCCCCAGCACCTTCGCGCCGGCGCCCACCACCACGTGGTGGCCCAGGGTCGGGTGGCGCTTGCCCTTGTTCAGGCTGGTGCCGCCCAGGGTGACGCCCTGGTAGAGCAGGACGTCGTCGCCGATCTCGGCCGTCTCGCCGATCACCACGCCCACGCCGTGGTCGATGAAGAAGCGCCGCCCGATGGTCGCGCCCGGGTGGATCTCCACCCCGGTGAAGTTGCGCACGAGGCTCATCAGGAGGCGCGCCGGAAAGCGCAGCCCGCGCCGCCAGAGGCCGTGGGCGACCCGGTAGGTCCAGACGGCGTGCAGCGTGGGGTAGAGCAGCAGCAGCTCGAGCCGGTTCCGCGCCGCGGGATCGCGCTCCTTGGCGGAGCGGAGGTCCTCGCCGATCGTGTTCCAGAGTCTCATCGTGTCACCTCGTGTCTCCGGGGTCGGCCGCCGGCGCCCGGGGATAAAGAAAAAACGCGGGCCGGATGGGCCCGCGTCCTGTTTTCGCTGTGCTGAGGAGCTACCGGACTACAAACCTACCCGACCTTCCTTGTGTGAAGGGGGCTACAACAGCGGGCAGACTTGTGAAGGATGCAGTCCATCGACGGTTCCTTGTCCCAGGCGCTCGTGTTCAGTGGCATCATGATACGGGAATCGGAAGGCCCTGTCAAATCGGGCCCTCGCGAACGCTCCGCCGCTGGCGGCCCAGGGCTCGATGCTGTATATTCGCGGCCATCCTTTCCAGACCCCAGCCTCCCGGAACGCAAACGCCATGAGTTCGACCAGCGCCATCCCCAGCAGCCGCGAGGAGCAGCTCCGCAACATCACCGACACGGTGTGGACGCTGGAGCGCATGAACCACGATCAGGCGCTGCCTCTGGCCGAGCGCGTCAACGTCCTGCGCAGTCACTACGAATTGCAGCGGCTCAAGGAAGAGGACCTGGACGTCCCCAAGCGGGATCGTTCCTTCCTCTACCTCCAGGAGGCCCCCGATGCCGCCGTGCTCCTGGTGCCGGGCGGCCACAGCACGCCCGCCCAGTACTTCCAGCTCGGGCGGCACCTCTATCGTTCGGGGATGACCGTCTACAGCTCGCTGCTGTCCAACGAGGCCACGGTGGGCGCGCAGAAGGGCGGCGTGCCCTGGCAGCTCTCCCTGGCCGAGCTGAAGATGCGCTACGACGCGCTGGCGCTGCTGGGCGTGCCCATCCACGTGGTGGGTTCGAGCTTCGGCGGGATCCTCAGCGTCCTGCTGGCCTCGCAGGCGCCGGTGGCGAGCCTCACGCTGCTCTCCCCGCCGCTCCGGCCGCATCTCCGCTTCGGCGAGCGCGTCGCGCTGGCCTCGCGCCGGCTCTTCCCGCGGCTCTTCGAGCGGATGATCGCCGGCAGCCCGCATCGCTGGATGGCCGACCGCTACGCCGCGGTCAGCGAGGCCGACTCCGCGCTGGGCGGCCTGCGCCTGCCCGTGCTGGCCATCCACGCCAAGGACAACCCCGAGCTCGGACCGGCCGGCCTCGCGCGCGTGCGGCGCGCGCTGGGCAAGCAGGCGCGCACGCTGCTGCTCGAGAAGGGGGGACACCTGCTGCTCGAGGGCGTCGAGAGCGCGCAGGTGACGCGCGAGGTGCAGGAGTTCATCCAGGCGCGTCAGCGCGAGGCGGCGCCCAAGGCAGAGGCCGCGGGAGCGCCGGCGGCCTGAGTCAGGCCTGGCCCGGCTCGCCGGCCATCGGACCCTGCCCCGTTCCGATCCCCAGCTCGCGGCAGAAGTGGTACCACTCGCCCACGGTGAAGATCTGCCGCAGGTTGAAGGCCTCGCTGCGCAGGGTCTCCAGGATGCGAACGTAGTCCTCGAAGCCGATGTCCAGCTTGGCCAGCAGCTCGTCCAGGCCGCGGCGTCCCTCGTCCAGCCGCGAGGCGTAGACCGCCGCGCGCGCGTAGTAGCTCTTGCCCCGCCCGATGCTCTCCTCCCGGCTCGTCGTCCACGGACAGCTGCCCTCCTGCGCGCCGCGCAGCCAGGGGTTGCCGAAGAGCCCGACGCTCAGCAGCAGATGGTCCGCGTTGCGCCGGTAGATCAGGTACTTCGTGCGGCACTCGCGCGCGGCGCGCACCCGCTCGAAGAGCTCGGACTCGTAGGGGATGATCGTCGCGCCGGCCCAGTGCTCGCGGCCCTCCGCGTAGCGGCAGAGCAGCGCCGCGAGGTACATGTTGACGTCCTCGTCCGGCCGGTGGCAGCCGGTCTCCAGCCCCGCCGACAGACGGCTCCGTAGCAGGGCCTCGATCATGAAGGCGAAGCGCTGCTTGCGCCGCTGGGCGCGGCCGCCGTCGATCTGCAGGTAGGGAATGTCCACGGCTGTCCTCCCTGGCGGTGCCCGGCCGGGGCGAGTCGTGGAAAAACTGCAAGGCACATGCCACGGGCCGCGGGCGCTCCGCGCGGCCACCTCGTCGGGAGTCTTGCGGAATGCGAAGCCGCGCTCACGCCGCGCCGGGAAACGCTCCGCCCTCGCCGGGTCCCGCGGGGAAGGAAAGGCCATCCCGGGGTCGGCTCGGCGCTGCGCAGTCCTTGCCTGCCCGCAACGGGTGCGAATCCTGCAATCCCATGAAATCCAGGGAATTATGAGGTGCAATGACGGTGGCATGGACCTTGCTGTTCCACGCCCGACGGGGAACGCCGGTGGGCCCAGCCCGGCGGCGAGTCAGCTCAGAGTGCGGAGGCGCACGTACAAGCTCAGCGGGAAGCCGCGGCTTTCCGGCAGCGTTGGGACCTTGCAAAGAAGGAAGAAACCGATGTCCGACTGGAAGGAAAGCGAATACTCGAACATCTATGTGGGAACCGAGGAGCAGGTTTCTCCGGTGCTGACCTCCGTCGAGGCAGCCGAGTATTTGAAGATGCACGTGAAGACCGTCTGCCGGCTGGCCAAGGAAGGCAAGATCCCGGCGAAGAAGGTCGGCAGCGAGTGGCGCTTCCTCAAGAGCGTGCTGGACCGCTGGCTCGCCATGGAAGTCAACTCCTAGGAGTTTTCCGCTTCGGCGGCGGGAGAGCAGGGAGGCGCCCCGCCGTCGTCGCGAATTCCTGGCCGCTCCGCGCGCGGGGCGGCTTTTCCATTGGGTACCGGTTGAGCGCAGGCCGACTTGCGGCTAGACTCGCCGCGCTTCACGCGGGCGGGCGCCCGCATGCCTCCGGAGGCCTCCTTGCGCGTTCCCATCGTCCACCTTGCACTCCTGCTCTTCCTCAGCGTTGCAGATTGCGTCACGGCCTTCGCCCAGGGGAGCCTGCGCGTGGGGCCGGACGGGGACGTCTACGACGCGCTGGAGCACTTCCGGGCGCTGGGGCTCTGGGAGGGCAGCCTGGAGCTGCGGCCGGTGCGGCGGGATCGTCTGGCCGCGGCGATCGACGCCGTCGCCGCCCACCGCGACGCGCTCGCCCCCGCCGACCGCCGCCGACTGGATGCGCTGCTCGCCCTGCGCGACGCCTGGGACCTGGACGGCGCGCCGCCCGCCGGCGCCGACGGCCCCGCGGCGCTCTGGGAGCTGGGCGCGGCGCTGAACGTCCTCGGCGGGCCGACGGACCTCGACTCGCTCGCCCTGACCTCGCGCCGGCCCCGGCGAAAGGGGGCCTTCCAGCTCTCCCTGGACGGCGAACTCGAGGGCCGTCTCAGCGCGCAGCTCCACTTCTACGAGGACTACAGCCGCTTCACCCGCGGCGCGGGCGACGGCCACTGGGTCGACAACCTGCCGGCCTCGGCCGGGGACATCACCCAGGAGCCGAGCGCGCGGCTGGACCGGGCGGTGATCGGCTGGGGGACGGACTGGGCCGAGCTGCGCGTGGGGCGCGAGGACCGCCGCTGGGGGCAGGGCCGGCGGGGCAGCCTCTTCCTGTCGGAGAACCCCTTCCCGCTGGACGGCTTCAGCTTCAACTTCGAGACGCGCTACCTGGCCGGGGCCACCCTCTTCGCGCAGACCCAGCGCGGACCGAATCCGCCGAGCTACATCCCCGGCGAGCCCTATCCGCCGGACTCCACCGAGGTCTGGGTGCCCGGGGAGGCCTACGTGGCCATCCACCGCTTCGAGCTGCGGCCGCCCGGACCGGTGACGGTGGGCCTCTACGAGGCGGCGACCTATGGCGGGCGGGGCATCGATCTGGGCTACCTGAACCCGGTGGGCTTCCTGGTGGCGATCACGCAGGACATCTACGACCAGAGCGGCACGGACGACAAGAAGGTGGTGGGCCTCGACTTCAGGGCGGACCTGCCGCCGGTGACGCTCTACGGCGAGTTCCTGCTGGACCGCCTGGTGAGCCTCGACGTGGCGAGCGCCGCCGGCGACAACCCCGGCATCTCCAGCTTCGGCGAGCTCGTCGGCCTGCGCTGGGCCAACCCGCTGGGCCTGGCCGGCGCGGACCTGGACCTCGAGTACGCCCACCTCGATCCCCAGGTCTACTTTCACCACGATGGCGACATCCGCCGCGCCTTCGTGCGCGACGACCGCCTGGACGAGGGCCGCCTCCTCGGGCACTGGCTCGGCCCCAACGCCGACGACCTCCACGCCGCCCTGCGCCTGCCCCCGGCGGACTGGGGCCGCCTCACCCTGGAGTTCGAGCAGAGCCGCTGGGGCCTGGTGGACAGCCTGCGCGGCGCCGATTTCGGCTTCATCCACGTCAAGAAGGACGACAAGGCCTGGCTGGTGGGCGACCGCTCCGTGGAGCGCCTGTACCGGGTGGTCTGGGAGCGCGCCGGCTGGCCGGGACCGCTGGCGGGGCGCGTGGACACGTCCTGCGCCGTCACGCGCGTGGAGCGCAGCGGGCTCTGGCCCGCGGACGCGGCGGGCAGGGTCCCGGGCAGCGGCTGGCAGGTCGAGTTGGGGCTGCGCTGGCGCTTCGACCGGCGGCTGCGCACGACCGGCTGAATCCCGCCCAGTGGCTCTGGCGCGTTCCGGGTCCCGTTTGTTATAATTGACAGTCCTGCCCATGTCGCGGGCAGGCGACGGCCCCGCTGCCGTCCACCGTTCATCCCCAGCCGTTGGAGAGCCAGAATGCGCTTGAGGAGCCTCCAGATCCTCACCGGGATCCTCGTCCTTGCCCTGCCGGCGATGGCCTTCGCCATCGACATCGTCGACGTCCACGCCAACACCGCGAACGGCGTGCCCACGCTCCTGAACCAGGACGTGACGGTGAGCGGTATCGTCACCAGTCCCAACAACACCTACAGCACCTTCAACCTCGAGGTGTACCTGCAGGACCCCACGGGCGGCGTGAACGTCTTCGTGAGCGGCGCCGCGGGCAGCTACGGCCTCGCCCTGGGCGACAGCATCACGGTGACGGCCAAGGTCACCCAGTTCAACGGCCTCACCGAGCTGAGCAGCGGCGGCGTGCTGCCCTTCGAGATCGTCACGCACGCGCCCGGCTATCCGGTGCCCGCGCCGACGCTGATCACCTGCGCCGATCTCAACGCCACCTTCGACTCGGTGACGCACGATGAGGTCAACGAGGGCCGCCTCGTGCGCATCGATGGCCTGACCATCGTGAGCGGCACCTGGCCCACCGCGCCGATCGGCAGCAACAGCTCCATCACCGTCACCGACGGCACGGACGACATCCTGCTCTTCATCGACAAGGACACCAGCGCCAACGGCAGCCCGGATCCCGGCGCGAACTTCAGCTGCATCGGCATCCTGAAGCAGTACGACACCACGTCGCCCTACACGAGCGGCTACGAGCTGGTGCCGCGCTTCGCCTCCGACGTGATCCCCACCCAGCCCGGCCCGCCCATCAACGGCCCCGTGCAGGTGATCGACCTGTCCAGCACCGGCGCGACGCTCTACTTCGAGACGGCCACGCCCGGCTCGAGCGAGATCGAGTACGGTCCCGACGCGAACTACGGCTTCACCGCCGGCGACGCCGGCGCCAGCGAGCTGACCCACACGATCGCGCTCGGCAGCCTCGATCCCAACAGCATCCTGCACTTCCGCGCCAAGAGCAGCGACGTCGACGGCACCCGCTACGGACAGGACCAGCTCCTGGCCACGGCCAGCGACCAGCCGGGCGAGCTGCACGTCTACATGAGCTTCACGACGGATCCGTCCTACGCCGACCCCGGCAACGAGGTCCCCGCGAGCCAGAACCTGAGCTCCCTGCTGACCGCGCTGATCAACGGCGCCGAGTCCTCCGTGGACGCCGCGCTCTACAGCTTCAGCCTGACCAACGTCCGCGACGCCCTCGTGGCCGCCCACCAGCGGGGCTGCCAGGTGCGCATCATCATCGACGCGGGCAACTCGACGGCCGCGGCCGACTACTGCGCCGGCTTCGGCATCCCCTACATCGTCAGCACCTTCGGCGGCAACCACGGCGCGGGTGACGGCTACGGCATCATGCACAACAAGTTCGTGGTCATCGATGGCCGCGACGGCGACAAGTACAACGATCGCGTCTGGACCGGCAGCGGCAACATGAGCGTGGCCGGCAGCGACGACGTGAACAACGGCCTCGACATCAAGGACTACGGCCTCGCCCAGTCCTACACGCTCGAGTTCAACGAGATGTGGGGGAGCGACACGCAGACGGCCAACGCCAGCACGGCGGCCCTCGGCTCGCGCAAGACCGACAACACGCCCCACGAGTTCCGCATCAACGGCCTGCGCATCGAGCAGTACATGAGCCCCAGCGACGCGGTGGAGTCCCAGCTCGAGCGCACGGCGGCCGGCGCCGACGCCTCGATCTACTTCGCGATCCTGGCCTTCACGAACTACAACCTCTCGGACGAGATGTACAACCGGCGCGCGGCGCTGGGCGGCAACCTGGAGATCCGCGGCGTCTTCGACGAGGGCCTGGGCGACTGCACCCAGGGCAGCATGTACTACGAGATGGCCGGCGATCCCTGCAGCGCCTACGCCTGGGACATCCCGGCGGACGTCTGGGTGGACACGCCGCTGCCCAGCACGCGCCTGCTGCACCACAAGTACATGATCGTGGACGTCAACAACCCGTCTCTCGACCCGCTCGTCGTGACCGGCAGCCACAACTGGAGCTTCGCGGCCGACGGCTACAACGACGAGAACACGCTGATCATCCACGATCAGGGCGTGGCCAACATGTACCTGCAGGAGTTCGCCGAGCGCTATCACGAGTCCGGCGGCACGGGCGACCTGGGCACGGCGACGGGCGTCGAGGACGGCACGCCGGCCGGGCGCCTGCTCGACGGCCTGCGCAGCTTCCCGAATCCCTTCAACCCGTTCACGAACATCGCCTTCAGCACCGACAGCGACGCCAGCGTGAGCCTGCGCATCTACGATCCCGCGGGCCGTCTGCTGCGGACGATCGTGGAGGGCCAGTCGCTCGCCGCGGGCTACCACCAGTACGGGTGGAACGGCGCGGACGACAGCGGCCGCCGCGTCGCCAGCGGCGTCTACTTCGCGCGCGTGGAGGCCACGTCGGGTGGGCGGACGGAGACCGTCAGCCGCAAGCTCGTGAGCATCCAGTAGTCCTCGTGGCTCGAAGGGCCTCCCCCGGCCGGGGAGGCCCTTTTTGCAGCCGCATCGCCCTCCGGCAACGGGAGCGAACGTGTCCACCCTGATCGCCCTCCGCCTCGGCCTGCTCGTGGCCCGCGTCCTGCCTCTCCCGCTGCTGGGAGCCGCGGCCGCGGGCCTGTGGCGCCTGGGCGGGCGGTTCTCGCCGCGCCGCCGCGTGGTGGCCGCGAACCTGGCGGCGGTGGCCGCGGCGGGCGGGCGCTCGGCGCGTCCCGGCGACGTCTTCGCCTGCTACGGCCGCTACTGGGCCGAGCTGCTCCACCTCGGCGCGGACCCGCGCCGCATCGAGCGCCTGGAGCGGCGCATCCGCGTGGAGGGCGGCGAGCACCTGGAGCGCGCGCTGGCGAAGGGCGGCATCTGCTTCCTGACGGCGCACCTGGGCAACTGGGATCTGCTGAGCCGCTGGGCGGCGCGGCACATTCCGTCGCCGGCGGCGCTGGCCGAGCGCCTGGAGCCCCCGGCGCTGTCGGCGTTCTTCATCGCCATGCGCGCGGCCGGCGGCGTGGCGACGCTGCACGCCGAGGGCTCGGGCCTCACGCTCTATCGCTACCTCAAGCAGGGCGGGATGCTGGGCGTGCTCGCCGATCGCGTCTTCGGACGCGGTACCGACGCCGGCGTCGGCGTGCGGGCCGTGCCCATGCTGGGCGGCGCGCGGCGTCTGCCCACGGCGGGCATCGAGCTCGCGCGGCGCTCGGGCGCGACGCTGCTGCCCATCTTTCTGCTGCGGGAGCGCGGCGGCTATGTTATCAAGGTGCTGCCGCCCCTCGCCGCCGAGACCGACCCCGTGACGGCCTTCGCGCGCGCGCTGGGGACGGCCATCGCCGACGACCCCGGCCAGTGGTGCGTGCTGTATCCTCTGCACGACGGCGACGCCCCGGCCTGGCCTGCCCCGTCCGGGCGCATGAAAGGAGCCGCGGCCTGATGAAGATCGGTGTGGTGAGCGAGTTCTACTACCCGCTGTGGGGGGGTGTCAGCGAGCACATCCGGGCCGTGGGCAACGCGCTCAAGGAGCGCGGGCACGACGTCACCGTGATCACCAGCCACATGCGCGGCGAGAGCAACAACCTGGGTCCGCGCGTCCTGCGCCTGGGCCGCAGCGTTCCGGTGCGCTACAACAACAGCCTGTCGCGCTTCAGCCTGGGCTGGCGGCTGGGCGGGGAGATGAAGGCCCTGCTCGAGGAGGAGGACTTCGACGTCCTCCACCTGCACAGCCCGCTGCAGCCGACGCTCACGCATCTCGCGCTGCGCCACGCGCGCTGTCCCGTGGTGGCGACCTTCCACAGCTACTACCCGCGCGACATGCTGGTGGAGGCCTTCCAGCTGCCGCTGCGGCGGCTGCTGCGCAAGGTGGACATCCGCGTGCCGGTGAGCGCGGCGGCCCTGCGCCCGGTGGAGCGCCTCTTTCCCGGCGACTATCGCATCATTCCCAACGGCGTGGACTACGACCTCTTCGCCAGCGCCGACAGCCTGACCCTGCCCGGCCTCGAGCCCGGCAAGCTGCGCATCCTCTTCGTGGGCGCGATGGTCAAGCGCAAGGGCCTGCCGCACCTGCTCGAGGCCTTCGCGCAGATCGGCGCCGAGCGCGACGACGTGGAGCTGCTGGTGGTGGGCGACGGGCCGGGGCGCCGCCGCGTGGAGCGCAGCCTCTCGCGCAAGGTCCGCGACCGCGTGCACTTCCTCGGTCCCGTCACCAAGCGCAGCAAGCTGGCCGGGTACTACGCGTCGGCGGACATCTTCTGCGCGCCGAGCCTGGGCCGCGAGAGCTTCGGCATGGTGCTGCTGGAGGCCATGGCCGCGGGCCTGCCCGTGGTGGGCTTCGACATCGAGGGCTACCGCGACGTCGTCACCCACGGCCGCGACGGGCTCCTCGTGCAGCCCGGCAACGCGCGGGCCCTGGGCGAGGCGCTGAAGTACTTCATCGACTCGCCCGAGTCGCGCCGCCGCTACGGCGAGCGCGGCCGCGCCAAGGCGCGCGACCTGGACTGGAACGCCATCGCGCTGCGCGTGGAGGGCGTCTACCGCGACGTGCTGGGCCAGCCGGAGGCGCTCGTGGACGACAAGGACAGCGACGAGGAACGCCTCGTGGTGGGCGTCTAGCGCTCGTCGTCGGCGAGCAGCGCCGCCACCGCGTCCGCCAGCAGCGACGAGTAGAGCCGCGCGCCCTCGGCGTCCAGGTGCGTCACGTCCCACCACAGGGACGGGTCCTCGAAATCCCCGCAGGTCGTCTGGTCGATGGCCACGTAGGCCGCGCCCTCCGCGCGCGCCAGGCTGGCGAGCAGGCGACGTCCCAGGACCTGCTTGGTGGACAGCCCGTCGGGGCGCCAGCGCGGCGCCGTGACGAAGAGCACGGCCTTGCCCGCGGCGCGCGCGTCGCGGATGAAGCCGCGGTAGGCATCCAGCACGTCCGGCACCGGGGGACCCGGGTCGGCGCCCCCGGGCGCGCCGGCCCGCCCCAGCGGCCCCACCCGAGGGGGCAGGGGCAGGAAGCCGTTCGCGGCGTCGGCGCCCGGGTCGGGCCGCAGCCGATGGGCGAGCATCGGCAGGAGCATCGAGTTGTAGCGGTAGAGGCCGGACGCCAGCTTGAGGCGCTCGAAGGGTCCTCGCTGGACCAGCAGGGCGTCCAGCACCGGCGATTCGCCCCAGAAGGGCGCCAGGGCCTGAAGCCGCTCGCTGTCCTCGCTCCAGAGATCCTCGAAGTCCAGCACCAGCACGAAGACCTTCGCCCGCGAGCCCCGCTCCAGCAGGAGTGCCTCGAGGCCGCGCGCGTAGCGCACGCCCTGGCCGCGGTTGCCCGCGTTCTGCGCGCTGAGTCCCAGCCGCGCGGCGAGCACGTCCGGGTCGACCTGGTAGACCGCGCGCGAGCTGCCGAAGACGAGCAGGTCGGCGTCGCGGTGCGCGAGGGCCAGGTTGGCCTGCCCGGCGACGATGCCCACCCGCGTCTCGGCGAAGAGCCGCGCGAGTGGTGGCGTCAGCGCCCGGTCCGTGACGACGAGCGCGGCCGCGAAGAGCAGCAGCAGGGCGAGGGGACGAACAGCGCGCACGCGGCCTCCCGTCAGAACTGGAAGTAGATGAACTGCGCGCCCTGCTCCACGCCGAAGAGCACGATGGCCAGCACGAGCCCGTAGCTCGCCGCCCAGCGCGCCCAGGCGGGGCGCCCGAGGATCCAGGCCGTCTCGCCCCGGCTGCGCTCCTGCACCAGCTCCACCAGCAGCAGCAGCGCCAGGCCCAGCGCGGCGTGGGCCAGCGTGTTCGGATCCACGAAGGGCGGCCCCCAGGCGCCGCGCGCCCCGGCCCAGCCGGCCAGCACGCGGAGCGCGCCGCCGAGATCCGGCGCGCGGAAGAACACCCAGCCCACGCTCACGAGCTGGAAGGTGAGGGCGACCCGCAGCCAGCGCCCCGGCAGCGCGGGGATGCGCGCGCGCCGCCACAGGTGGGCCAGCGCCAGCAGCGCGCCGTGGTAGGCGCCCCAGATGACGAAGGTCCAGTTCGCGCCGTGCCAGAGTCCCCCCAGCAGCATCGTGATGCCCAGGTTCAGCAGGGTGCGCGGCTCGCCGCGGCGGCTGCCGCCCAGGGGGATGTAGAGGTAGTCCCGCAGCCAGGTGGACAGGCTGATGTGCCAGCGCCGCCAGAACGCGACCATCCCCTCGCTGAAGTAGGGCCTGCGGAAGTTCTCCTCCAGCCGGTAGCCCAGCAGGCGCGCCGAGCCGATGGCGATGTCCGAGTAGGCGGAGAAGTCGCAGTAGATCTGCAGCGCGAAGAGCCAGGTGGCGAGCAGGTGGCTGGCCGGGTCGTGGCGCGCCAGGTTGCCGTAGACCGCGTCGACGTAGAGGCCGAGGCGGTCGGCGATGACGGTCTTCTTGAAGAGGCCCCAGAGGATGCGTTCGCCGCCTTCGGCCGCCAGTGCCCAGTGCATCCGCGGCGGGTCGGCGAGCTGTGGCAGCAGCCGGCGCGCCCGTTCGATGGGACCGGCCACGAGCTGCGGGAAGAAGCTCACGTAGAGCGCGAAGCGGCCGAGGTGTCGCTCCGGGGGCAGCTCGCCGCGCCAGACGTCGATGCTGTAGCCGAGCGTCTGGAAGGTGTAGAAGCTGATGCCCACCGGCAGCAGCAGGTGGCTGTCGGGCAGCTGCCAGTGCAGGCCGAGCGCGCCGGCGGCGAGCTGGGCCGTCTCGCGGAAGAAGCGCCAGTAGCGGAAGGTGAAGAGCAGGCCCAGGTTCACGACGAGGCTCGCGCCCAGCAGCAGCCGCCGCGACGCGGGCTCGCGCTGCGTGGCCAGCCCGCGCGCCACCGCGTAGTCGGTGAGCGTGGAGAACACGAGCAGGAGCACGTAGGCCGGATTCCAGCTCATGTAGAAGGCGTAGGAGGCCGCGAGCAGCACCGGCCAGTGCCAGCGCCGCGGCAGCGCGAGGCAGAGCAGCAGCACCGTCGCCAGGAAGAGGAGATAGGCGAGGGAGTTGAAGAGCATGCCGCACTCTAGCAAAGGGCGGCCGGAGCGCCACCGGGAATCGCGCTAGACGGTTTCCGGACGGGGCGGGTGCATCTGCAGCGCGGCGCTCTGCCAGTGCATATAGCCGAGCCGCGTGTAGAAGGGCAGGGTCTGGGGGTCGGTGAGCAGCACGATCTGGTAGATGTCCTTGAAGGGCTCCACCAGGCGGCGCATGAGCTCGGTGCCGTAGCCGCGGCCCTGGTGCTCGGGGTGGACCATCACGTCGCAGACGAAGAAGGTCGTGGCGCGATCGGTGATGCCCCGCGCGATGCCCACCAGCTGTCCGTTCACGCGCGCGGTCACGGCGAGGTCGCTGTTGCGCCAGGCGCCCTTGACCATCCGCGGGAAGCGGTGCCGCTGGTCGCCCACCGCTTCGTAGAGCGCGACGAGCTCCCGGGTGTCGAGTTCGCCGTCGCAGTCGAAGCAGGGTTCGTCCTCGATGGGTTCCTCGCGGATCGTGGTCAGGCGCCAGTCGCCGGGCTTCATCTCGAGGCGGGGGCCGATCCAGAGCGCCATGCCGAGGCCGTCGAGGAAGTAGTCCTCGCCGGTGCGCGTCTTCACGCGGTAGGCGGCGCGGCTGATGCCCTCCACCCGGAAGCCGAAGCGGCCGAAGAGCTCCAGGGCGCGCTGGTTCCAGGACAGGGTGCCCAGGTAGATGCGCCAGAAGCCCTCCTCCCGCGCGTGGTCGATGAGCCGCCGCATCAGCGCCGTGCCCACGCCCTTGCCTTGCCAGGCGGGGAGGATGTCGATGTGGAAGTGCAGGTTGTGCATCCGGTGGTAGTTGCCCGCCGCCGCCGGGTGCAGGCTGAGCGCGCCGACGATGGCGCCGTCGGCGAAGGCGGCCACGTAGCGCTCCGCCCGCTCGAACTCCGTGGGCTCCCGGTCGGTCAGCGAGAGGACGGTATTCGGCGGCCAGCCCGAGTCACGGGGCAGCGCCTCCAGGAAGGCCGGGAGTTCGGCGTGCCCGCGCCCGATGAGCTCGATGCGCAGCTTGTCCTGTAACTGCTTGTCCGTCAACGGAATCCCCTGAGATGTCGCCCAACGGCGGCCCCAGCCCACCGGCCTGTGCCCACGGATCGGATGCGATCAGCGTGCCGTATGGTGCGAGTTGGCGTGGAAATCGACAACGGAACGGATCAAGAAATCGCAATCACGGGCCGCAGCGCCAGGGCAGCAGGATCTGGAGATCGCGGCTGCCCTCCACGTGGTAGGTGGACGTGGCCGGCGTGGCCCCGGCGATCAGGTAGATCCGGCCCTCCAGCTCCACCGCGCTGGCCCCGCTGCGGGGGGCGGGCAGTGCGGGCAGGGCGTCCCAGCGCTCCTGGGCCAGGCTGTAGACCTCGCCGACGTCGCTGGCGCCGCTCACGCCCGTGCTGCCGCCCAGGACGTAGAGCTTGCCCTCGAGGAAGGCCGCGGCCGGCGCGACCCGGGCGGTGGGCATGGCCATCTCGTTGCGCCAGAAGTCGCTGAAGGGATTGTAGCTCTCGATGCGGGCGCTGGGCGTGGCGCCGTCGGTGGTGCCGCCCACCGAGAAGAGCTTGCCGTCCAGCTGCTCCGGCGTGTCCCAGGCGGTGGCGCCGCCCAGCCAGGCGCGGGTCTGCCCCATGAAGTGGGTGACGTCCATGGAGAAGGAGTCGTTGACGGTGTTGTAGATCAGCGTGGTGTCGTTGATGCCCGTCGCGCCGATGCCGCCGAAGAGCATGATCGAGTCGCAGCAGGCGGTGGTGCCGCCCACGCGCAGCGCCGCGAAGCCCCGCTTGCGGGTGGGCATCCGGTGCTTGGGCAGGTCGGGGAAGGTGGTCCAGCTGTCGGCGGCCGGGTCGTAGATCTCCACCTTCGGGAAGACGCTGTCGGTGACCGTCACGCCGCCCATCACGTAGATGAGATCGCCCATGGTCAGGGCGCGCGCGCCCCAGCGCGGCGAGGGCAGCGGACTGCCCGCGCTCCAGCTGTCGCTGCCGGGGTCGTAGATCTCGGTGCTGCCCACCACGCCGCGGCCGTGACGTCCGCCGAAGACGTAGAGCCGACCGTTCCAGGCCGCCGCCGCCTGATCGGCGCGCGCCTCGGCGAGCGAGGCGCCGCTCACCCAGGCCGGCGGCGAGCCGACGATGACGGTCAGGGTGAGGCGCTCCACGTGCGCGTCGTTGTCGCTGGCGCCGAAGACCACGAGGTAGCGGCCGGGCTCGTCGTAGGTGACGTCCAGCGCGAGCGTGATGCTGTCGGTGTAGGTCTGGCTGAGCTCGGCGTTGCCGTCGCCGCCCAGGTCCCAGAAGGCGCGGCGGCCGGCGTCGTCCTCGGCGTGGCCCACGAGCGTGAAGGTCTCGCCGCAGGCCACCGTGTCCGGCGCGCTCGCGGTGAGCAGCGGGACGCCGTCGGTCACCGCCACCGGCGTGGTCGCGCGGTAGAGGCGGTTCTGCACGGTCGTGACCTGCAGCGTGGCCACGTAGTCGTCCGCGCGGGAGTAGGTGTGGATCACCGCGACGCTGTCGCCGCCGAAGCCGGGGTTCACCCACTCGGCGTCGAAGATGCCGTCGGAGTTGAAGTCCCAGGAGTGGCGGGCCACGTCACCGGGGGCGCCGGTGTAGACGCCGAGGAAGACGAGCGTGTCGCCGATGGTGCCGCGCAGGCTGTCGGGCGTGATCACGTGGACGCCCGGCGTGCTCACCTTCTCCTCGCAGGCGCCGAGGAAGAGGGCCAGAACCGCGGTGACGAGCAGGGCGGCCAGGACCGCGCTGTTGGGCTTGGGCTGCAGACGCATGGAAACCTCGCTGGCGGCCGCGCGGACGCTCGGGTCGTCGCTCGCCAACCCGGCCGGCCCGGGGACGAGCCGCCCTACCCTAGCGCCTTGGCCGGGCGGACTCAAGCCCCTCGACGCGCTCCGCCGCCGCCGTGGACAGCGCGCCCGCGCGCCGCGCCCGCCGGTTGACGCCCCCCGCGCCCCCGCCTCCACGCCGCGCGCGCAACTGACGCAGGCGCAGGACTTCCCCGGGCCCGCCGCCCTGGTCCGCCGCCTGCAATGTCCCGCGCGTGGAGGGCGTCAGGCGACAGGCACCGGCAATCGCCGACGGTTCAGCAGCGCGGCTCGCGGCCTGGCGCTCTCCCACGGACGGGCGGCCCGCGGCCCGGCTCGCACCGGGCCCGCCGCCTGTCCGACCGTGGCCTTGCCGGATCCGGCGGGCGAGCGGCCCAGGGTGCAGGGGGATCTGGGAGGAATCGCCCTGCGGGCGTGGCGCCGCTTTCGCCGGGCCGCTGGACCCGCCGCCTTCGGGCGCGGCCGGTGCTGGGCGTGGCGTGGGGGACCGGCCTCGGCCGGACGTCCGCCCGTCGCCGTCGCGCCGGGGTCCAGCGCGAGGACCGGAGCGCTGCCTTCCGGTCCGCCCGTCGGGGTGCGTCACCCCGCCGGATCCGGGTTCTGTCGTGGGGTCAGGCGGCGGCGCCGCGCTCGCTGGCCTCGGGCTGGAGCTTGGCGATGAGCATCTTGCGCAGGCCGGCCACGTCGAGGTCGCGCTCGAGCATGCCCGCCTCGGCCAGGCTGATGGTGCGCGTCTCCTCGCTCACCACCACCACGAGGGCGTCGGTCTCCTCGGTGATGCCGATGGCCGCCCGGTGCCGCGTGCCCAGCACGCGGCTGAGGTTGGGGTCCTGGGACAGCGGCAAAATGACCCGCGCCGCCACCAGCGTGCCCTCGTTGACGATCACGGCGCCGTCGTGCAGTGGCGAGGGCGGCGTGAAGATCGTCTCGATGAGATCCGCGTTCACCGCCGCGTTCACCAGCACGCCGTTCTCGGCGTAGTTGCGCAGGCCCATCTCGCGCTCGAGCACGATCAGCGCGCCCAGGCCCGAGCGCGCGAGCCCTTCGACGGCGCGGGTGATCTCCTGGATGTAGCCCACGTCCTTCTCGACCTTGAGGAAGAGGCCCACGATGCGGTTCCGTCCCAGCTGGGCCAGCGCGCTGCGCAGCTCGTGCTGGAACAGGACGATGAACGCGATCACCCACACCGTGCGCAGGTTGCTGAGGATCCAGTTGAGCGTGGTCAGGCCGATCCACTGGGCCAGGAGGCTGGCGATCAGGATGACGAGGAACCCGTTCAGCATGAGCGCGGCGCGGGTGCCGCGCACCAGGATGTAGAGGCGGTAGAAGATGAAGGCCACCACGAGGATGTCCAGCACGTTCAGGACGGTGAACAGGAGCTCGTTCAAGGCGCGCCTTTCTCGCTGCGCTCACGGGTCGATGGCGTCGACCCCGGGTTCAGGGCCAGCCAGGCGGCGAGGAAGCGCCGCGTGGCCTCCACGTCGTGCACTCGCAGGATCCGTGCCCCCGCCTCGGCGGCGCGCCCCGCCGCCGCCAGGCTGGCGGCGAGGCGACGCGTGGGGTCGGGCTCGTCCGTCAGCCGGCCGAGGAAGGACTTGCGGCTCGCGCCCACCAGGAGGGGCACGCCCAGGGCGTGCAGTTCCTCCAGGCGGCGCAGGATGGCCAGGTTGTCCTCCAGGCGCTTGCCGAAGCCGAGGCCCGGATCCGCCACCAGCCGGTCGCCGGCGATGCCCGCGTCGCGCGCCGCAGCGAGGCGCCCGGCCAGCCAGTCGGCGATCTCCGCCACGGGGTCGCCGTAGCGGGGATCATCCTGCATGGTCTCGGGACTTCCCTGCATGTGCATGAGCACCAGGGCCGCCCCGCTCGCCGCCACCGTGCCCGCCATGGCCGGATCACCTAGGGCGGAGATGTCGTTCACGATCTGCGCGCCCGCCTCCAGGGCGGCCGCGGCCACCGACGCCTTGCGCGTGTCCACGGACACGGGGACGTCGGTCGAGCGCGCCAGGGCCCGGATCACCGGGACGACCCGGCGCGCCTCCTCGTCCGCGGGCACGGGCCGCGCCCCCGGACGGGTGGACTCGCCGCCCACGTCCAGGATCGCGGCGCCCTCGTCCACGAGGCGGAGGCCCTGCTCGACGGCGCGGGCCGGATCGGCCCAGCGCCCGCCGTCGGAAAAGCTGTCGGGGGTGACGTTCAGGATGCCCATGATCCGCGGCGCGCGCTCGAAACTAAGCGCGCCCCGGGGCAGGGTCAAGGATTTCGGCAGGGCGGGAGCTCCGGGGCCGGGGTCCACCGCCACCTCAGTCGCTCGAGCGCTCGGGACCTTCCGAGCCGGCACGGTCTCCGTCGGGGATCAGATCGAGCTGACCGCCGTCGCCGTTGCCGTCCGGACCGTGCTCGCGGCGCCGGGCCTCTTCGAGCACCTGGTCGATGCGCTCGCCCCGGCTGACCTCCTGCTCCTCCTTGCGCCGGCGGGCCGCCTCGGCGGCGTCGCGGTCGAAGGGCGGGAGCGTCTCGCCGCGCATGACCATGAGCACCTCGTCGCCCGTCAGCGTCTCGCGCTCGAGCAGGGCGTCGGCGAGGGCGTCGAGGGCCGCGCGCTGCTCGCGCAGGATCTCCGTCGCGCGCTGCAGGCAGCTGTCCACGAGGCGGCGCACCTCCTCGTCGATGAGCTGCGCCGTGCGCTCGCTGAAGTTCTGATGGTGCTGGAGCGAACGGCCGAGGAAGACCATCTCCTCGTTCTCGCCGTAGGCGATGGGCCCGAGCGTGTCGCTCATGCCCCAGCGCGTCACCATGGTGCGCGCGATGCTCGTGATGCGCTGGATGTCGCTCTGCGGGCCGCTGGTGTGCCGCCCGTAGACCAGGTTCTCCGCCACCAGGCCGCCCAGGGCCATGGTGATCTGGTCGAGCAGGTAGTCGCGGTCGCGGTACATCAGCTTCTCTTCGTTGGGCAGGAAGTGCGTGACGCCCCCGGCCATGCCCCGCGCGACGATCGTGACCTTGTGCAGAGTGTCGGCGTGCTCCAGCTCGCAGCCGAGGATCGCGTGGCCCGCCTCGTGGTAGGCCGTCTTGCGGCGGGTCTCGTCGCTGAGCACGCGGCTGCGGCGCTCGGGGCCGATCATCACCTTGTCGCGGGCCTCGTCGAAGTCCACCATGTAGACCTTGTCGTGGTTCAGCCGCGCGGCGAGCAGCGCCGCCTCGTTGACGATGTTCGCCAGCTCCGCGCCGCTCAGGCCCGGCGTGCCCTGGGCGAGCACCTTCACGTTGACGTCGTCCGCCACCGGCACGTTGCGCATGTGCACGCGCAGGATGCCCTCGCGGCCCTTGACGTCGGGCATGTCCACCACGATCTGCCGGTCGAAGCGGCCCGGGCGCAGCAGCGCCGGGTCGAGCACGTCAGGGCGGTTGGTGGCCGCCAGCAGGATGACGCCCTCGCTGGTGTCGAAGCCGTCCATCTCCACGAGCAGCTGGTTGAGGGTCTGCTCGCGCTCGTCGTGGCCGCCGCCCAGGCCGGCGCCGCGGTGGCGGCCGACGGCGTCGAGCTCGTCCACGAAGATGATGCAGGGGGCGTTCTTCTTGCCCTGCTCGAAGAGGTCGCGCACGCGGCTCGCGCCCACGCCGACGAACATCTCCACGAAGTCCGAGCCGCTCATCGAGTAGAAGGGCACCCGCGCCTCGCCGGCCACGGCCTTGGCGAGCAGCGTCTTGCCCGTGCCGGGCGGTCCCACCAGCAGCGCGCCGCGGGGGATACGCGCGCCCATCCGCTTGAACTTCTTCGGGTCGCTGAGGAACTCGACGATCTCGTTGAGTTCGACCTTCGCCTCCTCGGCGCCGGCCACGTCCTCGAAGGTGACGCGCGGCTTGTCGCCGCCCACCAGCTTCGCGCGGCTCTTGCCGAAGCTGAACGCGCGGTTGCTGCCGCCCTGCATCTGGCGGATGAAGAAGAACCACAGCAGCACGAGCAGCAGGATCGGCGCCCAGTAGATCAGCGTGCCCCACCAGTTCACGCCCTCGGGCTTGGTGGTGATGACGATCGGATGCGTGTCGGTGGAGTGCTTGCGGATGGCCTCGAGCATGTCGAAGCCCGGGTCGCGCAGGTGCAGCGTGAAGCGCTCCACCTCCACCGCCTCGCCGTGCTGGGTGATGGACACGCTCTTGCGGAAGCGCCCCTTCACCGTGTCGCCGACGAAGTCCACTTCCTTCAGGTTGTCCGCATCGAGCTCGTCCATGAAGCGCGTGTAGGAGATGGGGTATTCCTGCGGCTTGCCGTAGTTGATGAGCTGTACGGCGATGAAGAGCAGGATCACCATGAGGAACCAGAAGCTCATCGTGCGCATCGGGCGCGGCATCTGGGGGCCGGCTCCGCCGGAGCGTCCGGGCCGCTTGCCGTTGTCGCTCATCCTCGTCCTTTCGCGTCGCGTCGCCCTCGCAGGGGGCGGCGCTCAGGCCTGATCGGGGTCGATGACCGCCAGGTAGGGAAGGTTGCGGTAGAGCTGGTTGTAGTCCAGCCCGTAGCCCACCACGAACTCGTTCTCGATGGGGAAGCCCACCAGCTCGATGGGCACCTCCACCTGGCGCGCGTCGCGCTTGTCCAGCAGCGAACACACCATCAGGCTCGCCGGGTTCCGCAGGCTCAGGTGCTCGCGGATGTAGGCCAGCGTGAGACCCGTGTCCACGATGTCCTCCACCAGCACCACGTGCCGACCCTCGATGTTCTTGCTCAGGTCCTGGACGATCTGCACCGTCCCGCTGCTGTGCGCGCCCTCGTAGCTGCGCACGAGCATGAAGTCCACCTCGTGGGGGATGCGGGTGGCGCGGGTCAGGTCCGCCAGGAAGATGAACCCGCCCCGCAGCAGGGTCACCAGCACCGGACGCTGCCCCTCGTAGCGGCGGGCCAGCTCGGCGCCCAGCTCCTGCACGCGCGTCTGGATCTGCTTCTCCGTCAGGAGGATGCGCGCAACCTTGGTCTCGTCTGCCAGCTTTCTCTCCTCCGCCCGGGCCATGGCCCCTCCTGCGCCGGTGTCTGTGGCCGCTCGATCCGCAACATACTAGGCACTGGGACCTTCCAGGTCCAGACAAAGGCAGCGGCGAGTTTGCGGCGTCACGGGGGCGATGTCGCTGCGCGCCAGCCCGGGCAGCCAGAGCGGGCGCGCGTGGCTGTCCAGCAGAACCGGCCAGCGCTCCCGGTATTCACCGGGGATCCTGTGGTCGCTGAAGAAGCGTTTCAGGGAGCGCCGGCCCGGGCCCCCGAGCGTGCGCATGGTCGTGGGGGGCGGGGGCGTCACCAGGCGGAGGGGGCCGTCGAGGCGATCCGCGTCGAAGTGGGCGGTGCGCGGCGACCCCGGCGCCGCGGCGTCGCCCCAGCGGACCTGGAGCGCCCAGCCGGCGCCCAGGTCGAGACGGGCCGGCGCCAGGGGGAGGTCGATGCCCCCGGGGGGCAGCGCGGCCTGGACCAGTCCCGCGGGCACGGCGCCCCGCTCGCCCCGGCGCCGAAGGACGAGGGCGTCCCCCACGAGCGCCGCCTCCCAGCCGCCGGACAGCTCCACCGTTGCGTTCGTGGGCTCCGGCAGGCGCGCGAGCAGGCGCTCGACGGCCTCGCCATCGAAGCGCTGCCGCGCGCCGAGCGCACGCAGCAGGGCGCGCCGGGCCAGGACCGCCGGCAGGGCCGCGAGCAGCCGCCGATCGAGCACCGGCGCCCGCAGGGCCTCGTCGTCGAGGCCAGCCGCGGCCAGCTGCGCGTCCAGGTAGCGGGCGACCTCGGCCATCTGGGCCATCAGGCGACTCGCGCCCGCCTCGGGCCTGGCGCCGTAGTCCCGCTCCAGCAGCGGTAGCAGCTCGTGCCGGATGCGATTGCGACGGAGACTCCGGTCGTCGTTGCTGGGGTCCTCCACCCAGCCGAGCCCACGGGCGCGCAGCCAGCCGCGCAGCTCCTCGCGGCGGAAGTCGAGGAGCGGACGCAGCACTCGCAGGGGCGAACCGGGGGCGAGCGCCCGGCTCGCGGGCAGAGGGGTCAGACCGTTCAGGCCCGTGCCGCGCAGCAGCCAGAGCCAGAGGGTTTCGACGCGGTCGTCGGCCGTGTGGCCGGTGAGGACGGCCCCCGCCCCGCAGTCCGCCGCCAGCTCGCCCAGCGCGGCGTAGCGCGCCCGACGCGCCTCGGCCTCCAGGTTGCCCTCGTTCGGAACCTCCAGGCGCCGCCGCAGCACCGGCAGGCCCATTCGCTCGCCGAGGTCGGCCACGGCGTCGCCCTCGGCGGCCGACCCGGGGCGCAGGCCGTGGTCCAGGTGGGCCAGATGGACCCGCACGCCGAGCGCCGGCGCGGCATCGGCCGTGAGCGCGGCCAGGGCCACGCTGTCGCCGCCGCCGGAGCAGGCCACGAGCAGCGGCGCGCGGCGGCCGGGCGGAGGCAGCAGGGCCTCGAGGGCGGGGGCGAAGCGGACTTCGAGGAAGGCGTGCATCGCCGCTACTCGACGCGCACGTAGGTGAAGTCGTAGGCGTCGGTCCAGGTCGCGCCGCCGTCCTTCGACTGGCGCGAGACCTGGCGGACGGTGCCGTCGGCATTGTTGAAGAGCGTCATCGTGCGCAGGATGCGCTGGCCGCCCGCGCGGTGCGACTCACCCTCGAAGCGCATGGCGCCGTCCGTGTACTCGCCGGAGAACTCGCTGACGTTCCCCAGGCAGTCCACCCAGGTCTGCCGCCAGCGTTTCGTCACCGGGTCGAAGAAGTTGATGCTCCGGCCGGTGTAGCCGTCGCCCTGGGCGTAGGACTCGTGGACGATGCAGTCGCCCGTGTCGCGCGTGATGCGATTCGTGCCCACCAGCGAGTCGCCGTCGAGGACGTTCCAGGTGCCGAGCCAGAAGTCGAACTGCCGCCACGCGGGTTGGTCGGTGCAGGGCGAGGCGACGGCTGCGGCGCTGAGCGCGGCGAGCAGGGCGAGTGCGGGAAGGATCGGGTTGCGCATGCGGGGGCCTCCGGGGCTGTGGGGGCGGGGAGGTCGGCCCTAGTAGAATCGCTCACCCCAGTACACGATGCCAATGCCAAGTGGCGCGACGACGACCACGCTCGCCGGCGAGAGGAAGGGAGGTATCAGGCTCGTGCGGTCGCCGCCCCTCCCGTAGCCGAGCCCCGGGGGCGGGTCCAGGGCGCACCAGACGAAGAGCGTGTCGGCGTCCCAGCGGTGATCGAGGACGGCGCGCGAGTCGGGCTCGTAGGTGTAGCCGCGGATCTCGAGCCGGAGCTCGAGCGAATCCCCCGCATAGAGGGAGTAGATCGTGGAGTCGTAGCGCGCCGTGCCGGCCTCGCCGGCCGAGATCGTCTCGAACACGAGGAACGGCGTTTCGCTCTCCAGGGCGACGGTGAGCGTGTCCGCGTAGTGGATCGCGTAGCGGGTGGCTCCGGGGATCCGCGACTCGGCGCAACCCGACAGGACCGCGCCCAGGACCAGCGCAACCAGCGCCGGGCCACCGAGACTGCGCTGCCATTCACGGCCAGCCTGCACGGCGAGACTCCCTTGGCGGCGAGACTCCTTGATTCTAGCCCATTGGCCGCGCCACGCGGTAGTGCAAGCGGACGAAGACGTCCCCCCAGGCCCGCGCCGAGACCAGCTCCAGCGGCGGCGTCGCCACGCGCCGCGGCAGCAGCGGCGCGCCGGCGCCGAGGGTGACCGGCGCGATCGTGACGATCAGCGCGTCCAGCAAGCCCGCATCCAGGAACTGTCCGGCCAGCTCGCCGCCGCCGACGATCCACAGGTCCTTGCCCGCGGCGGCGTCCAGCATGTCACGATGCACGGGGCGGACATCCCCGCGCACGAAGCGCAGGTCGGCGTCGGGCAGGTCCGGCAGGCTGCGCGTGCTGAAGACCCAGCAGGGCTGCGCGTAGGGCCAGGGCTGGGCCTCGCCGTCCGGCGGTCGCACCGCGTTGGCCAGCACCCACTCGTAGGTGTGGGCGCCCATGGCCAGCGCGCCGACGCTGGCGATGAAGTCCTCGTAGTCGCCGCCCTCGGGATCGCCGAACTGCAGCAGCCAGTCCAGGCCGTGCCCGGCATCGGCGATGAAGCCGTCCAGGCTGGCGGCCGTGTAGTAGACGGTTTTCGCCATGGTCGCTGAAACCCCCCAAAGCGCAGGAGACGGCCGCCTCATCCGCCGCCACGAAGGGTCGCCACTATGGGCGAAGCTCCCGGCCGGCGTGGGGCCGATTGCGCTTGCCAACTTTGCAGGGCCTTATGACCTTCTGTAAAGCCGCTCCTTGTGCCGCCGAAAATGTGCCTGCCCGTCTCCGAGGGCGGTCTCGACGCCCGGGCCCCCAGCATGCTGGGTGACAACGGCGTTCACAGCCCAAGAACATGGGTGGATGGCGACCAGGCACATTTTCGGCGGCACAAGGAAAGGCACTCCGTCGCGAGGGGGTTCAGCGTGGCTGTCGCCGGGGCCAGCGTTCTCCGCCAAGCCCAGCTCCGCTTCGAGGCCGCCGCCCGGCGTCTCGAGCTCAGCGAGGCCGAGCGCGAGCTGCTCGGCAGCCCCCGCCTCGAGCTGCACTTCCGCATTCCCGTCCGCCTGGACGACGGCCGCCCGCGCATCTTCAGCGGCTTCTGCATCCTCCACAGCGACGCCCTCGGCCCCGCCAAGGGCGGCCTGCGCTTCCACCCCCAGGAGTCGGCCGACCGGGTGCGCGCCCTGGCCATGGGGATGACCTGGCAGTCGGCCGCCCTCGGCCTGCCCTTGGGCGGCTGCGCCGGCGGGGTGATCTGCGATCCCCACGGGCTCGGCGCCCACGAGACGGAGGCGCTGGCCCGGGGCTGGACGCGCCAGGCCGGCGCGGCGCTGGGCGCGCGGCGCCTGGTGCCGGGGCCGGACGTCATGGTGGGCGAGCGCGAGCTGATGTGGCTGCTGGACGAGCTGGAGACGCTGGGCGGCGCGCGCGCCCCCGGCGCGGTGGCTGGCAAGGGCCTGGTGCTCGGCGGCTCGCGGGGCTGCCCCCAGGCCGCGGGCTACGGGCTCGTCTACCTGCTGCGCGAGGCGCTGCGCGAGCGCGACCTGCGCCTGGACGCCGTGCGCGTGAGCGTGCAGGGCTACGGCACCGTGGCCCGTCACGCCGTGCAGCTGCTGACCCAGCTCGGCGCCACAGTGACCTGCGTGAGCAGCTGGGACGCCGCCGCCGGCGCGGCCCGCGCCTTCGTGAAGCCGGCCGGGGTGGACCCGCGCGAGCTGGAGCCGATCACCGACCGGCACGGGAGCATCGACGCCGCCCGGGCCGAGGCGCTCGGCTACACCGTGCTGCCCGGCGACGCCTGGCTGGAGCAGGAGGTGGAGATCCTCCTGCCGGCCGCGCTGGAGCAGCAGCTCCGCGAGGACAACGTGGCGCGCACGCACTCGGCCCTGCGCCTGGTGGTGGAGGGGGCGGGCAGCGCGGTGAGCGAGGGTGCGGCGGCGGCCCTGGCCGCGCGGGGCGTCGCCGTGCTCCCCGACCTGCTGGCCAACGCCGGCGGGCTCGTCTGCAGCTACTTCGAGCAGGTGCAGGGCGAGGTCAACTACGCCTGGGACGCCGACGAGGTGCTGGGCCGCCTCGACCTCACGCTCACCTCGGCCTACCAGGCCGTGAGCGCCCTGGCCGAGCGCGCGCGCGTGGACCTGCGCGAGGCGGCGCTGCTGCTCGCCGTGGAGCGCGTGGCCGCGGCCTGCCGGGCGCGGCGCTGGGTATGAGCACGCTGCCGCCCTTCCGCCGGCGCTTCTTCGGCGCGGACGAGCGCTTCACCGTCATGGGCGAGGGCGCGCTGGGGGGCAAGGCCACGGGGCTGGAGCTCATCCGCCGGCGCATCCTCGATCGGCTGGATCCCGCCGAGGCGCCGGGCATCACGGTGGACGTCCCCACGCTCACCGTGCTCAGCACCGAGCTGTTCGACCGCTTCATGGACGAGAACGACCTCTGGCCCGTGGCGCTGGAGGGCCTGCCCGACGACCGCCTCGCCCTGGCCTTCCAGCAGGCCGAGCTGCCGGCCGCCTTCGTCGGCGACCTGCGCGCCCTGGCCGACCTGGTTCACCAGCCGCTGGCCCTGCGCTCCTCGAGCCTGCTGGAGGACGCCCTTCACCACCCCTTCGCCGGGGTCTACGCCACCAAGATGGTGCCCGGCGGCCAGGCGGGCGCCGCCGACCGCTTCCGGCAACTGGTGGAGGGCGTCAAGCTGATCTGGGCCTCCGCCTTCTTCGCCGCGGCGCGCCGCTACCGCGAGCGCGTGGGCGTGGGCCCGCGCGACGAGAAGATGGCCGTGGTGGTGCAGGAGATCGTGGGCCGCCGCCACGGCGACCGCTTCTACCCGGCGCTCTCGGGCGTGGCGCGCTCCCACAACCACTACCCCTTCGGCCACGCGCGGCCCGAGGACGGCGTGGTGAACCTGGCCCTGGGCCTGGGGCGGCAGATCGTCGACGGCGGCCTGACCTGGAGCTACTCGCCCGCCTGGCCCGCGAGCCCCGCGCCCTTCAAAACCCTGAACGACCTGCTCAAGAACACGCAGACCGGCTTCTGGGCCGTGAACATGGGCCGGCCGCCCGTGCACGATCCGCTGCGCGAGACCGAGTACCTGCTGCACGATGAACTTGAGACTGCCGAGGAGGACGGCGTGCTCGCGCCGCTGGCCTCTACCTACGACCCGCAGTCGGGCCGGCTGCGCCCGGGCCTCACGGCCGCCGGGCCGCGCGTGCTGGACTTCGCGCCCGTGCTGCGCCACGGCGCGCTGCCGCTGAACGCCGCGCTCCTGCGCCTGCTGGCCCTGTCGCGGGAGGCGCTGGAGGGCGAGGTGGAACTGGAGTTCGCCCTCACTCTGGACCCGGCCGTCCGCGGCCGCGCGCGCCTGGGCGTGCTGCAGCTGCGGCCCATGCTCGTCTCGGAGGAGCGCGTGGACATCCCCGCCGACCTGCGCGAGCGGCCCGAGCTGCTGCTGGCCGCCGACGGCGCCCTGGGCAACGGGGTCGAGACGGAGATCCGCGACGTCGTCTACCTGAAGCCCGCGGCCTTCGACACGCGGCACACGCGGAGCATGGCCGCAGCGCTGGAGGCGGTGAACCGCCGCCTCCAGGAGGCGGGGCGGCCCTACCTGCTCATCGGCTTCGGCCGCTGGGGCAGCACGGACGAGTGGCTGGGCGTGCCCGTGGACTGGTCGCAGATCAGCGGCGCGCGGGTGATCGTCGAGGCCACGCTGCCCGAACTGCGCACCGACATGAGCCAGGGCTCGCATTTCTTCCACAACCTGATCAGCTTCCAGGTGAAGTACCTCTCCGTCCCGCACGACGCGCGCCCGCCCATCGACTGGGCCTGGCTCGACGCGCGGCCGGCGGAGGAGGAGAGCACGTTCGTCCGCTGGATCCGCACGGCGCACCCCCTGGAGGTGCGCGTGGACGGGATCGGCGGCCACGCGGTGGTGATGCGCAATGCCCGAGACGCCTGAGACGCCTGAACAGCCCGCCGGCAGCGAGCAGGTCGACGCGATTCTCCTGGCCCTGCGCGAGCGGGCCAAGGAGCTCGAGTGCCTCTACCGGGTGGAGGAGATCCTCGCGCGCCCGGACCTCGACGTCTCCGAGCGCCTGCGCGCCGTGGCTCGCACGGTGGGACCCGGCTGGCAGTACCCGGAGACCTGCGAGGCGGTGATCACGCTGGGGCACGAGCGGCATCCGTCGAGGCCCTTCACGCCCACGCCCTGGGTGATGTCCGCGCCCATCCGCGTGCGCGGCCGCGAGGAGGGGCGCATCGAGGTCTACTACCTCGAGGAGCGGCCCGAGGCGGACCGCGGCCCCTTCCTCAAGGAGGAGGAGCGCCTGATCGCGTCCATCGCCGATCGCCTGGGCATCTGGCTCGCCATGCAGGAGCTCGCCGCCGGCGACGGGAACGGGACTCGCGGCGAGCTGGTGGTGGAGGAGCGCGACGAGGTCTGGCGCGGCCCGGCCGAGCTGCTTCGCCTCAGCGACCAGACGCTCTACCTCAGCATCGCGCGCAAGCTCATCAACCACCTCTGCTGGATGGGCCTCGACGAGGCGCAGGACATGCTGCGCGAGGCCGAGCTGGGCGGCGCGGGCGAGGAGGCCGTCGGCGAGCAGAACGTGCCCGAGCGGCGCCGCCGGCCGGTGCACGAGGTGCTGCTCAGCGACCGGCCCTTCCTGCTGGCGGCGAAGCACCTGCGCGGCGCCGAGATCCTGGCGCTGATGCAGAAGTGGCTGCAGGAGGACAAGGCCAGCGGCTTCCTCAAGACCCTGAACAACCCCTACTCGCCCTTCGGCGAGGTGGCCGACGCGGTGCGGCGCTACGGGCAGTTCCTCGCGGCCGGCGGCAGCCTGGCCGAGCCCACGCGCCACGGCCTGCAGGTGTCGCTGGTGCGGCGCTTCCTCACCGAGCAGCTGGACTACATCAAGTGCGCCAAGGAGTACTTCGGGCAGGAGGACTTCCAGGCCTTGCTCGACGCGATGATCATGACCGACAGCAGCCGCGGCCGCCTGGGGGGCAAGAGCGCGGGCCTGCTGCTGGCGCACAAGATCGTCGCCGCGGCGGCGGACGCGGAGCCCTCGCTGGCCCAGGTGCGCGTACCGAAGGCGGCCTACATCGTCTCGGACGCGCTGCTGGACTTCATCGCGCACAACGACCTCGCCGACGTCCTCGAGCAGAAGTACAAGGACGTCGCCCAGGTGCGGCGCGAGTACCCCAACGTCGTCCAGCTCTTCAAGAACTCCCACTTCCCGCCGGCGCTGGTACGCAGCCTGACGGCCCTGCTCGACGACTTCGGCGAGGTGCCGCTCATCGTGCGCTCGTCCAGCCTGCTGGAGGACCGCCTCGGCACCTCCTTCGCGGGCAAGTACAAGAGCCTCTTCCTGGCCAACCAGGGCGAGCGCGCCGAGCGGCTGGACGCGCTGCTGGACGCCATCGCGGAGATCTACGCGTCGGTCTTCGGCCCCGATCCGGTGGAGTACCGCCGCGAGCGGGGGCTGCTGGACTTCAACGAGGAGATGGGCATCCTGATCGAGGAGGTGGTGGGCCGCCGCGTGGGCCGCTACTTCCTGCCCGCCTTCGCCGGCGTGGCCTTCAGCAACAACGAGTTCCGCTGGTCGCCGCGCATCCGCCGGGAGGACGGCCTCATCCGCCTCGTGCCGGGCCTGGGCACCCGCGCGGTGGACCGCATCGGCGACGACTACCCGATCCTCGTGGTGCCGGGCCAGCCCAACCTGCGCGCCAACGTCGCCATGGACGAGAAGGTCCGCTACTCGCCGCGCGAGATCGACTTCATCGACCTCGAGCGGCGCACCCTGCGCACGCTGCCCATCAAGGAGTTCCTGGCCGAGTGCGGCACGGAGTTCCCCGGCTTCGAGAAGGTCTTCTCCCTGCTGGAGGGCGGCGACCTGCGGCGGGCCGCGCGGCTGCTGGTGGATCCCGAGCAGGACGACCTCGTGGCCACCTTCGCGGGCCTGATGGACGGCACGCCCTTCGTCCGCCAGGTGGCGGCGATGCTGCGCGTGCTCCAGGAGCAGCTCAAGACGCCGGTGGACATCGAGTTCGCCCACGACGGCGAGCAGTTCTACCTGCTGCAGTGCCGTCCCCAGAGCTACGCGGACGAGGACGCGCCCGCGCCCATCCCCAAGGAGCTCGCGCCGGACGACGTGCTCTTCACCGCCAACCGCTACGTGTCCAACGGCTGGGTGCCGGACATCACGCACATCGTCTACGTGGACGCGCGGCAGTACGCCGACCTCGACCGCCACGAGGACCTGCTGGCCGTGGGCCGCGCGGTGAGCGCGCTCAACAAGCTGCTGCCCAAGCGGCAGTTCGTGCTGATCGGGCCCGGGCGCTGGGGCAGCCGCGGGGACATCCGCCTGGGCGTGAACGTGAGCTACTCGGACATCAACAACAGCGCCATGCTGATCGAGGTGGCGCGGCGCCAGGGCAGCTACGTGCCCGACCTCTCCTTCGGCACGCACTTCTTCCAGGACCTGGTGGAGAGCCGCATCCGCTACCTGCCGCTCTACCCCGACGAGCGGGACGTGCTCTTCAACGAGCGCTTCCTCGCGCGGGCGCCCAACCTGCTGGCCGAGATGCTGCCCGAGTTCGCGGAGCTGCAGCACGTGCTGCGGGTGATCGACGTCCCCGCGGCCAGCGGCGGCCGCGTGCTGCAGGTGCTGCTGAACGCCGACCTCGACGAGGCCGTGGGCCTGCTGGCCGCGACCGGCGCGCCGGCGCCCCCGCGGACCCGCGCCGGGACGGAGCGGCCCCAGCCCAGCGAGCAGTTCTGGCGCTGGCGGCAGGGGATGGCCGAGCGCATCGCGGCCGAGCTGGATCCCGCGCGCTTCGGCGTGGCGGCCTGCTACGTCTTCGGCAGCACGAAGAACGGCACGGCCGGGCCCTGCAGCGACATCGACCTGCTCGTGCACTTCCGGGGTAATGACGAGCAGGAGCGCGAGCTGCGCCACTGGCTGGAGGGCTGGAGCCTCTGCCTGGCGGAGATGAACTACCTGCGCACGGGCTACCGCACGGGCGGCCTGCTGGACGTGCACCTGGTGACCGACGCGGACATCGCCGCGCGCGACAGCTTCGCGCTCAAGATCGGCGCGGTCACGGACCCGGCGCAGGAGCTGCGGCTGGGGGGCTAGAGCAGCTCCCGCGTGGCGGCGGCGGGCGCGGCGGGGTCGAAGCGGACCAGCGCCAGCTCGGGGCCGTCGTGGGCGCCGCCGAGGCACCAGGTCTCGCCGAGGCGCACGCGCCACTCACCGCTCAGCCGGGCGGCCTCATGGACGTGGCCGTGCAAGGTCACGGCCGGCTGCCGCGCCTCGACGAAGCGCCGCACCGCGATGGATCCCACGTGCGGATCCACGGGCACGTGCTCCACCGTGCGTCCGGCGAGTTCGGCGAGGTCGAGCGCCGTGTCGTAGGGCGGCGCGTGGAAGAGACAGATCGCGTGCGTGAGGTCCGCGTGCCCGGCCAGCGAGTCCAGGTCGCGCGCGATGCTGCCGTAGCGGATCGCCGCCGTGCGCTCGGGCCGCGTCCGTAGCCCCTCCTCGGGCGACAGGCAGCCCGGGTCCACGAAGCGCGAGACGTCGTAGCGCTCCCAGTCCTTGAGCAGGAAGGGCGTGGGCGGGATGCAGGCGTAGCCCAGCAGCGGGCGGCCCCGCCACTCGAGGCGCCGGTCGTGCAGGTAGGTCCAGGCGCCGCGGGCGGCGGCGTCCAGCACGGCGGCCTCCTCGAAGCGGGGGTCGTCGTTGCCGAGGATCAGGAAGACGTCCGGCGCGGCCGCCTCCAGACGATCCCGCAGTTCCAGAAAGCGCGCGAGGAGGTGGTCGGAGACGAAATCGCCCCCGGCCCAGCCGAGGGCGCGCGTGACGGCGGGCGCGGGCGGCAGCAGATCGCCACCCAGGAAGATCGCATCCGGCCGCTCCTGGGCGGCGCGGGCCAGGAGCTTCGTGTAGCGCTCCACGCTGCCGTGCAGGTCCGTTGCGAAGAAGCAGAGCAGGGTCCGACCTCCTGCGAACGGGGCGCCGCGGCCCCGTTCCGCACGCTCCTGCCCGCGCTTGCCCGCTACACCCAGCCGCGGGCCCGGCAGGCCTCCGCCACGCGCTGGATCGCGATCATGTAGGCCGCGTCGCGCATGCTGAGCTGACGCTTCTCGGCCAGGTCGGCCACCTTGTGGAAGGCGCGGGTCATGATGCCGTCCAGGCGCTCGAGCACCTCGTCCTTGGGCCAGAAGAAGTTCATGTTGCACTGGACCTGCTCGAAGTAGCTGCAGGTCACGCCGCCCGCGTTGCAGAGGAAGTCGGGGATCACGTAGACGCCCTTCTCCGCCAGGATCGCGTCGGCCTCGGGCGTCGTCGGGCCGTTGGCGCCCTCGGCCATGAAGCGCACGCGGCGGTCGATGCGCGGGGCGGTGTCGCCGTTGACCTGGTTCTCGAGCGCGCAGGGCATGAGGATGTCCACGCCCTGCTCGATCCACGCGCCGCCGTCGAGCACCTCGTAGCCCAGGCTCTTGGCCTTGGCCTTGTCGATGCCGCCGAAGCGGTCGCTGATGCCCTTGAGCTCGGACAGCTCCACGCCCGACTCGCGGCGGAAGGAGTAGCTGGTCTGGTCGGCCTGGTCCCAGCTCGAGACGCAGATCACGCGCCCGCCGAGCTGCTGGTAGGCCTCGATGGCGTACTGCGCCACGTTGCCGAAGCCCTGCACCGAAGCGGTGGTGTCGGCCGGGTCCACGCCGTGGCGCCGCAGCGCCTCGCGCAGCGTGTAGACGACCCCGTAGCCGGTGGCCTCGGTGCGGCCCTGGGAGCCGCCCATGCCCAGCGGCTTGCCGGTGATCATGCCCGGATAGTGGCCGCCGGTGATGTGCTCGTACTCGTCGAGCATCCAGAGCATGTGCTGGGCGCTGGTCATGACGTCCGGTGCGGGCACGTCCTGCACCGGGCCGATGTTCCGCGCGATCTGCCGCACCCAGCCTCGCGCCAGCGCCTCCTGCTCGCGCTCGGACAGGTTGTGCGGATCGCAGATGACGCCGCCCTTGCCGCCGCCCAGGGGGATCTCCACCACGGCGCACTTCCAGGTCATCCAGGTGGCCAGGGCGCGCACGGTGTCCACCGTCTCCTGGGGGTGGAAGCGGATGCCGCCCTTGGCCGGGCCGCGCGCGTCGTTGTGCTGCACGCGGAAGCCGCGGAACACCTTCACGGCGCCGTCGTCCATGCGGACGGGAATGCTGAAGTGGTACTCCCGCAGCGGCTGGCGAAGGAGCTCGCGGGTGGGCTCGTCGAGACCGAGCTTCTCGGCGACGGCATCGAACTGACGCTGGGCCATCTCGAAGGCGTTGAACGCCGGACCGGCCATGGGATCCACCTCCAGGACTACAGGGTCTGCAACGCGGGACAAGGTATGTCATCCCCCCGGCCCGGCAACGAGGAAACGCAAGGCGCCGGGGGGAAAAACGCGGGCTGCCTGCGCGGGCCTGCAAAACATGCGGCGCGGCCCACGGAAATCTGAAATGGCGCACGGACCGGGTGCATGGTGGGTCCCGTCAGCCGCGCAGCCCCACGAGCCCCGCGAAGCGGCCCGCGGCCTCGCGGTCGCGGCGCCAGGAGTGGAAGTGCTCCCGCTCGCAGATCGTGCAGACGCCCGCCAGCTCGAACTGCGCCGGCGGCAGGCCCGCGGCGGCGAGCTGATCGGCGTTCGCCCGCCACAGGTCGAAGACGAGCCGCCCGCCCGGCGCGGGGAACCAGGCCTCGGCGGCGGCTCCGAAGGCGTCGACCGCCGCGTCGCGGATCTCCGGGCCCACTTCGTAGCAACAGGGACCGGCCGAGGGGGCCAGGGCAGCGCGCATCCGCGACGGCGGCAGGCCGGAGAGGGCGGCGAGTTCGGTCACCAGGCGTCCCGCGATGCCGCCGACGCTGCTCTTCCACGAGGCGTGGGCCACGCCCACGGCCGCGGCGCGGCCGGACGCGTCCTCCGCCACCGCCAGGATCAGCGGGCAGTCGGCGCTGCGCACGAGCAGCGCGAGGCCGCGGGTGGCCGTCACCAGGCCGTCGCCCTCGCCGAGCAGGCCGGGGCCGCTGGCGTGAAGGACCTCCGCGCCGTGCACCTGGCGGAGCCAGGCGGCGGCGTCCAGGTCGAGCTGCGCGGCGAGGGCGCGCGCGGCGGCCGCGTGGGCAGGGCTGTCCGTGGGCGGGCTGAAGTCGGGACCCCCCCGCGTGCTGACGGCGTGCACGAGTCCGGCGACGCCGGCGAGGCCCGCGAAGCGGCCGAGGGGGAAGGGCGTGCTGGGTTCGACGGCGAAGGCGGGCATGCCGCGATGATGCCCGAGCGCTTTGCCCGCGGCCAGGATTTCCTGCTTGTCGCCGTGAGGGGGAGCGGGCATCTTGGCGCCATGAAGATCTACACTCGCGGCGGCGACAAGGGCCGCACGGGCCTGCTGGGCGGCACGCGCACGGGCAAGGACGACCCGCGGATCGAGGCCTACGGGTCCGTCGACGAGCTCGGCGCCCAGCTCGGCCTGGCCGACGCCCTGGACGAGAGCGGCGAGCTCTCGCCGCTGATTCACGCCATCCAGCGCGATCTGTTCACTGTGGGCAGCCATCTTGCATCGCCGGATCCGTCGGCGGCCTCGTTGCCGCCCCTGGACCCGGAAGGCCCGGCGCGGCTGGAGGGCTGGATCGACCGCCTGGAGGCCGACCTGCCCCCGCTGCGTCAGTTCATTCTGCCGGGCGGCTGCGCCCAGGCGGCCGCGCTTCACCTGGGGCGGACGGTCTGCCGGCGGGCGGAACGGCGGGTGGTGGCGCTGGCCGCGGCGGGCTTAAACGTTTCCGAGGACCTGATCGTCTATCTGAACCGGCTCTCCGATTTCCTCTTCGTCGCCGCCCGCTGGGCGAACCGGCGCGCGGGAGCCCACGAAGAGCCCTGGCACACGGACTGAAGCGGCCGCCGGACGGCCAACTGCACGGGAGGCATGAATCCATGAAGCGCAATCCGATCCTGCTGGTCGCGGTGCTGGCCCTGGCGGCCGTCACTCTGCTCGGCGGCTGCTCCAAGACCCAGGTCACGCGGGTGGACACCGACACCACCATCGACATGTCGGGCCACTGGAACGACGCCGACAGCCGCATGGTGGCCGACGCCATGATCGCCGACTGCCTCTCGTCGCCCTGGCTGAACCGTCACGCCATGGCCGAGGGCAAGAACCCGGTGGTCATCGTGGGCAGCATCCGCAACAAGACCACCGAGCACATCGCCACGGACATTTTCCTCAAGGACCTGGAGCGCGCCTGCGTGGTGAGCGGCCTCGTGGACATCGTGGCCAGTGCCGACGAGCGCGACCAGATCCGCGGCGAGCGCCTGGACCAGCGCGTGAACGCGGATCCGGAGACCGTCAAGCAGATGGGCCTGGAGCTGGGCGCCGACTACATGCTGATCGGCACCATCAACGAGCAGGGCGACGCGGCCGGCGGCAGCGAGCTGTTCTTCTTCTCGACGGATCTCGAGCTGATCAAGATCCAGACGAACCAGAAGGTCTGGATCGGCAACCACAAGATCAAGAAGGTCAGGCAGAAGGGCCGCTACAAGGGCTAGGCGCGGAGCATGCCTGCCCTGATCGCGCGCGTGAGGGCGCGGGGCCGTCGCCTCGCGCCGCTCCTCCTCCTGCTCGCCGTGGCGGCCGTGGCCGCCTGCAGCGGCTACGCGGGCAAGGTGGCGCGTCTGCGCACGGACCTGGCCGCGGGCAATCCCGCGGCGGCCCTCGGGGCCCTCGACAAGCTCTACGACGCGGACACGCGCAGCCTGCCCTATCTCATGGAGAAGGGCATGCTGCAGTACCTCACCGAGGACTACGACGGCTGCCAGGTCAGCCTGGCGGCCGCGGACCAGGTGGTGGACGAGCTCTACACGCGCAGCCTGTCGCGCGAGGTGGGGCGTCTCCTGCTCAACGACACCGTGCAGGAATACCGCGGCGAGCGCTTCGAGCAGGTGTGGATCCACTACTATCGCGCGCTGGCCTACCTGGACGCCGGCCAGACCCACGACGCCGCGGTGGAGGGGCGCGCCGCCACGCAGGCGCTGACCCGTCACGCCGACACCGGCGACGACGCCGCGAAGTACCGCAACGACCCCTTCCTGCAGTACGTCGCCGGGCTGCTCTACGAGATGGACGGCGAGCTGAACGACGCCTGGATCAACTACCGCGAGGCCGAGCGGCTCTACCGCGCCGTGGACATCTACGGCGTGCCGGCCCCGCCGCGCTCGCTGATCGAAGACCTGCTCGACGCCGGCCATCGCCTCGGCTTCGACGAGGAGGTCGCCAGCTATCGCGAGGCCTACCCCGACGTGGAGCCTCGCGCGGTGGGGCCCGACGAGGGCGAGCTCGTCATCCTCGTGGACACCGGCCTCGCGCCGGGCAAGGTGTCCGAGCGGATCGACTTTCCCATCTACGAGGACGCGAACGGCGACGAGGAGGCCGCCTGGACGGTGGCCACCCACGCCTACGACACCTGGCACGTGGAGGGGCGCAAGCAGAAGCTGGCCTACATCCTCAGCATCGCGCTGCCCGCCGTGCCGCCCTCGGGGCCCCCGCCGCGCCTGAGCTGGACCGCCGACGGCGCCGCCGGCACCCTGGATCTCGGGGCCGACCTGGGCGCGCTGAGCCGTCAGTGCCTGGAGGACCGCTACGGCGCCGTGGTCATCCGCACCGTGGCCCGGGCCTTGCTTAAGTACTGGGCCAAGAAGAAGATGGAGGAGAAGCACGGCGAGGGCGCGGGCTTTCTCACCGACATCCTGGGCAGCGTGACCGAGGTCGCCGACACCCGCTCCTGGAGCACCTTGCCGGCCCACGTCTCGGTGACGCGCGTGGCCCTGCCGGCCGGCGAGCACCGCGTGGAGCTGCGCGGGGGCCGCGGCGTCGGCGACGGGCAGGCCGTGGTTGACATTGTCCCCGGTCGCCTGCACTTTCTCGCCCTGAGACTCTACTGATCGAAGGAGACGCAATGTCAGGCTTCCACAAGGACATCCTCACCCTGGACGCCCCCAAGGTGGTCGACGAGCTCGCCGCCGTCGTGGAGCGGCAGGTCACGCGCCGGCTGAACCGTCAGGGCGTGGTGATCGGCGTGAGCGGCGGCATCGACAGCTCCACCTGCGTGGCCCTGGCCTGCAAGGCCCTGGGTCCCGAGCGCGTGCTGGGCGTGGCGATGCCGGAGCAGGACTCGAGCCCCGAGAGCTACGAGCTCGCCAAGGCGCTGTCCAAGCAGTACGGCTTCGAGCTGATCCTGGAGAACCTGACGCCCGCCCTCACCGGCCTGTCCTGCTACCCGCGCCGCGACGAGGCCGTGAAGCGCATCTACCCGGACTACACGCCGGACTGCAAGTTCAACATCGTGCTGCCGGCGAACATCCTGCAGCAGGATCGCCTGAACATCTTCCGCATCAACATCGAGTACCCCGACGGCCGCCGCGACACCAAGCGCATCCCGCCGAAGCAGTACCTGCAGATCGTCGCCGCCAGCAACATGAAGCAGCGCGTGCGCATGCTCATGCTCTACTACCACGGCGAGCAGCGGAACTACGCCGTGATCGGCACCGGCCAGAAGAACGAGCACGACCAGGGCTTCTTCGTGAAGTGGGGCGACGGCGGCGCCGACCTCAAGCCCATCGCCCATCTCTACAAGACCCAGGTCTACCAGGTCGCGAAGGCGCTCGGCGTGCCGCAGTCGATCATCGACCGCACGCCCACCACGGACACCTACTCCATGGAGACCACGCAGGAGGACTTCTACTACAGCCTCCCGTTCCTCGCCATGGACCTGCTGCACCTCGCCTGGAAGGACCCCGACACGGGCGCCGGCGAGGCGGCCGAGGCGATGGACCTCACGCAGGACCAGGTGGAGCGCGTGTGGAAGGACTTCGAGCGCAAGGAGAACACCACGGAGTACCTGCGCCTGATGCCCCTGCACTGGGACGACTAGGCGGCGCGTGGCGACACTCCACCCCTTTCGCGCCGAGCGCTTCGACCCCGCCCGCCACGCCGACCTGAGCGCGCTGGCGGCGCCGCCCTACGACGTGATCTCCACCCCCGCCCGGGCGACGCTCGCGGCCGCCTCGCCGCTGAACTTCGTGCATCTGGACCTGCCGCCCGGGGGCGTCGACCCCGCGGGCGCGAGTCCCTTCTATCCCGAGGCGGCCGAACGCCTCGCCGGCTGGCGCCGCGCGGGCGACGTCTCCCGCGACAGCGCCCCGAGCTTCACCGTGCTGCGCCAGCGCTTCGTCGCCCCCGACGGCAGCGCGCGCAGCCGCACGGGCCTCTTCGGCCTCGCGCACCTGCTGCCCTTCGACGCGGGCAAGGTGCTGCCCCACGAGCAGACCTACGCGGGCCCGGTCCGCGACCGCGCCGCCCAGATGACGGCCTTCGCCGCCAGCCTGAGCCCGGTGTGGTTCGTGTACCGCGGGGACAACGGCGCGGACCCCCTGGCCCCGCTCTTCGCCGCCGCGCTCGACGGCCGCGCGCCCGACCAGCGCTTCGCCATGGACGACACGTCGGGCGAGCTCTTCGTCCTCGACGATCCCGCCCTGCACCAGCGAGTGATGGACGCGCTTGGCCACCGGCCGGTGATCATCGCCGACGGCCACCACCGCTACACCACGACGCTCGCGCACCATCAGCGCCTGGGCACGCCGAAGCCCCTGGTCTTCGGCTTCTTCACCTGCCTCGACACGCCGGACACGCTGCTGCTCGCCACGCACCGCGGCCTGCGCGCGCCGCTCGCCGCGGAGCTCGACGCGCTCGGCCGCTACTTCGACGTCGCCCCCGGGGGCGGGTCGCCGGCCCCAGGCGCCGCGGGCGCGATCCGTTTCACGCTCTGCCGTCCCGGCGAAGCGGACCGCGTGCTCACGGTCAACGCGGCCGGCGCCGCGCGCCTGGCCGAGCGCGTGCCGCAGCCCGAGCTCGCCGCCCTGGACGCCGTGGCCTACCGCGTGCTCGTGCTCGAGGAGGCGCTCGCGCTGGACGCCGCCACGCTCGACGACCCCACGAACTTCGCCTACTTCGGCAGCGAAGCCGACGCGCGCGCGTCCTTCGCCGCCGGCGAGCTCAGCGCGCTCTTCCTGCTCGCGCCCATGAGCGCCGCCCAGCTCGGCGACGTCACCGCCGCCGGCCTGGTCACCCCCCGCAAGACCACCTACTTCTACCCCAAGGTGCCCTCGGGCCTGCTCTGGCATCCCTTCTGAGCCGCGTGCTATCCTGACGGTCCGCCCTCGCTCAAGCCCAGGGAGGTCCGCCGTGCGCCGGCTCGCCACTCTCGCCGCCCTCGCCTTCCTCGCGCTCTCGACCCCGGCCCGGGCCACGTTCTCGATCGCCGCCGTGGATCCCGCCACCGGCGAGGTCGGCAGCGCGGGGGCGTCCTGCATCTCCGGGTCGATCATCCTCAGCGACGTCCACCCCGGCGTGGGGACGATCCACACCCAGGCCTACTGGAACGGCACGAACCAGGCGAACGCCTCGGACCTGATGGACCAGGGCTGGGCGCCGCAGGCGATCATCGACTGGCTCGCGGCCAACGACGCCCAGGGCAACCCGACGATCCGCCAGTACGGCATCGCCGACCTCGTCGGCGGCGGCCGCAGCGCGGCCTACACCGGCACGAACTGCACCGACTGGGCGGGCCAGATCACGGGGCCGACCTACAGCGTGCAGGGGAACATCCTGCTGGGACCCGAGATCGTGGCCGACATGGAGACGGCCTTCCTCGCGACGCCGGGCCCGCTGGCCGTCAAGCTGATGGCCGCGCTGCAGGCGGCCAACGTGCCGGGGGCCGATACGCGCTGCGCCGGCGCGGGCAAGCCGGCGATCTCGGCGTTCCTCCGCGTCGCGCGCCCCGACGACGGGCCGGGCGACCTCTACCTCGACCTCAACGTGAACAACACGAGCACGGCGCAGAACCCCATCGACCTGTTGCAGGACCAGTTCGACGCCTGGCTGCCCACGGCCGCCCCCGCGGCCTCGCCGATCGCGCGCTTCCTGCCGGCCGCACCCAACCCCTTCAACCCGCAGACGTCCCTCCGCTTCGCGCTCGCCGCCGCCGGCCCCGCGCGGCTCGAGATCATCGACCTCGCCGGACGCCGGCTCACCGTGTTGCGCGAGGGTCCGTGCGACGCGGGGGAGCAGTCGGCAATCTGGGACGGCCGCGACGACACCGGCCGCGCGCTGCCCAGCGGCGTCTACTTCGCGCGGCTGGTCACGCCGGCCGCCGAGCAGTCGCAGAAGCTCGTGCTGCTGCGGTAGCCCGCCCCCGGGGGCGAGTGACTAGGGCTTCGCGTCCGGCGAGCCCAGCATGCGCAGGGCGAGGTTCAGGTTCTTGCGCGCGTCAGGGTTGGCGGGGTCCAGCGCCAGCGCGGCGCGAAACTGCGCCACCGCTTCCTCGAGCCGGCCGGCCTGGGCCAGCAGGCCGCCGAGGTTGTTGTGGCCGGCGGGGTCGTCCGGCTGGAGCGCGACGGCGCGGCGGCGCTGCTCGATGGCGCCGTCCAGGTCGCCCTGCCTTGCGAGCAGGCGACTCAGGTTGACGCGCGCGAGCGCGAAGTCGGGGTCCTTCGCCACGGCGACCTGGTAGGCCCCGCGCGCCGCGTCCAGCTTGCCCATGGCCTCGTAGGTCTGGCCGAGGTTGTTGTAGGCCTTGGCATAGTCCGGCGCGATCGTGATCGCGGCCGCGAAGCTACCCGCCGCCTCGGGGAGGCGGTTGGCCTCGGCGTAGGCGATGCCCAGGTTGTAGAGCATCTTGGGATGCACCGGCTCCACCGCGCGGGCGCTCTCGCCGAGGGTGATGCCGTCGCGCCAGGCGCCGGCGCGCGCGTGGGCCGTCGCGCCGAGGGCGATCAGCGCGAGCGCGACGAGCACCAGCACGGGCTCGCGGCCGCGTCCTCCCGCGTGTTCGAGCAGGGCGGCCACGCCCCAGACGATCGCGACGTAGAGCCCGATGAAGGGCAGGTAGGCGTAGCGGTCGGCCATGGCCTGCTCGCCCACCTGGACGATGCCGATCACAGGGAGCATCGCCACCAGGAACCAGAGCCAGCCGACGGGCAAGGCGGGCACGCGGCGGAAGCGCCACACGGCCACGCTGATCGCCGCGAGCAGGGCGACGGCGGCCGGCGCCTGCCAGCTCGCCAGCGGCACGCCGCCGTTCATCGCCGGGTGGGGGTAGAGCGCCGAGAGCGGATGCGGCCAGACGAGCTTGCCCAGGTAGCGCGCGAGCGAGACCACCGCGTTGGCAAGGCGGTCGTCCAGGGGCAGGAGCGTCGCGCGGCGGGTCTGCGCGGCCAGGGTCAGGGCGATCGCGCCCGCGCTCAGCGCGAAGCCGGGCAGCGTGGCGAGCGCCGTGCGCCCGCGCGCCGCCGGGTCGTGCAACCGCCCCAGCGGCCACAGCTCGAGCAGGAGCCAGAGCGCGGGCAGGGTGACGAGCATCTGCTTCGCCATGAGGCCCAGCGCCAGCAGCGCCAGGGCCAGCGCGTAGTCGCGCCAGCGCCCGCGACGCGCCCAGCGCGTCCAGGCCAGCGTGGCGCCGAGGGCGAAGGCGAGGCTGAGGACGTCCTTCCGCTCGGCGATCCACGCCACGGACTCCACGTGCAGCGGGTGCAGCGCGAGCAGCGCCGCCGCCAGCCCGCTGCGCCAGGTCGCGCCCGTGAGCGCGCGCAGCAGCCAGAAGAGCAGCAGGCAGTTCAGCGCGTGGAGCAGCAGATTGGTGAGGTGGAAGCCGCGGGCGGACGTCGCGCCGAACAGCTGCGCGTCGAGCATGAGCGAGAGCCAGGTGAGCGGATGCCAGTTCTGGGCGGCGTGCGTGGTGAAGGCCCACTTCACGCCGTCGGCGCTGAGGCCGCGCTGCACGATCGGATTCGCGGTGACGTAGTCGGGGTCGTCGAAGCCCACGAAGCCGTAGCCCAGCGAGGCGCCGTAGACGCCGACCACGGCGAACACGAGCAGGACGGGAATGAGCAGCGAAGGCTTCATGGCGGGCTCCCGGCGGTCCGGCGCCCCGCGCCGGTCCACCGAGCCTAGCCGCTGGCCGCGGCCGCCGCAAGCGTCGCTAGAACTTGGCCTCGATGCTCGCGCTGGCGGCGGCGGTCCAGTCGGCCGTGCGGCCGGCGTCGAGCACCACGGGCGTGAGCAGCATGACCATCTCGGTCTGGACCTGCTTCTTGATCTTGCGCTTGAAGAAGTTGCCCAGCAGCGGGACGTCCTTCAGGAAGGGCACGCCCTGCTCCTGGTCGTTCAGGCCGTCGGACATGAAGCCCGCGATCACCAGCGTCTCGCCGTCGGTCACCTTGCCCACGGTGTCCAGCTCGCGCACGCTGAGCACGGGCGCCGTGTCGGAATTGGGGCTGGTCTCCACGCGCACGATGTCCGTCACCGTGGGGTGCACGTTCAGCGTGATGACGTCGTCCATGCCCACCTGCGGCGTCACGTCGAGCACGAAGCCCACGGGGATCACGTTGGGGGTGTAGGCCACCACCGGCTCGGTCACCACGCCGTTGGTCACCACGGGCGGCTCCACCTGCGCCTCGTAGAAGACCTCCTCGGTGACGATCCGCACCACGGCCTTCTGGTTGTTGAGCGTGGTGATGCGCGGCGTGCTCAGCACCTTCACGCGGCCCTGTTTTTCCACCGCCTCCAGCAGGCCGGACACCGACTTGCCGCTGATCACGAAGTTGAAGACGGGGTTGCCCAGCCCCTGCACCGTGCGCTGGCGCGCATCCAGGTCCACGCCGTTTTCGTGGGAGACGGCCGTCCAGTCCACGCCCGTGTTGAGCTCGTCGCTGAGGGTGACCTCCAGGATCTTCACCTCGATCGCCACCTGACGGCGCAGCGCCGTGCGCATGCGCTCCAGGTAGAGCTCCACCTGGCGCAGGCGCTTCCACTCGGCGGTGGCCTGGATCACGCCGGCCATGGGGCTGACCACCAGGGAGCGGCCCTCGCCGTCGGCGAGGCTGAGGGCTTCGGTCACGCCCTCCGCGGCGCCGGTCTCGGGCGCCCTGTCGAAGACGAGGATCGCCAGGGCCTGCATCATCTCGGGCCAGATGGCCATGGCCGCCGTGGACGTCACGTGGCTCTCGTTCTGATCCTCGGTGCTCGTGGCGCCCGTGCTGCTCTGCCCGCGGCCGGAGACGCGCAGCTCGCCCTTGCCCTCGCGCTGGGTCACCGGGTAGTCGAAGCTGAACCAGCGGCTCACGAGGCCGCGCTTGTAGACCATCAGCACGCCGTCCACCAGCTCGTAGCCCAGGTCCACGGGCTCCAGCAGCGCGCGCAGGGCGGTGGGCACGGTGACGTTCTCCAGGTGCACGTTGACCGTGCCTTCCACGTCGGGCGCGATCTGCAGCCCGTAGCCGCCGCTCTTGGCGACGGTCTTGAGGATCTCGCGCACGTCCACCCAGTCGCCCGTGATGAGCGTGATGCGCGCGCCCTCGTGCGGGTCGGGCGCGGGCGGCGCGCCGCCGGGATCGCGCTGCACCAGGCGCGCGAGGCCGAAGTCGTCCTCCGGAGTCTGCGCGAGCGCGGGCAGCGCCATCGCGAGGGCGAGCCCGAGGGTGATCAGCAGCCGTGTCCGCATGCTTCCGTCCTTTCGACCCGCGGTCCGGGTCAGCGCAGCGAGATGGGCGCGCCCACCGCGCCGCCGCTCTTCTTCTGTTCCACGGGGAGGAAGCGCGTGGAGCTTCCGTCCCGAAGCGTGACGCCCTTCTCGCCGATGGACTCCACCACGTAGCCGCCCACGCGCTCGCCGGCGGAGACCACGTGGCCGTCCACGAGGGCGGCGGGGGGGCCGTTGCCCACGAAGATGGCCGTGCACTCGAGCCGTGGGCCGCTGCGACGCGGGGCCGGGGCGCTGCGCGCGGCGCTGGGCCGCGAGGCCGTCAGGTAGGCGAAGGGATTGCGGTCGACGTCGCCGCGCGGCGCGGGCCAGGCGCGTTCGACGCCGCCCTCGAGCTGACGCTCCAGCGCGCCGGTGACGCGCGCCAGGTCGGGCGGCGGGGCCAGGGCCTCGTCCGCGAAGGACGCGCCGGCCACGCGGGGCGCGCCCTGCGGAAGGAACTCCCGCAGATTGACGGCGACCATGACGGCCAGCACCAGCAGCACCAGCGCCATCACGCGCGGATCCTGGGTGATCCTAGTTCCGGGCCTGGACATAGTACTCCAGCTCCATGTCGACGTTGACGCCCCGGCTCCCCCGCCGCGCCCGCAGGGCGCGCACGGTGACGGCGCGGTCCAGGCTGCGCAGCGCGTCGCCGAAGCGGGCGAGGTCGCGGTAGTCGGCGTCGAAGGTCAGGCGCAGCCGGTGCGCGCGCAGGTCGCAGCCGGGCAGATCCGCCGCGCTGAGGTCGAGGGCGTCGAGCAGGTTGCCGAACTCGGCCGGGTCGCCGCCCGCGACCAGCAGGCGGCCTTGTCCGCCCTCGCCTTCGGGCGGCAGCACCCGCAGCTGCACGGGATCCACGCCGCTGCTGTTGGCGGCCGTGGCCACCTGCAGGAAGAGCTCCTGCAGCCGCCGCTCGCGCGGAAACAGGCGCTCGAAGCGCGCGCCTTGCTCGCGCTCCCACTGCCCCGCGTCGGCGGTGAGGAGGGCGCGGCCGCCGCTCCAGCCGCCGAGCGTTTCGATGCGCGACTCCAGCGCGCCGATCTCGCCGCTGTTCTGACGGCTGTCGCGCAGCGCCGGCCAGACCAGGAAGGCCAGGGCCAGCGCCCAGAGCAGGCCCGCGCCGGCCAGCACCGCCGCGCTGCGGGAAAGACGCTTGCCGGCGACAGGGCTCATCCGCGCGCCTCCGGGCTCAGGTGGTAGCGCAGCGTGAAGGTCACGCGCGAGCGCACGCCGCGCTCGTCGCGTTCGCCGTCGATCTGCAGGGTCTCGGGCTCCTCGCCGCCGTCGAGGTAGGGGGAGTCCGCGAGGGCGTCGTGGAAGCGCAGGAACGCGTTCTGCGCCGCCTCGCCGCTCTCGCCGCGGCACTCGCCGCGCAGCACGAGGCTGTAGGCGCCGGCCTCGTCCTCGAGCAGGTCGAGGTCGACGAGCTGCACCGCTCCGGGGATGCGCGCGGCCAGGTCGCGCAGCAGGCCGCCCAGGGGCAGGCGCTGCGGCGAGTAGCGGTCGATCTGCTGCTGGCGCGCGAGCAGGCCCAGCTGCTGGAGGTAGGCGCGGGCCGTCTCCTCGGCGGCTTCGCGCCCGTGTTCGAGCTGCACGCTCTGGCTGTCGATGACGCCGGCCTGCACGCGCCGGGTCAGCTCGCCGCCGCCGCCCAGCAGCGGCAGCAGGCCCAGGGCCAGCGCCGCGCCGCCGGTGGCGAGGTAGTGGCGGACGCGCCAGCCGGCGCCGTCCTGACGGCGTGGCGGCATGACGTTGAAGGGCGCGCCCTCCAGCGCGGCGGCCGCGCCGGCCAGCACGGGGAGGAACTCCCAGGCCGCGGCGGCGCCGTCGACGATGAAGCGGCGCTCGGGCTGCCAGAGCTCGGCCACGGGGCCGTCGGACTGGCCGAGGCGCAGCACCAGCGGCTCGGCCAGCTCGGGATCGCCGCAGACCAGCACGCGCTGCACGCGCGCGGCGTGGTCGCCCTGCTGAGCGAAGAAGTGGGAGCGCTCGATCTCGGTGAGCAGGCGCTCGAGGTACTCGCTGCGGTCCGCGCCGCCGGAGAGGTCCGAGGGCAGGGTGCGCACGAGCAGCGGGCCCGTGGTGTCGCCGATGACGAGGTACTGGTCCTCGCGGCCGAGGAAGACGAGGTTCCACGCGCCGGTCTCGGGATCGCTGAGCGCGAGCTCGCGGCGCAGGAGGACGTCCAGCGCCAGCGCCTGCGGCAGCGCCTGGCCCGGCCGCAGGTCGAGGGGCGCCAGGGGTTCGAGCAGCGAGACGAGACTCGGGCGCTCGAGCGCGAGGCCCGTCACGGCGGGGCGCGTGCCGGCTGCCTTGCCGCTGCTGCGGCGCATGACGTCCACGACCCACTGCTGCTCGCTGCCGCCGCGCTGCTTGCGCACGAGACCGAGCACGGCCAGGCGCAGGAGCTGCGGCTTCATCTCGGGCAGGCGGGCGTGGATGAGCTGGCAGCTGTCGTTGGGCAACAGCAGCAGCGCGCGACGGCTGGCGCGGGCCAGCTCGCGGCCGTGCGGGGTGGCGCCGGGACGGCCGGCGGCCATGGACTCCAGCCAGTTCACGCGGTAGCTGTTGCCGTCGCCGCGGCCGAGGGACAGGGCCCAGTAGCCGTCCGCGTGGGGAGCCAGGCAGTAGCCTTCAGCCTTGCCGATCAATAGCTCACCCCCGCGGGAAGGTTGTCGCCGGCGGTCCAGCCGTCCAGGTCCGGACCGCCGCTGAACACCGTGCGCGTGCCCACGTTGACCAGGTAGGCCTGGCCCCACTCGTCCAGGTCGTAGTCGCCGCCGAGGCCGAGATCCGTGCGGATGGCGGTCCAGGGGCGGCTCAGGTCGAGCCCCGGGTCCGCGTCCACCAGCGCCTGGATGTCCAGCAGCTCCTGCTCGGTCGCGGAGAGCGTGCTGCCGCCGGTGGGGATGGCGCTGCTGTTGACCTCGAGCTGCAGGTCGTCGCCGCCGCCGTCCGCGTTGACGCGGTCGGGGCCCGTGCTCCAGATCAGCAGACGCCAGTCGCTGCCCACCGCCTCGACGCGGGAGCGGTAGCTCTCGTGCCAGTCGTCCTCGAAGCTGTCGTCGTCGAAGCCCGGGTCCAGGTAGCTGCCGGAGAGGTCGGCGAGCGCCAGGGGAAAGCTGCCGTGGTCCTGGTAGTAGCGGCGCGCGGCCTCGGCCATGGACTCCAGCTCCGCGACGGAGGCGAGGCGCTTCTCGCGGTTCAGCGGGCTGGCGCTGACGAGCAGGGCGAGGTCGTCGCAGTCGTCCGCGCGGGAGAGATCCCAGGCGCCGCTCACGCGCAGCTCCACGGCGTGATTCGCGCCGCTGGAGGCCACGATGAGATCGGCGGCGCCGGCGGGGGTCACGCTCGGCGAGAGGTCGTAGACGTAGGGCTGGCCGAAGGCGTCGGTGCTCACGTCGCGCGTGGGGTCGTCGCCGCCGGATTCGTAGTAGGGACCCTGCCAGCCGCCGGGACCGGCGATGCCGACGAGGGCGGCGAGTCCCACCGACTCGGGCGGGAAGGCGCCGACGTCCGCGTAGTAGGCGAGCAGCGCGCCGCGCAGGCGGTCGAGCTCGCGGCGCGTGGCGTCCTCGCGCGCGGCCACGAGCTGGCGGTGCGCCATCGGCGCCACGGCGCCCAGCATGATGCCGATGATCGCGATGGCGATGATCACCTCGAGCAGCGTGAAGCCGGATCTGCTCATGCGCGTCGGGCTCCTCATTTCGTGATCTGCCCCTGGATCTGGAAGATGGGCAGCAGCATCGACAGCGCGCTGACGGCGATCAGCGCGCCCAGCAGCACGATGATCAGCGCCTCCAGCACCGTGAAGAGGCGCTTGATCGCCCGCGGCAGCTCCTTGTCCAGGTAGTCGGCGGCCTTGGTCAGCGTGGCGTCGAGGTTGCCCGACTGCTCGCCGACGCTGATCAGCCGCTTGAGCAGCGGCGGGAAGTTGGGGCTGCCCGCGAAGGCGCGGGCCAGGGTGTCGCCGCTCACCACGCGGCGGCGCGCCTCGGCGATCTCCGCGGCGACGACGCTGTTCGTCACCACGCGCTGCAACAGGGTCAGCACGCGCAGGATGTCCAGGCCCGAGCCGAAGAGCATGGCGAAGTTGCGCGCGAAGCGCGACAGCGCGAGCTGCCGGCGGAAGCCGCCGATCACGGGCAGCGACAGCGTGAGGCGATCGAGCTCGTAACGGCCCCGCTCGCTGCGTTTGACGAGGCGCAGGCCGATCACCAGCGCGGCGACGCCGCCGACCAGGAAGGGCCACCAGTGCTGGAAGAAGGACCCCACGGCCAGCACGCGCAGCGTGAGCGTGGGCAGCTCGTAGTCCAGCTCCTGGAAGACCGACATGAAGCGCGGGATGACGAAGACCACCATCAGCAGGAAGAGCCCCAGCGTGGCCGTTGCCAGGATGCCGGGGTAGAGCAGCGCCTGCTTGATCTTGCCCTGCAGGTCCGTGGACCACTCGAGGTAGGTGACGAGCTCGGCCAGCGTCGCGTCCAGGTTGCCCGAGCTCTCGCCGGCCGACACGAGGGCCAGGTAGAGCTCGGGGAACACGTCGGGATGATGGCTCATGGCCTCGGCCACCTGGCTGCCGCTGCTGATCTCCTCGCGCAGGGCCTTGATCACGGCGCCGAAGCGCTGGCCCGACATGCCCGCCTCGACGTCGCGCAGGGCCTGGATCACGGGAATGCCCGCGCCCAGGGACGTGGCCATGTGCAGCGTGAAGTCCAGCAGATCCTGGCGCCGGATGCGGCCGCCGCGGCCGAAGAGGCCGAAGGTGGGGCGTCCCGACAGGAGGATGAGATTCTGCGCGGAGAGCTCCTGCGCCAGCGCGCTCACGCTGGGCGCCTGACGAAGACCGGTGACGGTCTCGCCGGCGAGGCTCAGGGCGCGATAGCGGAACTCCCTCATGCCACCACCCGCATCATCTCGGCCAGGGTCGTCTTGCCGCGCAGGACCTTGGCGAGGGTGTCCTCGCGCAGGCTGCGCATGCCGTCCGCGCGGGCGGCGGCCACGATCGCGTCCACCGGCGCCTGCTCGGCGATGAGCCGCCGCACGGCCTCGGTGGCCTGCAGGTACTCGAAGACGGCCAGGCGTCCCTTGTAGCCGGTGTCGTGACAGGAGGGGCAGCCGCGCCCCTCGCTGAAGACGGGGTTCTCGAGCGCGGCGTCGTCGAGGCGCAGCAGCTCGCGCTGCTCGGCCGTGGGTTCCACGCTCACGCGGCAGACCGGGCAGATGGCCCGCACCAGGCGCTGCGCCACCACGGACACCAGCGTGGCCGAGAGCAGGTAGGGCTCGACGCCCATGTCCACGAGGCGGGGGATCACGCCCACGGCGTCGTTCGTGTGCAGCGTGCTGAAGACCAGGTGGCCGGTCAGAGCGGCGCGGATCGCCAGGCTGGCCGTCTCCTGATCGCGGATCTCGCCCACCAGGATGATGTCGGGGTCCTGGCGCAGGATCGCGCGCAGTCCCTTGGCGAAGGTGAAGCCCTGGGCGTTCTGGATCTGGCCCTGGTTGATGAGCGGCAGCTCGTACTCCACCGGGTCCTCGAGCGTGATCATCTTCACGTCGGGCGCGTTGAGATGCTGCATGGCGGAGTAGAGCGTGGTCGTCTTGCCCGAGCCGGTGGGCCCGGTCACGAGGATGATGCCGTTGGGGCGGGCGAGGTCGCGCTTGAAGGCGGTCAGCGTGGACTTGCCCATGCCCAGGCCGCTGAGGCCCACGAGCAGGTTCTGCTTGTCCAGCAGGCGGGACACGAAGGTCTCGCCGTGGACGGTGGGAAAGCTCGACACGCGCATGTCGATCTTGCGGCTCTCGTGCGTGAAGAGGATGCGCCCGTCCTGGGGCACGCGCGACTCGGAGATGTTCATCCCCGCCATGATCTTGAAGCGCGTGGTGACGACGCTCTGCAGCTCCTTCTGGAGCGAATGGCCCTGGAGCAGGCGGCCGTCGATGCGGTAGCGCACGCGGATGACCTTCTCCTCGGGCTCCACGTGGATGTCCGTGGCGCCGGTCTCCACGGCCTTGCCGAGGAGCAGGTCCACCAGGCGCACGAAGGGCGAGTCGCCCTCGGCGGCGCGGGAGCCCGCGGCCAGGCTGGCGCGGCTCGCGGCGAGGGCCTTGTCGATCTTGGCGTCGATGTCGCTGCGGCTGCCGAAGTACTGCTGCAGCGTCTCGGCGATGTCGCTCTCGGTGGCGTGCACCACCTCGATGTAGTGGCCGGTCAGGCGGCCGGCGGCGTCGATGCAGTCCAGGTCCAGGGGGTTGGCCATCGCCAGGACCAGCGTCTTGCCGCGGACGGCGATGGGAAAGACGTGCTGCTCCTCCGCGAAGCTGGACGGCAGCAGGTCCACCGCCTCGCGCTGGATCCACTCTTCCTTGAGCGAGACGTGGGGGACGCCGGCCTGCCCGGCCAGGATGCGCGCGATCTCCTTCTCGGTGACCACGCCGAGGCGCTGGAGAATGCTCCCCAGTTTCTCGCCGGTCTGGCTCTGTTCCTTGAGGGCGAGCTCGAGATGCTCGGGGCTGATCAGCCCGGCCGACAGGAGGATGTCTCCCAGCCGCCCCGCGCTCTTGGTCTCCATCGCTGCTCCCGCCGTGCTCTCCGTGCGCCCGACGGCCCCGGCGCCGAAACGCCGGGGCGCGGACCCGGAGGAGGAGGTCGATCCGAACTAGAAGCGGCTGGCCCGCTGGACGATGAACGCGATGTCGTCGCCGCCGGCCTGCTCGTCGAAGACGCCGTCGTCGAAGCTCGTCTCGAAGGTCTTGTTGGGACCGGCCGAGACGATGAGGATGTTGTGCATGTCGAAGTTCTCCGTGCCGGTGCCGCTGAGCGCCGGCCGTCCGTAGCGCACGTTCACGAGGTAGGGCGATCCCCAGGGATCGAGCTTGACCTCGGAGAGGTAGGGACCGTTCCAGCCGGGCACGCTGAGCGGGTTCTGGCTGGCGGTGTAGAGCGTGGGATTGGTGGCCGTCATGTTGCGGATCAGGTAGTCGGTCAGGGTCCCCGCCTGGCCATAATTCCGCCACCGGTTGGAGCCGGTGACCGCGGATGTGCCAGCGGGGATCCCGTTGTTGCCCCCCCCGAGGCTGGAATTGCCCACCAGGCGGTTCAGCGTGCCGCCCGTCGGGGAGGTGAAGGGCCACTCGCCCACGTCCTTGTAGAAGTTCAGGATCGCCGTGCCGATCGCCTGGACATCGCTCTGGGCGCGGGTCACCTTGCCCTGCTTGATGTTCTGAACCAGCGGCGGGGCAATGGCCACGGCCATGATCGCCACCAGGGCCACGGCGATGATGACTTCGATCAGGGTAAAGCCGTCGTTGCGCTTGAAGGGGTGCATCGACCATCCTCCGGTTGGGTTAACCTCCACCCCCCTCATACCCTTCCGGACAGGGTCGGGGTGTCGCGGGCACAACAGCAAAGCCCATTCCAAAAGGGAGACGTTCCGGGAAGCACGGGATGTCCCGGGACAGGAAGCGCCCTGTCGCGCCGCGGCGGGAAGCAACGGACAGGGGTCACATGAGCGACGTGGATGGAAAGATCGAGGTGACGGCCGAGGCCTTCTACCTGCCCCAGCGCTCGGCGCCGGAGCAGGGCTACTACTTCTTCGCCTACCGCATCCGGATCCGGAACGCGGGGGAGGCGCCGGCGCAGCTCCTCGAGCGCCACTGGATCATCACCGACGCCGCCGGGCAGGTGCAGGAGGTGCACGGCCCGGGGGTGGTGGGCGAGCAGCCCCGGCTGGAGCCGGGCGAGGAGTTCGTCTACAACAGCTTCTGCCCGCTGCCCACGCCCCTGGGCTCCATGCGCGGCAGCTACACGATGCAGCGCGACGACGGCGAGCGCTTCACGGCGCCGATTCCCGTCTTCACGCTGGCCACGCCCCACAGCCTCAACTAGGCCGCTCACGGCCGGAAAGGACTCGCGTGCAGGACTTCTTCGAAGACGGCATCCTCGACGGACGCGCCGCCCTCGTCACCGGCGGGGGCACCGGGCTCGGTCTCGAGATCGCCCGGCTCCTGGCGCGGCTGGGGGCCAAGGTGGCCATCGCCAGCCGCGACCCGCAGCACCACCACGACTTCCTCGCCGACGCCGAGCGCGAGGGCTGGCGCGCGCGCGCCGAGGTCTGCGACGTGCGCGAGCCGGACACGGTGCGCGAGGTGGTGGAGGCCGTGGCGGCGGACTTCGGCGGGCTGGACGTGCTCGTCAACAACGCGGCGGGCAACTTCATCCGCCCGGCGCTCGCGCTGCCGCCCAAGGGGTGGCGCGCGGTCATCGACATCGCGCTGTCGGGGGTCTTCTACTGCTCCCAGGCGGCCGCGCGGGTGATGCGGCTGCAGGAGGGGGGCGGGTCGATCGTCAACATCATCGCGCCCTACGCCTGGACCGGCGCGCCCGGGGTGGTGCACTCGGTGAGCGCCAAGGCCGGCGTGCTGGCCATGAGCAAGAGCCTGGCGGTGGAGTGGGCGCGCTACAAGATCCGCGTGAACTGCGTGGCGCCGGGACCTTTCGACACGGAGGGCGCGGCGTCGCGGCTCTGGCCGACGCCCGAGATGCGCGCCGAGATCGAGGCCGGGGTGCCGCTGGGCCGCTTCGCGAGCACCGAGGAGGTGGCCCGCGCCACCGTGTATCTGGCGACGCCCCAGGCGGCCTACATCACCGGGGCCACGCTCACCGTGGACGGCGGCTTCTCGCTGGGCAAGGGTCTGGGCGGGGAGCTGGATCCCGAGAGCGTGCCGCGCCGCCGGGGCTGAAACAGAGGCGGCGGGAGCCTTCGCCCCCGCCGCCTGCGTCCGTTCGCGCCGCGTCTAGTTGCTGTAGATGCGGTGGATCTCCACGCGACGGTTCTGCGCGCGTCCCTCGTCCGAGCCGTTGGAGGCGATCGGGAAGCGCTCGCCGTAGCCCACCGCCCGCATGCGCTGGATGTCCACGCCCTGGGTCACCAGGTAGTCCCGCACGGACTCCGCGCGGCGCAGCGAGAGGCGCTCGTTGAAGACCGCCGAGCCGCTGCTGTCGGTGTGGCCCTGGATCTCGATCACCACGTCCGGGTAGGCCAGCAGGCTCTTGGCCACGTCGTCGAGGATGCTCTGCGAGTCCAGCGTGAGCTGGTCGCTGCCCTTGACGAAGCGGACGCCCTTCAGCACCAGCGCCTCGGTGATCTCCTTGACCACGGGGCAGCCCCGCTCGTCCACCTCCACGCCGGCCGGCGTGTTGGGGCAGGCGTCGCTGAGGTCGGGCACGCCGTCGCCGTCGTTGTCCGGGTCGGGGCAGCCGTCGTCGTCCTGGAAGCCGTCGACGTCCTCGGCGTCATTGGGACAGCCGTCGTTGATATCCGCGATGCCGTCGCCGTCGTTGTCCGGGTCGGGGCAGCCGTCGTCGTCCTGGTAGCCGTCAAGGTCCTCGGCCACGTCGGGGCAGCGGTCCAGGGCGTCGGCGATGCCGTCGCCGTCGTTGTCCGGGTCGGGGCAGCCGTCCTCGTCCTGGAAGCCGTCGAAGTCCTCGGCCTGGCCGGGGCAGCGGTCCAGCTTGTCGGGGATGCCGTCGCCGTCCTTGTCCGTGCTGCCGAAGAACCAGGTGAAGCCGAAGAAGCCTTCCAGCATGCCGTTGTTCGCGTCGACGGCCGTGGGGCCGAAGATGTCGTCGGCGCTCAGGCCGACGTTGTCGAGCTTGCTGGCCGGGTAGAGGTGGTAGCGCCCACCCAGCCACAGCGAGAAGCGCGGCGCGAGGAACCACTCCAGGCCGCCGGTGAACACGCTCGTGAACTGGGTCGAACTGAGCTGCTTGAGCTTGCCGTCCTCGTCATAGCCCTCGAGGATCGAGCCGCCAGGAAAGAGGCCGCCGAAGCCGTCCTGGTTGCGCATGTCCTTGACGCGGAAGCCCGCCACGCCCAGATCGAGGCCGAGGAAGGGCGAGGCCGCCTTCTCGGGCAGGAAATGATAGAGGAGGCCCGCCCGGAGCTCCCAGATCGTGGTGTAGATTTCGCGCGTGGCCTTCCACGAGAAGCCGGCGTCCTCGTCCGGCGCGGACACGGCCGGCCGCGACCAGAGCGTCTTGAAGGCGCCCTCGACGCTGAGCGTCGGCGAGAGGCCGTAGCGCAGGTGCAGGGCGTAGTTCGGATTGACGTCGCTGTAGTCGTGCTCGCCGCCGGTTAGCTTCATGGCGGCGGCCTCGAGGCCGAGACCGAAGCGGCCGCTCACGTCCTCCGCCCGCGCGGGGCCGACCGTGGCCAGCGAGCAGAGCAGCGGCAGGGCGCACGCAAGGCGCAGCAGGCTTCGCATGATCCTCTCCCTCCGTTTCAGGACCGTGCGCGTTATAGCAGAAAGCGCGGGGCATGAATAGCAATTGTGGGGCCGCGGCGGCTTGACGCCCCCTCCGCGGATGGCCAAGATGACCCCCCGAGTGACTTCCCGCGCGTGACCGTGTCCTTGATCTGCGGAGGCGAGAGGGGCCCATGGAGGACGACGCGACGCTGGTGGAGCGCGCCCAGCGCGCCCTGCCCGGAGACCTGCGCGCCTTCGAGACGCTGGTCGCCCGGCACCAGTCCATGGTGCTCGGCAACTGCCGTTCGCTGAGCGGCTCGGCCGACGACGCCGAGGATCTGGCCCAGGAGGTCTTCGTGAAGGCCTACTTCGGCCTGCCGAGGATCGAGCAGCGGGCCAGCTTCGGGGCGTGGCTGAAGCGGATCAAGGTCAACCACTGCCTCAACTTCCTGCGCGGGAAGCGCGGGCGCCAGCACGTGGACGTGGACAGCCCGGAGACCCAGGACGAGCCCGCCCTCCAGGTGCCGCCCAGCGCCCACGCCGAGCTGCTGGCGGGCGAGGAGCGCCGGCGCATCCAGGCGGTGCTGGACGCGATGCCCGAGACCCTGCGCGTGGCCCTGCTCATGCGCGACCTGGACGGCCTGGCCTACCAGGAGATCGCCGAGACCCTCGGCATCGGGCTCTCGGCGACGAAGATGCGCATCAAGCGCGGCCGCGAGGAGTTCCGCCGCCTCTACGACGGCCTCCCGGCCTCCTGACGCCGAGGGATGGAATGAACGACGAGCGCGACACCCTGCACGACGACGAGGACGCCAGCCTGGGCGCCCCGGTGACGGAGCTCGCCGCCCTGGTCGCGCCGCCGGCCGATGGCGAAGGCGCCGGCCGCCTGCTGTCGCGCGTGCGCGGGCGGATCAACCGCCGTCAGCTCACCGCGTCGACCCTGGACGTGACCCTCATGGGCATGTTCAGGACCTTCTTCGAGTTTCTGTCGCTGTTCATCCAGGCCCTCGCCGGCGGCGGGGACCGAGACCGGGAGCGCTAGCATGGGGACGGACTTCGGCCTCCGGGCCACCTTCGAGCAGGTCCTGTCGAGCCTCGTGGGGGCCGTCGCCGACTTCGTGCCGCGGCTGGTGACGGCCGTGATCGTGATCCTCTTCGGCCTGCTGGTGGCCAAGATCGCCGAGCGCGTCGTGCGGGCGCTCTTCGAGCGGCTGCGGTTGAACCACCTGCTCCAGCGCGTCGGGCTGAGCGACACCCTGCAGCGCTTCGGGCTCAGGGACAGCCCCGGCCGGCTGCTGTCGCGGACCATCTACATCCTGCTCGTGATCCTCTTCGTCCAGAGCGTGGCGCGGGCCGTGGGCCTGGACGCCATCGCCGAGGCCATCTCGAGCTTCTTCCGCTACCTGCCCAACCTGGTGGCGGCCTTCCTGGTGCTGCTGCTGGGCATGATGGTCTCGCAGTTCATGGGGCGCACGGTGGCGCGCTCGGCCGAGGAGGCGGGCGTGGACTTCGCCCCGCTGCTGGGGCGGATCGTGTCCTCGCTGCTGCTCTTCGTGGTGGGGCTGATGGCCATCTCGCAGCTCAGGATCGACACGGAGATCGTGCGGGCGGTGGTCCTGGTGCTGCTCGCGGGCTTCGCGCTGGCCTTTGCGCTGTCCTTCGGGCTCGGCAGCCGTCAGGTGAGCCGGGACATCCTGGCGGGCTTCTACCTGCGCAAGCTGCTGAGCGCCGGCGACGAGGTCGAGGTGGCCGGGACGCGCGGCACGCTGGCGGGCATCACGGCCGTGCACACGCTGATCGAGGTGGACGGGCGGACGGTGAGCGTCCCGAACCGGCAGTTCATGGACGAGCGCGCGGGCTACCGCCGCGACTAGAAGCGCCGCGAACCCCTGCGAAGGGCCCGCGGCGCCGGGACGTGAGCGAGGCGTCGACCGCTACTTGTTGCGAAGCAGGTCGCGGATCTCGGTGAGCAGCACTTCCTCGCTGGAGGGCTTCGGCGGCGCCGCGGGCGCGGCCTCCTCCTTCTTCTTCAACCGATTCATCCACCGGACCATCATGAAGATGGCGAAGGCGATGATCAGAAAGTCCACCACCGACTGCACGAAGGCGCCGTACTTGAGCATCACGGCCTCGGCGTCGGGGGTCGCCTTCTTGAGCGTGAGGGCCAGCGAGGTGAAGTCCACGCCGCCCAGCAGCATGCCGATGGGCGGCATCAGCACGTCATTGACGAATGAGGCGACGATCTTGCCGAACGCACCGCCCATGATGATACCCACGGCCATGTCCATCACATTGCCTTTGACGGCAAAGGACTTGAACTCCGACATCATGCTCACAAGAAATCCTCCTCTGGGTCGCGTGTTGCAAAACTGCTAACGTTTGCAACCGCGGGATATTGCGCGGCATTCTAGTCTGCGTGGCAAGGAAAATCAACACCGCGCGGCGAGGGCAGCCCGGCGGTTGACACTTCGGCCCGCGGCCCTAGATTGGCTCTACGACGAAGGGAGAGCGCATGGACATGAATCAGATCATGGAAACACTCGCCCAGTTCGCCACGACCTACGGGCTGAAGGTGATCGGCGCGATCCTCATTCTCATCGTGGGCCGCGTCGCCGCCGGGCTGGTCCGCAAGGGGATCGTCAAGGCGCTCGGCCGCGCGCAGATGGACGCGAGCCTGAGCCGCTTCTTCGGCAACCTGGCCTTCGTGGCGGTGATGACCTTCGCCGTGCTGGCCTCGCTGTCGAAGTTCGGGGTCGAGACCACGTCCTTCGTCGCCGTGCTCGGCGCGGCCGGCTTCGCCGTCGGTTTCGCGCTGCAGGGCTCGCTCGGCAACTTCGCGGCGGGCGTGATGCTGCTCGTCTTCCGTCCGTTCAAGACCGGCGACTACATCGAGGCGGGCGGCGTGGCCGGGACGGTGAAGGAGGTCCAGCTCTTCAACACGGTGCTGGACACGCCCGACAACGTGCGCATCATCGTCCCCAACGGGGGCATCTACGGCGGCGTGATCAAGAACTACTCGCACAACGCGACGCGCCGGGTGGACATCCCGGTGGGCATCGCCTACGACGCCGACATCGGCCGCGCCATCGCGGCCATCAGCGACACGCTGCAGAAGGACGGCCGCGTGCTGGCCGAGCCCGCGCTGCAGGTGCTGGTCACGGACCTGGGGGATTCCAGCGTGAACCTCGCGGTGCGCTTCTGGACCCAGGCCGGGGACTACTGGCCTTCCAAGTTCGACATGGTCCGCGCGGTGAAGGAGCGCCTCGACGCCGAGGGCATCGAGATTCCGTTCCCGCAGCGGGTGGTGCATCTCACCAAGACCGCCGATTGACGGCGGCGACGCCGGCCTCGAAGCGGGCGCCGGCAACTATCCCTGGAGGAGGATGAGGATGAACTCTCGGAACCTGTGGCGCGTGGGCGCCATCGTCGCCGTGCTCAGCCTGGCCGCCGCGTCCGTCGCGCTGGCCGAGGAGGAGCAGCGCGTGCTGGAGCTGGGCAAGTACTACCCCTCGGCGGAGACGGGCCTGAACGTCACGCAGAGCAGCTACAGCAACAACTGGAACGGCGGCGACAAGGGCTCCATCGTCTGGACCTGGAACTTCAACGGCAGCCTCGAGAACCAGCTCAACCCCAAGACCAACTGGCTGAGCACGCTCAAGCTGGCCTTCGGCCAGACCCACCAGCAGGTCATCGACGCCCAGGGCGATCACCAGTGGGACAAGCCCGACAAGAGCACGGACCTGATCGACCTCGAGACGATCTTCCGCTTCACGCTCGGCGGCTACGTCGATCCCTTCGTCTCCGGCCGCCTGGAGAGCCAGTTCCTCGACGCCAGCGACCCCAACGGCCGCACCCTGGCGCTGAACCCGCTCAAGTTCAAGGAGTCGGCGGGTATCGCGCGGCAGTTCATCAACGAGGAGGAGCGCAGCCTGCTCAGCCGTCTCGGCTTCACGCTGCGCCAGAGCCGCCGCAGCTTCTTCGAGGACAACGATCCGGCCGGCGGCTTCGGCGACGCCACCAGCTCCGAGTCCACGAACGACGGCGGTCTCGAGTTCATCACCGACTACAAGAACCGCATCCTGGACGACAACGTCGCCTGGACCTCCAAGCTCGGCTTCTACCAGCCCCTCTTCTTCTCGGCGAAGACCGACCTGGAGGGCCTGGATCTGGCCGGCCTGGGCCTGGATCAGGACCTGGCGAACTTCAGCACCACGCTGGACATCGACTGGGAGAACATCTTCACGGCCGAGATCACCAAGCACATCTCGGTGAACCTCTACACGCGCTGGGTCTACGACAAGTACGACAACAGCGTGGCGCCGAAGTTCGACGGCGCGGGCGACCTGGAGAACCCCGGCGCGCTGGCCGCGGCCGTGCGCAAGGCGGGGCAGTTCAAGCAGACCCTGTCGCTCGGCTTCAACTACCGGCTGTACTAGTCGCCGGTGTTCACGGCGTGGGCCCAACGAGGGGCGGGTCTTCGGATCCGCCCCTCTTTCGTGCGCGGCGGGGACGGCCCAGCAGCTGCGTGGACAGCATGCCCGCCAGCATGAGCCCGCAGCCGGCCAGCCCGCGCCCGCCGAGCCGCTCGCCGAGCAGCAGCCAGCCGCCCAGCGCGGCGAAGACCGACTCCAGGCTCAGCAGCACGGCCGCGTGGCTGGGCGGCGCCTGGCGCTGGGCCAGCACCTGCAGCGTGAAGGCGACGCCCGTCGACAGCACGCCCGCGTAGACGAGTGGCAGGGCCGCCTCGAGCAGACCCTGGTGCTCGCCGCGCTCCATGAGCAGCGCCGCGCCCAGGCTGAGCAGCGCCACCAGGGCGAACTGCTGGAAGGCGATGAGCAGCGCGTCGAAGCGCTCCATCAAGCGGCCGATGATGAGCACGTGCATCGCCCAGATCAGCGCTCCCGCGAGCACCAGCAGGTCGCCGTGGCTGAAGCGCATGTGACGGTTCAGGCTCAGCAGCGCCAGCCCCCCCGCCGCCATCACGGCCCCGAGCCAGGTGCCCCAGCCGGTGCGGCGGCCCTCCATCGCGCCGAGCACGGGGACCACGATCACGTAGAGCCCGGTGATGAACCCGCCCTTGCCCGCGCTCGTCGTCACGAGACCCCACTGCTGCAGCGACGCGCCGAGAAAGAGCGCGAGCCCCGCCTGGGCGCCGCCGGGCAGGGCGGACAGGAAGGCGCCCCGCCGCCGCGCGGTGAGGAAGGGGACGAGCACCAGCGCCCCCAGCGTGAAGCGCACCGCGTTGAAGGTGTAGGGGCCGACGTGGGACATCCCCGCGCGCTGGGCCACGAAGGCCAGGCCCCAGATGAGCGCGGCGAGCAGCAGCAGCAGATCGGCCCTGTAGGTGAGCTTCACGGGACCTCCGAGCGGAAGGCGGGTAGCATAGCGGCTGCCCCCGCGCCTGTCGATGGCTTCGCGGTGCCGCGTCTATGTCCTGGACGCCCGCCCGGGCTCTGCTAGACTGCGCGCGCCGGGCCTGTCGCCCAGGCCACAACAACCGCTGGAGGCAGCATGAACCTGAAGGACGCACGCGCACTGGTGACCGGGGGCAGCGAGGGGATCGGCTACGCCATCGCCGAGGCCCTGGTGGCCAAGGGCGCGCGAGTGGCGATCATGGGCCGTGACCAGGCCAAGCTCGAGGCCGCGGCGGAAACCCTCGGCGCGCTGGCCGTGGTCGGCGACGTGGGCGTGGAGGCCGACGCCGTGCGCGTCACCGCCACGGCGATCGAGCAGCTGGGCGGGCTGGACATCCTCGTCAACAACGCGGGCTTCGGGCACTTCCTGCCGCTGGTGGACATGGCCGTCGACAAGTTCGAGGCGGTGTTCCGCACCAACGTGACCGGCGCCATGCTGATGGCGCGCGAGGCGGCGCGGCAGTTCGTGGATCAGGAGAGCGGGCACATCGTGAACATCTCCTCCACGTCGGGACTGGCGGGCGGCAAGTACTCCACGGCCTACTCGGGCTCCAAGTTCGCGCTGAAGGGCATGACCGAGTGCTGGCGCGCGGAGCTGCGTCCCTACAACGTGCGGGTGACGCTGGTCAATCCGAGCGAGGTGCAGACGGCCTTCTTCGCGAAGCTCGGCCGCCAGCAGGAGCTCTCGGACAAGAAGCTGCGGCCCCAGGAGATCGCCGACGCCATCGTGGGCGCGCTGGAGATCGACGACCGCGGCTTCATCCCGGAGTTCTCGGTTTTCGCGACCAATCCCTGGTAGGGCCGCCGCCCTTGCGGCGGCCCGGACTTGGCGCTAGCATCCCCGAACGCCCGACGGCAATCCCCTCACGCCAGGCAGGTCGTCATGTCCTCCAGTCCCCGTCATCCCCTCTGGCTGCGCGCCACCCTCTGGGTCGCGGCCGTGATCCTCATGCTCGCCGCGGTGGTCTACCAGCGCGAGACGGGCCCCACCTATCCCCACAAGGGCAGCTTCGCCCTGGGCGGCGCCGAGCACAGCTACGCGCTGGTGCGCAGCGACTGGTCCGAGCGCACCAACGACGCGGCCGTGGTCAGGATTCCCGACCCCGGCGCGGGCGCCACGGCCACGCTGCACTGGAAGCGCTATCGCACCCAGGATCCGTTCGCCGCGGATCCCATGACCCGCGCGATGGATGACGACAAGGCCGTCTTCGAGGGACGCCTGCCCGCCCAGCCCGCGGCGGGCAAGCTGGAGTACTACGTCACGGTGGACGGCGGCGGGCAGAGCCAGCGCCTGCCCGAGGTGGAGAACGTGGTGATCCGCTTCAAGGACCACGTCCCCGCCTGGATCCTGATCCCGCACATCATCATGATGTTCTTCAGCGTCCTGATCGGCATGCGCACCGGCCTGGCCGCGATCTTCGCGCCGGGCAGCATGCGCCGCTGGGCCTGGGTGGCGCTCATCGGCATGACGGTGGGGGGCATGGTGCTGGGGCCGATCGTCCAGAAGTACGCCTTCGGCGAGTACTGGACGGGCTTCCCCAACGGCGGCGACTTCACCGACAACAAGATGCTCTTCATGTGGCTGTCCTGGGTCTTCGCCTGCGCGGTGCTCGGCTTCAAGCCCAAGCGCAACGAGCTGATCCCGCGCGCGGCCGTGCTGCTGGGCGCGGCGGTGATGACGGCCGTCTACCTGATCCCGCACAGCATGGGCGGCAGCGAGCTGGACTACAGCGCCGTGGAGCAGGGCGTGGATCCGGCCGACGCCATCCGCACCGGCAAGCACTGACGGTGAGCGCGGCTCAACTGCATCTCCTGCTGGTCCACCTGCCGGTGCTGGCCTGCCCGGCGGCGGCGGCGCTGCTCATCGCCTCGCGCATCGCGGCGAACGAGACGCTGCTGAAGACCGCCTGCGTCACGCTCGTCCTGGGCACCCTGGCCGCCACCGGCGCCTACTTCTCGGGTCCGCCGGCCTACGAGAGCCTTCAACTCGCGCCGGGGCCCACGCGGGAGCTCGTGGAAGCCCACGCGGCCCTGGGCAAGGGCGCTTTCATGGGGCTCGTGCTGCTGGGCCTCGCCGCGCTGCTGGCGCTGCTGCAGTATCCCCAGGGCGAGCGCCCCGCGCCCTGGCTGCGCTGGACGCTGCTGGCGGCCTCGTTGCTGCTCGCCTGGCTGCTGGCCTGGACGGCACATCAGGGCGGCCTGATTCGCCACGAGGAGCTTCGCGCCCTGCGCCTGCCGCTCTTCCCCCGGCTCTGAGTCCACGAAAAAGCGGCCGCCCCCTGCCGGGGACGGCCGCCGATCGCTGTCGCGGGATCCGAGGCTACTTCTTGAGCACTTCGCGGTTCAGCACGCTGAACTCCACGCGGCGGTTGGCCGCGCGGCCGTCGGCCGTGCCGTTGTCCGCGATGGGCTTGTCCTCGCCATAGCCCATGACCGTGTACTGGCCGCCCTTGATCGTGGGGAACTTGGCCTTGAGGTAGTCGAGCACGGCCTGCGCGCGCGCCTGGGACAGGGCCTGGTTCTTGGCGGCGGCGCCGCTGGAGTCCGTGTGGCCGCCGATCTCGATCTTCAGCTCGGGCCACTCCACCAGGGTGCGGCCGATCTCGTCGACGATGGGCTTGGAGTCCGCGGTCAGCTCGGAGGAGCCCGAGGCGAAGCGGATGTTCGAGGTGCGGATCATGCCCGTGTCGAGGAGCTGCTGCGCCATGGCGGTGTCCGCCTTGCGGGGGCAGCCGTTGGCGTCGACGAGGGTGCCGGCCGGCGTGCCCGCGCACTGGTCCAGGCCGTCGGGGACGCCGTCGCCGTCGCTGTCCATGGGGCAGCCCTTCATGTCGACGGTGGCGCCCTTCGGGGTGTTCGCGCACTGGTCGAGACCGTCGGCCACGCCGTCGCCGTCACTGTCCTTGGGGCACCCGTACATGTCGACCATGGCGCCGGCCGGCGTGCCGCCGCAGCGGTCGATGCCGTCCATGACGCCGTCGCCGTCGGAATCGCTGGGGCAGCCGTTCATGTCGACGCTGGCGCCCTTGGGCGTCGCCGCGCACTGGTCGAGACCGTCGGGAACGCCGTCGCCGTCCGCGTCCATGGGACAGCCGTTCATGTCGACCATGGCGCCCATCGGGGTGTCGGGGCAGAGGTCGGTGCCGTCGGGGACGCCGTCGTGGTCGCTGTCCATGCTGCGGCCGAAGGGCCAGGGCCAGCTCAGGTCGTGGACCACTTCACCGGCCTGGGCGCGCATCTCCGCGCGCTGGGCCGAGTCGGCCAGCGCGGGCAGGGCGATGAGGCCCATCAGCGCGAAGAAGAGAACCCACTTCGTCATCTGCATCTCGTCTCCTTGTCGAGTTGTGCGCCGGGCCGGACGGCCGGACGCGGGGTCCTGGCGCGGGCGGTGACGGGCGCGCCACCGCCCACCAGAACCGGGAAGCTAATCGTTGGAATCAACGACCTTCGCGTCGGGCGCGTTCTTCTTGATGGACTCGATGCCGTTCAGGCAGGCGTCCTTGCTCTTGTAGCCCTCGCCGACGGCGATGACCTGTCCATTGGCGGCCTTCAGGCGGAAGCGGAATTCGCCCGCCTTGTCGGTGTAGATCTCAAACTTGCCGGCCATGTCGACCTTCCTTTGCGAAATCAGCCATTGCTGCTAGATAGTGACTGCGGGCCCCGGCGTTGCCGCCGGCGCGGACGTGCGTGGGCCCTGCCGCGGGCCGTCACGTCACAGTGTCCGTTTAACAGACCGAAGGCCCGAAGGGAAGTCACATACTATGAGCGAATCTCGAGGTCAATGCATGTTCGGACTGCGCGGGGCCCGGGCGGCCATGCTGATAGTTGTCGTTTTTGTAACGGGTTGCGCGGGCAGAACAGTGATCGACGGCGCCCCGCTTGCCGCCGGTGGCGCGTCCGCGCCGAACATCGACGGCGCCGCCTCGGACTGGCAGGGGCGGCTCCAGCACGTGGAGTCGGCCGGGATCAGCGTGGCCGCCACGCGGGACGCCGACTACGTCTACCTGGTGCTGGCGACGAACGACCGGGGCCTGCAGGGCGCGATCCTGCATCGCGGCCTCACGGTCTGGCTCGACGGCGCGGGCGGCAGCGAACGGCGCCTCGGCCTGCGCTACCCCACGGGCCTGGCCGATGCCTGGGGCGAACCCGTCCGCTGGCCCGGGCGCGGGAAGGCGGGGGGCGATGGCGAGGCCACGACCCGCCCCGGCTCCGGCGCCCCCGACGACGAGGTCGCCCGCCGCGAGCGCATCGCCGCCGAGATCGCCGCCCTGCCCGCGGAGTTCCTGCTCTTCCGCGGCGACGAGGACTCGGGGCGCCTCGTGGGCCTCGACGAGCGCGCCGCCCCCGGCCTGGCCCTGGCGCTGGGCATGGAGGGCTCGCGGCTGGTCTACGAGCTGCGCTTTCCGCTCCGGTCGACGCCGGGCGCCATGCTGCCCGCGCTGGGACTCAGCGGCGGCACCCTGGGCGTGGGGCTGCAGCTGACCGAACCCGCGGGCGACCGTCCGCGGCGCGGCGGCGGGCCGGGCGGCGCGATGGGCGGCATGGGCGACGCCCCCGGCGACTTCTCGCCCCCCGAGCGCACGGGTCCGCCGCCGGACTCGCACGAGCGCTACCGCGGGGACCTGCCCAAGCTGGACACCTGGCTGGAAGTGAAGCTGGACGGGTGACCGGCGGCGAGAGAGGCGAACCGACGCTCAAGGAGGAGCCATGAGCCCGATCATTCGCGAGCAATACGCGGCGAAGCCCGAGACGCCGGTCTACTCGAAGGCCGTGGGCGGCAGCGCGATCAACAAGATCCTGCTGGGGACCTGGGCGGGCGTCATGCAGGACGACGGCGGCGCGCGCGTCCGCGTGAGCACCGCCGGCCCCGACGGCTGGATTGCCCGGGACGACCTGCGCGACAGCCTGGGGCTGAAGCTGTTCTTCATCGACGTCGGCCAGGGCGACGGCATTCTGGTGGAAGCTCCCGGCATGCGCCTGCTCGTCGACAGCGGACCGAACACGAACCTGCGCCGCTACCTGCGCGGCTACCAGTACAGCTACCTGCTCGGCGCCGGCGCGCCCATCCACTTCGATGCGGTGTTCGTCTCGCACTTCGACGCGGACCACTTCGCCGGCTTCGCCGACCTGCTCCGCGACGAGGACTTCTCCTTCGGCACGATCTACCACAACGGCATCGCGCGCTTCAGCGCGAGCGCGAGCAGCCGGCCCGCCGGCCACAACACCGACCTGGGCCGCATGAGCGACGGCGTGCTGCGCACCAGCTTCGACGACCTCGACGACGCGCGCGACCTGCTGGCGGAAGGCGGCCTGCAGAGCACCTTCAGGAAGTTCCTGGAGGCGGTGGACGCCGCCCACGGGCAGGGACGGGTGGAAGCCCTCCGCCGGCTTACCGTCCGCAACGGCCACGTGCCGGGCTTCAGTGCGGGCAAGGACCTCACGATCGAGGTGCTGGGCCCCGTGCCGCGGCGGGCCACGGGTCACATCGACTGGCCGTGGTTCGACAGTTCGTCGAAGACGCGCAACGGCCACAGCCTGGTACTGAAGTTGAACTACAGCGAGGACGGCGGCGAGGGGAAGAACGTCCTGCTCGGCGGGGACCTCAACGCGGACGCGGAGGAGCACCTGCTCGCGCACTACGGCGACGCGAATCCCTTCCAGGTGGACGTCGCCAAGAGCTGTCACCACGGCTCGGCGGACTTCACCGTCGACTTCATGCGCCGCGTGAATCCCTTCGCCACGGTGATCTCGTCCGGCGACAACGAGTCCTACTCCCATCCCCGGGCCGACGCCCTCGGCTGCGCCGGCCGCTACAGCCGCGGCAGCCGCCCCAAGGTCTTCTCCACGGAGCTGGCGCGGTCGGTCAGCTCGGGCGGGGACATCCTCTACGGCATGATCAACTGCCGCACGGACGGGAAGCGCATCGTCATGGCGCAGATGAAGGAGAAGCGGACGGGCGCGGACATCTGGGACTCGTACGAGCTGTAGGACGGGGGCTATCGCCTGGCCAGGCATCGACTTGGAAAATCGTTGGGACCGGTGTGGATTTTCCGGAAAATCCACAGGAGCGGCCGAGTCGGGCGCAGGGCGCTGGGTTCCCCCAACAAAAACCCGCCCTGAGGGCGGGTCGCCTTTGGCCAAGGTAGCGGCTCAGGGATTCGAAAACTGAAACAGGAATTCTGAGCAATCACAGAAATCCATGCGGCACACGGAGTTCCCTTGATTTGCAATGGGTTACGGGAGTCTAGCGACTGCAAGCGAGTGTAATCGAGTTCCACTGGATTCTACTGAGTGCGATTAGGTCGGGAACGAGATGGGAACGCCCCCCCCTATTGCGAACGGAATCGCTTCCACTCAAGCCAATCCATACTCTGCTAGGCCTGACGAAAAACCTGACTATGCCAAATTAGCAGGGAACGCGGCTTTGAAGAAACTGGCTTCCCAGCTCCAACCCATGCTGTTCACTTGGAAAGAGCTTCGAACATCATCCGCAAATCATGCACACCACGATAGGATATGGCTCCAGCCCCAGAATAGTACGTTGGAGTATCAAAGAGCCGAGCTGTGTACTTCTCAAGAATGTCCCTTTCGACCCACTCGACGAATCGAAGCATGTCTGTGTATTTCATTCTGTTGGCTGAGTAAAACGCGGCATCCTCACGGCTCTCCGTCGAATGCGACACTATCTCATGTCGCCACCTCTTAATCTTCAGGGCGATGGGATGCTCCAAGACAGCCTCTCGATCGGTTCTCAGCCATGAGAGGATCGCTTCCCGTTCTGCCAGATCATACCATCGCTCGATCCTGTTGAAGAGCTTCAGCAGGGTGCGCGCCTGCCTTCGAGAGTCAATTAAGCGCGCAATCGACGTGATAGTCGAATCTAACAGCGCATCTCTCAGCAGAAGTGCAAGCTCGCCGTACTTATGGACTTCATCAGGATAATCCCTTGCGACCTCGCCCAGCTCAATCAGTGGCTCAAGGTATCGTTTCACGCGGATGATCTCTTCGTAAACCAGATCGCAGAGCGACTGGAGTTCGGCTACTTGATTCGTCTCCACTTCTTCGATTCCCCCTGAGTGCGCACGATTCGTCAGCAAGGAGACCGTTCAAAACCAGAGCAAATCGTGGCCAAGTAGTGCTCTATTCCGAATCAAGCAGCCTCGTTGGCAATTGAAGTCGGAAGTTGCTCACGCATGTCATGCGCAAGAGAACACAGGGATCCCCGCTGCCAACCAGTCAAGCAGTCGCAGATAGCGGCTGTGCCTTAAATCTTGGGTCCCTGCTCTTCGGTTCCCGGGCTCTTCTTCTTGTCTGGAATGAACGCAGCCATCAAGCCCATCGCTATTGCAGCTATTGGTATCGCAACCCAGCTGGACCAGCCGAGACCGCCACGAAGGACGCTGTACAATAGGATTCCTACAATCCAAGAAGCTGCTTTCATGCTAACTCCCAGATTCCAGCGCTAACTCGCATTAGCGTCATGCCCCTCAATGCCTGCCCCTGAGACCGGCATCTTTTCTTCAGTCGTCGAAGACATAGGGGCGTCTGACGTCCTCATGCGCTCTCGCGCTCAAAGGCAATCGACGCTACTAATGCCAGACTCTCTTGCCGTTTACTGCCATTGCTTCCGCCAGTCGATTTCGTCAGGATCAACCGCGCTAGTCGGGAGGAAGACGAGGATGACTAGTGCGACGATACCTATGGCAACAGACAGTGCAGTCCACCCGCCTAGGTTGCGGTTCTTCCTCTTCGCCATGTTGTACGTGAGGATGATGATTGCAATGTGGGCAATCAGGATGACAAAGGTAACTGGCTGAAACATCGCCTTCTCCTGGCGTGGAAGACCTCGCTCGCGAGAACTTGGCTAATGGTCGAACCTCAATTCATCCGGGATTGAGATCTCCGCCCCGCACTCCTCGCACGTGATCTCGTTATCATATTCGGGATCGAACCATGTAGCGCAACCGCAATTCCAACAGTGTAGTCTTCTCAAGTTGTCACTGGCTTCCATGGATCCAGATGCTTCTCGCTGTCTGGATATACCCAAGTCGTTAGCGAGTTTGCCGAGAGCTTGGGTAGCTTCGTAGTCAGTGGAAGTGGGGCTGCGTTTCCTGCGAAACGGCAGAAGAAGCAACTTGAGGAGCCCCTTGATCGCCTCGCTGAGAATGAACCAGAGGAAGATTATGATCCCGATCACGATCCCAAGGATCCACCATCCGCCGCCGAACAAGAATGCCACGAGGGCAACGAAGATGCCGACCACCCACTTCGCGATGACTCGCCACCCAATCCGGGCACCGGATCTCTCAAGTGGGGTCGGGTCTAGTGGACCTGAGAGAAACGTCGTGATCGTTTGAATTCCGACTGCAAAGTTGAGATTCTGGCCGTCCTCAATGGTAGCTACCACTACCCCGATGACCTTGCCGTCAAGATCGAGTAGTGGACCACCGCTGCTTCCTGGTGAGATGGGAGCAGTGATCTGCAGGAATTGGTGCCCTTCGAACATGCGGACTGCACTGACTAAGCCATCAGAAAGGGTGTTTTCCAGACCTAACGGATTGCCAATAGCAATCACTCGCTGTCCAGGCTTAAGCTCCGCATCAGGATTAAGGGCAAGGGGTGTTTCGCCCGCAGCACCGAAGCTAAGAATCGCTAAGTCGGCTTTGGTATCGAGGCTCTCGACGACAACAACGTCATAGTAGCCCGAAGCCGTGTATATCTCTGCGGAGTATGCTCCAGTTACTACGTGAGCGTTGGTAAGGACCATGTGGTCATTGATGAAGAACCCGCTTCCGGAGCGACTTGCCGAGCCTGTCTTGTCATAGGTGTGGATGCTGACCATGCTCGGCAAAGCACCCTCAGCAATCTCTTCGATGCTCTTAGCCAGGCTGAGCTTGGCGCCCGAGGTAGTGCTAGACAGCACCAGGAAGGCGATGATCGCTATTCGGTGCATAAGTCCTCTCCCCTCTTGCCTCTCATGGGGACCTATCGGCCGACGAACTAGCATCCTGCTAATGGACGAACGTCGCTCTTACCCGTTTCGACTTTAGTAGGTAGGGAATCCAAATCATAGAAAACCCCAGATGCTTGACTAGCTCGCGCGAGGTGCTGGGATCGAGTGGCTGATTGGCAATGAATCGCATTGGCACAAGGATGTCCACCACACCGTAGATAAAGACGCAGACAAGAAAGACGATGAAGAGCCTTGGAAACCTCGCGCGCTTGGAGAAGAAGAGGTACGCCAAGTAAGCCCCTGCCAAGAAGATGCAGGCTGTGATGATGGCTTCTCCGAGATAGAGAGATGCGAATAGCGGATCATATGCGCTTCCGCCAGCGGTTGCCCACGCGCTCCAGGTGCCACCAGCCAAGGTGGGAAGGTACAGTGTTAGTAGGGTGAATAGATACCTGAGAGGGTTCCAGATGATCCCAATTGCTAGCAATACGAGCCATCCCCCTAGGCCTTCGAGCGACTTCCCCTCAGTGCCTTCGATCTGTGGCTCATTAGCAGCTCTGGACGGCATGCCCGGCGGAGACGATTCTTGAGATTCGTCTTCCAGTGGGCTGTCAATCTGCTCAATACCGCGGGACTCAGAGGGAAATACGGTCTCTGGCTCGGCTGGAGGTGGTGGCAGGGTACTGCCGCAATACCGACACTTAATGGCCTTGAACTTAATCGTCTCAGCGCAGAACGGACACTCTTTCGTACTTGGAGCTGAGTCACGGCCAGGTCCATTGTCCGCTGCAACCATATGCGCCCCCTTCATCGTGCGCTAGTGCCCCTCACCTAGCCTTCTACTACTGGGTAGCATGGGCGGTTTGCAGCGCCAGTCAGACGGACTGGTGCATAACGGCCTCGATGTCCCCATCAATCTCAAACTCACAGTAGATGCGCTGGAACATCCCCGGGCACTTCGTCCTCATGTCCCCGGTGCACATACCCATGGAACCGAAACAGGTGTGGCTGAGCGCATCAAAAGAGCCTCTTGTTTGGCGAGACCAGCCTTCAGCTTGAGTCCCCCCCTCGGCTCTTCTTCGGGTACCCGATCCAAGCATTCGGGAGTAGGACCTGGGTGATTCTTTGCAGCCAGACACCACTTCCAGATGTAGTGGATGCATGCGAGTCAATGATACCAGATCTTTAGGCCGGGATTTAGCCTTACCCGAAGCTCGGACGGAACCACTATCGGTGAGCGAGTCAGATACTGTGGATATATAATCGCCACTTCAATTGATCCTGTGCAATAGATCCACGGCAGGCCGCTATGTGGCGTCGTGACAAGGCTATATGGCACCCACCGCAGCGTTGCGGAATCCAGGCGGGGCAGGGTGGACGCGTTGCCGCGGACTCTGGCAACAAAATGGAATTGACCTATTGACAAATACCCCTTTTGGTGCTATACTGGGAGTAGACAGGGTTGAGTGGCTTAGCTTCCACGCCCTGTTGGCGATATTTCCTTGGCGCGAGCAATTCGCCCAAGACGGCCAGGCCAACTGATCGCGTACCCTCGTGAGAAGTGGCCTAAGTGACCGTAGCTTAAACCCCAACGAAACTTGTATCGGGCGACCGGAAGGCGTGTTGTGTAGCGCGCGTTCGCCCGGGACGCCCCCTTAAGGGGGGTGTATCTCCCTGTGAATGGGGGCAATGTAACGCATTGCAAAAATGGAGGATATGTATGGATATTAGCAGTATTGGTGAGCTTGCAGAAGAACGGGAATCACCTGATCGGGAAAGCCGTGTGATCTTGCCGAGGATCGGCAAGGGGTACACCGCGGTGCCAAACTGGATCTTCAACGACATGTGCTACCTCCGGCTATCGGACCGGGGGAAGGCTCTGTTGCCGTATCTGATGGCCGGTCCAGGCGCTGGAAGGTCGAGGTATTTCCTCCCACCAGGAATTCATGTCGGGCACTATGCAAGGTTCGCAGCAGATATGGGGTGGGATACCTCGGTACTCAAGGAGACCATGGGTGAGCTAGCAGAAGCCGGTTGGATTCTGACAGACGAGCTCAATGGCCTTGTTCTGGTTCCATCCGTCACGACAAGCGCAGACAACCCCGATGACCTTAAGGGGACTCTAAGGAAGCTAGCTGATGTTCCTGAGTCACAGCTAAGGCAGAAGTACTTTGAGCTCTTGCTTGACATGACCTTCAAGGTGCCAAGGAAATGGAGTGCCTCCGAAGAGCAGCTTCTGAGGACGCTGGAGTTCTATCTGCCAGAGGGGCTGGCCATCCCCCAGTGGGCTTTCGTGAGGAAGCTCTCTACACCGAATAAGAAGGCACGAGGGCGAGAGCACCAAAGGACACCCTGTAGGACACGAGGGAGGACACAAGAACAAGTTCTTCCACATGGAAGGGTGGAGTCATGTGCTGATTCAAGCTGTGCGGACTCTTCACTAGAGCTTCTGGGAGCTCTCCACCCTATGGGCGATCGGTGGTCTGTTTGCGCCTTCGGACCAGGTGTCGCGCACTATGGTCACTTCGATGATGCCCAGGAAGCGCTTTCTGAGGCGTGGCGGCTAGACCAGCTGTATGGTATCGAAGGCGTCTTCTGGGGCTTGGGTGCCTTGCGAGATGAAGTCTGTGGTCGAGGGCGCTCCGCGGATGTAGTGAGAATCCAAACTGCATGGGCAGACATCGACACCAAAGACGCTTCCGGCAATCCTGACCAAGCTCTCGCCCATGAAACTCTGGAGCTCAGTCTCGCGAGTGGGCGAATTCCCCCACCCTCAGCGGTTGTTGAGACAGGGGGAGGCGTACATGCCTACTGGCTCCTCGACGAGCCTGTCACCGGCACGAATCTAATGCTGATTCCTCCAATTAACAGAGCACTGGCAGAGAGGGTCGGAGGCGACGATGTGGGGGATCTAGCTCGTGTCCTGCGTGTCCCAGGCACCCGGAATCGAAAGCCAGAGCACCCCGACAAGCCTATGTGCCGGATCCACAGCCTCGACCTAGGGAGGCGCTATGCCCTGCCCTGGCTGGCCTGGTTCCTGGATGTTGACACCATTCAAACAGGGACCTCGCCGCTTGTCCCTATTCGGGAAGTCCGCTTCCAGGACGCTACTCCGAGTAGATGGATGGAGATCATGGCTGGGCGGCCAAAGTTGCAGGATCTTTGGAAGACGCCTGTTCCGGTAGGGGAACGCTCTGAGGTCGCGATGTCATTGGCAAACCATGCTGTGCACGCAGGGCTAGCCAACGGGGATGAGATTGCCACCATCCTGAAGAACTCCCCTGCCCTTGGTTCATGGGCAGAGGAAAAGCCATCTGCGCTTGGCCGCACCATAGCCAAGGCCAGAGGGGCTAAGACTCACTAGGGTCGATCATAGTCCTGGGCGCGGCTCTGTACCAGCCCAGGTGGACCCACAGCCACAGAATCAAATCACCTCCTTCCGAGACCGAGCTTGGCACCAGCAGAGGGTGTGGGCTTGGAGATCGAACTGCATGAAGGAGAAGCTATGTAAGGAAGATTAGTCCTGAAACCAAGGATGTTCAAGAATGGATAATACAAGGAACAGGTTGCCTAGTACTGGCGACCACCAAGAACAAGGAGGCCGCGAACGCACGTTTGCGAGTGAGACTCTCATGTCAGTCGAAGACCTCTGTGACTACCTGCAGCTCGGTAAGAGTGCCATCTACAACTTGGTTGCGAATGGCGGATTACCGCACATCAAGATCGCAAGAAAGCTGCGCTTTCAGCGCGAGGCAGTGGTAGAATGGCTATCGGAACTCCGTGTGCCAAGAGACAACGGAGGTTCCACATGGCAGTGAGGAAAAGAAAGGACACTGGGAAGTACGAAGTTAGCCTCAACCTGGGAGGAAAGAGAGTCAGACGGACTTCGCCGGTCCAGACAAAGAAGGGCGCTCAAGATTACGAAGCCGTCTTGAGGCGGGCGCATCTTGAGTCGTTGGGGTCCGACCAGCCAGCAAGGAGAGAGGAAAGCATCGCGGTGTTTGCAGTGGAGTGGTTGGAGACCTACTCAGCGGCACACAAGAAGCCCAGCTCCTTTGATGCGGATGAGCGAATCGTCCGATTGCACCTTGTTCCGTATTTCGGCAGCAAGAAGCTCGACGAAATCGGGGGCTTGGATGTCGATAGGTTCAAGGCGGCTCAAAAGCAGAAAGGGCTGAGTGAGAAGACGATAAACAACCACCTTGCCGTGCTCCGCAAGATGCTGGCGACAGCTGTTGAGTGGAACTACCAGGCAAAGGTGCCCCCTGTGAAGTGGTTCAAGAGGGGAAGTGAGAAGGTAGCCTACTTCAAGGCGGAGGAATCGGAGCGTCTGCTAGCGCAGGTCGATGGCCAGCTGCATGCTCTGGTTCTGACAGCACTTCGAACGGGAATGCGACGGGGTGAGTTGCTGGCTCTCAGGTGGACCTGCGTCGATTTCGCTCAGTCATACATCAGGGTCGAGAGCTCTGACTGGCAAGGACGGGTAGGATCGACGAAGACAGGGCGAACCAGGGTTGTTCCGATGAGCCGGGAGCTCGCAGTGGCCTTGGAGCGCCATAGGAGGCGTTCTCCGGTCTCTGAGTTCGTCTTCTGCAATCAGGACGGCTCACCGCTCAGGTTCACCCAGATCAAGCGTCCGCTGTATTCGGCCTGCAAGGCTGCCGGATTGCCCGAGGTGCAATGGCACGTGTTTCGTCACACGTTCGCCTCTCAGCTCGTGATGGCCGGAGTCAGCCTGAAGGCCGTTCAGGAGCTGTTGGGTCATCGCACGATGGACATGACTCTTCGCTACTCGCATCTAGCACCGAGCATCCTGTCGGAGGCCGTTGAGAGGCTCACGGAGGTGGGGGAGAAAGCGAAAGCCGCCCCCCTACTCAAGGTGGTCGAGGGCGCGGCTTGATGGGAAACGTGTAGTTTTGGGAACGAGGAGGGAACGAGGACTTGAAGGAGCTCGCAAGTCCTTGTTCCCAAATCGCCTTCGAGGTAGCGGCTCAGGGATTCGAACCCCGGACACGCGGATTATGATTCCGCTGCTCTAACCGACTGAGCTAAGCCGCCATGCGGGGCACAGGCTAGTGTCGGAGAGGCCGAAAGTCAAGGGGGGCGGCGCCTTGCGGCCCCGGCGGCGATCTGCTAGACCCCACGCATGGCCCGACGATTCGACGCGAGCGACGCCCCCGCCGCCGGCCTGGCCGGCCGGCGCGTGGCGTTGGTGGGCTACGGCAACCAGGGCCGGGCCCATGCGGCCAATCTGCGGGACGAGGGCGTGGACGTCCTCATCGGGGCGCGCGAGGGCGGCGGCTCGTGGAACTCCGCACAGGAAGCGGGGTTCGAGGTGCTCGTGCCCGCCGCGGCGGCCGCGGCGGCCGACGTCCTGATCCTGCTCACCCCCGACGAGACGCAGGCCGAGTTCTACGCCGCCGAGATCCGTCCGTCGCTGCGCCCGGGCGCGGCGCTGGGCTTCGCCCACGGCTTCGCGGTGGGCTTCGGTCTGCTTGACCCGGGGCCCGGGGTTGACGTCTTTCTCGTCGCCCCCAAGGCGCAGGGTCGAATGGTGCGCAGGCTGTACACGGAGGGGCACGGCGCCGCGGCGCTGGTGGGGGTCCAGCAGGACGTCACCGGCGGCGCCTGGCAGACGGCCCTGGCCTACGCGGCCGCGCTCGGCTGCCTGCGCACCGGGGCGCTGGCCACGAGCTTCCGCGAGGAGGCGGTGAGCGACCTCTTCGGCGAGCAGACCGTGCTCTGCGGGGGCTTGAGCGAACTGATCCGGGCGGCCTTCGACACGCTCGTGGCCCGTGGCTACGCGCCGGAGATCGCCTACTTCGAGTGTCTGCACGAGGTGAAGATCCTGGCCGATCTGATCCATGCGAAGGGGATCGCCGGGATGCGCGGGCACATCAGCGGGACGGCCCTCTACGGCGACCTCACGCGAGGGCGCCGCGTGGTGGACGACGGCGTGCGCGCGCGCATGGCGTCGATACTGGACGAGATCGAATCCGGCGACTTCGCCCGCGAGTGGGTCGCCGAGGCCGCGGCCGGCGCGCCGCGCCTGAAGGCCCGTCAGGCCGCCGACGCCGAGCACGCCATCGAGGCGGCCGGGCGGCGGGTGCGGGCGATGATGCCCTGGCTCGAGGAGGACGCGTGAAGCAGCTCTGGACCGGCACCCTCGTCATCGCCCTGGCGGCGCTGGCTGCGCCTCACGGCGCGACCGCGCAGACCGACACGGCCGAAGCGATCGTCGACACCACCTTCTACACGCCGGACGGCACGCCCCTGCGCTATCGCGGGCCGCTGCCCGCGGTGGATCAGCCCGGCAGCCCCGAGCGCGCCGAGATGCTGAACACCGACGATCGCGTCCCCGAGGGCTACGGCACCCGCACCCTGCGCCTGTGGAAGGCGGGGGACATTCGCCCCGAACCCACGGTGACGGACTCGGTGGTGGCGACGGAGTTCGTCGAGCTGCACTACCGCGGGCCCTACATCCCGCCCGAGGTGGCGCTGGCCATGGCCGAGTACGCCGACTACGCCTACTTCGCGATCAAGGATCGCCTGGGCTGGACCCTCGACGGTCCCTTCCCCCTCTACATGCCCTTCGACCTGAAGGCCTACGGCAAGGAGTACGGTCTGCCCTGGTGGGTGCCGGGCGACGTGGAGGACGGGCGCGTCATCCTCGAGCCCATCTCGGTGATCACGAGCCGCGGCATCGCGCTGGAGTGCCTGACGCACTACTACGTCGAGTGGCAGCTCCGCCACCGGACCGGCGATCGCCTCCCCTACTGGTTCCTCTATGGCGCCGGCACCTTCTTCGGGGACGAGGAGTGGGTGCTGAAGGGCCAGGTGGACGTGATCCACGACCGCCCGCTGGACATCTCCATGGAGCACATGGAGAGGGACCTCGAGATGTTCCGCGACCGCGCGCTGATGCAGAAGGAGCTCGACACGCCCGGCATCCTGGAGCAGGAGCGCCTCGACAGCCGTGTGGCCTACTGGCGGGCGCACCGCCTGGTGCGGGACATCATGCTGGGCGAGGGCCTCGCGCCGTTCAAGCGGATGGTCGCGTCCATGGAGGCCGACCCCGCGCTGAGCTTCGAGGACGCGGTGGCGGCCAGCTACGGCAAGAGCCTCGACGCCCTGCTGGCCCAGTACATGACGACGCAGCAGTGATCCCCGTTCCCGCAGGAGAGCGCTAGCATGAGCAGCAGCAGCGAGGGCGTGCGCGTCCGTTTCGCGCCCAGTCCCACGGGCCACCTCCACGTGGGCGGCGCCCGCACGGCGCTCTACAACTGGCTCTACGCGCGCCGGCAGGGCGGGGCGTTCATCCTGCGCATCGAGGACACCGACGCCGCCCGCAGCACGGACGAGTCGGTGGACGGCATCCTGCGCGCCATGCAGTGGCTGGGCCTGGACTGGGACGAAGGCCCCGGCCAGGACGGTCCCCACGGCCCCTACTACCAGAGCCAGCGCCGCCCGCTCTACCGCGAGGCCGCCGACCGGCTCGTGGCGGCGGGCCGGGCCTATCCCTGCTTCTGCAGCGCGGACACGCTGAGCGCCCTGCGCGAGGAGCAGAAGGCCGCCGGCAGCGAGCTGCAGGGCTACGACGGCCGCTGCGGCCAGCTCGACCCGGCCGAGGCCGCGCGCCGCGTGGCGGCGGGCGAGGCGCACGTCATCCGCCTGCGCACGCCGGCCGAGGGCGAGGTCACGCTGCACGACCTCATCCGCGGCGAGAGCGTCTTCCGCAACGCGGTGATCGAGGACTTCGTCATTCTCAAGAGCGACGGCCTGCCCACCTACAACTTCGCGGTGGTGGTGGACGATCACGCCATGGGCATCACCCACGTGATCCGGGGCGACGATCACATCAGCAACACGCCGCGGCACCTGCTGCTCTACGCGGCGCTGGACTATCCGCTGCCCAAGTTCGCGCACCTGCCCATGATCCTGGGCGCGGACAAGACCCGCCTCAGCAAGCGCCACGGCGCGAGCAGCGTGCAGGAGTTCGAGCGGCAGGGCATCCTGCCCCAGGCCATGCTCAACTACCTCGCGCTGCTGGGCTGGAGCCTGGACGGCAAGACCGAGATCTTCACCCCGAAGAAGCTGGTGGAGGCCTTCAGCCTGAAGCGGGTGGGGGTGACGCCGGCGGTCTTCGATCCCGACAAGCTCGCCTGGCTGAACGGCGAGCACTTCGCGCGGCTCGAGCGGGACGAGAAGATCCTGGGCACCTACAGCGCCCTCGCCGCCGACGGCGTGGATCTGCCGCCGCTGCCCGAGGTGAGTGACCGTCTCGGCGCCATGATCCAGCTCCTGGGCAAGCGCCTGAAGAGCTTCCCCGAGGCGGCCTGGAGCCTGGCCCACTTCTTCCGCCCGCTGCCGGCCTACGATCCCGAGGCCGTGGCCGAGCGCCTGGGTGGGGACGCCGCCCGGCAGCTCGCCGCCCTGGCCGACGACTTCGCCGCCCTGCCCGCCTTCGAGGGCCCCGCGCTGGAGGCCGCCCTGCGGGCGCGGGCCGAGGCGGAGGGTATGGGGGCGGGCGAGCTCATCCACCCGCTGCGGGTGGCGGTGAGCGGGCGTGGGGTGAGCCCGGACATCTTCAAGCTCTGCGAGCTGCTGGGCCGGGAGCGGGTGCTGGACCGGCTCAGGGCCCGGGCCTGGGAGCGGGCGGCCTCGGCCTGACGGGCCAATTTCCTTGGCGCCGGGGGCTTGCGGCTCCTGGGGCGATCTGCTACTTTCTCGCGCGTTGCTGCCCCGTCGTCTAACGGCAGGACAACGGATTCTGGTTCCGTTGATCGAGGTTCGAATCCTTGCGGGGCAACCTCACCTGCGGTCGGCGACGGTCGCAGGGCACGGCCCCATCGTCTAGCCCGGTTAGGACATCGGATTCTCGATCCGGTAACAGGGGTTCGAATCCCCTTGGGGCTACCTCGCAGGCCTCCCGCCCAGGCGGGGGGCCGCGTCATTTGTGGCGGGGTTGCGCGGCGCGCGGGCGGCCGCTAGGCTCGCGGGACGTCTGCAGGGGGAAGCGATGAACGCCAAGTCCACGAAGTCCCGTCGCACCGGTCCGATCATTCGCGAGGTGGTGGGGCGCGTTCCCGTCGACGGCTCCGCCAAGCTGAAGAAGCGTGTCCGCCAGGTCATCAGCGAGCTGCCCACCAAGGAAGCCAGCAAGCTGCTGGAGGAGACGCTCATCGCCCACTACCAGGGCGAGGAGCTCAAGCCCTACCAGGCGGAGATCATCAAGCTGCAGCAGCACCTGGAGCGGATGGGCGGCAAGATGATCATCCTCTTCGACGGCCGCGACGCCTCGGGCAAGGGCGGCACCATCCGCCGCGTCGCCCGCTACATGAACGAGAAGCACTACCGGATGGTGGCGCTCGGCAAGCCGAGTCCGCGGCAGCGTACCGAGCTGCACATGAAGCGCTACATCGAGCAGTTCCCTCACGCCGGCGAGGTCGTGCTCTTCGATCGCAGCTGGTACAACCGCGCCATGATCGAGCCGATCATGGGCTTCTGCACCCAGGCCCAGTACAAGCAGTTCATGGACAACGTGGTGAGCTACGAGGAGAGCTTCATCGCCGACGGCAAGACCACGCTGCTCAAGCTCTACTTCTCGGTGTCCAAGGAGGAGCAGGCGCGGCGATTCGAGCGGCGGATGAACGATCCGCTTCGCCAGTGGAAGCTCTCCGAGGTGGACCTGCAGGCGCAGGACCTCTGGGACGAGTTCACCGAGAAGAAGTTCCAGCTGCTCAAGAAGACGCACACGGCCAAGACGCCCTGGTACGTCATCCGCTCGGACGACAAGCACCTGGCACGGCTCGAGACGATGAAGATCATCCTCAACGCCGTGCGCTATCGCGGGCGCTCGCGCACGCTGGACTTCACGCCCAACCCCGACGTGCTGATCCCCGGCGACGTGGAGCTGCGCAACATGGTCAAGCAGCGCCGGGTCTACGGGAAGTTCCTCTACTAGGCAACGCGCGGCGGGCTAGCGGCTGACCCACTCCATCGTCTCGAGGTGCCGGCGCAGCTGCTCGGCGCTGCGCCAGCGGGCGACGATCAGGTCGCGCCGCAGTCCCTTGCAGATCTCCTTGATCTCCGGCGGCTGACCCGCGTAGTGCCGCTTGCCTCCCACCATGTGGTAGAGGATGTGCGCGAGGTCGACGATGTCGTCCTCCACGTTGCTGCGGTGGCTGGTCTCGCGGTGGAACAGGTCGATGAGCTTCAGGTCGAAGCCGAGGCCGCGCCGCGTGACGATGATGTTGTCCGCGTGCAGGTCGCCGTGGTACTCGCGCGCCTCGTGGATCTCCTCGACGCCGCGCGCCAGGGCGTGGAGCAGGTGCAGGGCCTGGAAGGCGTCGAGGCGCCTGCCCGGCTGCGCGCGCAGGAAGCGCGTGAGCTGGTCGCCCTCGACGAAGTCGGAGACCAGGAAGCTGATGGGCGTCCCCTTGAAGTCGATGACTTCCTGCGTGTGGTAGCGGATCAGGATCGAGCAGTGCCGCAGGCGGTGCAGCTTGCGGGCATAGCGGCGCAGCGCCGCGCCGCGCGGGTTGCGTCGCGGGAAGAAGAACTTCGCCGCGCGCTCGATGCCCGTGCGCCGCTCGCGGAGCAGGTAGACCTCGCCCTCCCAGCCCGCGCCGAGAAAGGCGCGGACCTCGTACTTGCCCGCGAGTTGGGTGCCTTCCGCGAAGCGGAAGCCGCGGGCGACGATGGGATCCTTCACCGACATGCCGCCTCCTGGCGGGCAGTGTAGCGCCAGGGGGCCGCGGGATGCAAAGGCCTAGGCTCCAGGAGGTTTCGCCCGCGGCGGACCTTGCCAGGCCCGCCCCGGACGACTAGCATATCGCCTTCCAGCGACCCGCCACTGGAAGCGGGCGCCACCCAGGAGCGCAGCATGAGCACGATCGACGACAAGGCCGCGCCGGCCCACTTCATCCGGGAGATCATTCGCGAGGACCTGCGGACCGGCCGCTGGGGCGGCAAGGTGCACACCCGCTTCCCGCCCGAGCCCAACGGCTGGCTGCACATCGGCCACGCCAAGGCCTTCGGGCTGGACTTCGGCATGGCCGAGGAGTTCGGCGGGCTCTGCAACCTCCGCTTCGACGACACCAACCCCGAGAAGGAAGAGGAGAGCTTCGTCCTCGCCATCCAGGAGGACATCCGCTGGCTGGGCTACGACTGGGACGACCGTCTCTACCACGCCTCCGACTACTTCGAGCAGATGTACGGTTACGCCGAGCAGCTCGTCAGCGCCGGCAAGGCCTACGTCGACGACCAGACCGAGGAGGAGATCCGCCTGAACCGGGGCACCGTGACCCAGCCGGGCACGCCGAGCCCCTGGCGCGATCGCACGCCCGAGGAGAACCTGGACCTCTTCCGCCGCATGCGCGCGGGCGAGTTCGCGGGCGGCGCCAAGGTGCTGCGCGCCAAGATCGACATGGCCAGCCCCAACATGCTGCTGCGCGACCCGCTGATGTACCGCATCCGCCACGCCAAGCACCACCGCACCGGCGACGCCTGGTGCATCTACCCCATGTACGACTGGGCCCACGGGCTGGAGGACAGCATCGAGGGCATCACGCACTCCATGTGCAGCCTGGAGTTCGAGGTGCACCGGCCCCTCTACGACTGGTTCCTGGACCAGCTGGGCATCCACCATCCGCAGCAGATCGAGTTCGCGCGCCTGAATCTGGGCTACACGCTCATGAGCAAGCGCAAGCTGCGCGCGCTGGTGGAGGAGGGCCACGTGGCCGGCTGGGACGACCCCCGCCTGCCCACCCTGCGTGGCCTGCGCCGCCGCGGCTTCACGCCGGCCTCCGTGCGCGACTTCCTGGAGCGCGTGGGCGTCGCCAAGCGGGACAGCGTGGCGGACCCCGCTCTATTGGAGCACTGCCTGCGCGAGGACCTGAACGCCCGCGCGCCGCGCGGCATGGCCGTGCTGCGGCCGCTGAAGCTCGTCATCACCAACTGGCCCGAGGGCAAGGTGGAGATGCGCACGGCCGAGAACAACCCGGAGGACCCCGCCGCCGGCACGCGCGAGCTGCCCTTCGGCCGCGAGCTCTGGATCGAGCGCGACGACTTCCGGGCCGACGCGCCCAAGAAGTGGTTCCGCCTCGCGCCCGGCGCCGAGGTGCGGCTCAAGTACGGCTACTTCGTCACCTGCGACGAGGTGGTGATGGGCCCGGACGGTGAAGTCGCCGAGCTGCGTTGCAGCTACGACCCTGAAACCGGCAGCGGCGAAGCCCCCGACGGCCGCAAGGTGCGCGGCACGCTGCACTGGGTGAGTGCCGAGCACGCCATCGACGCCACGCTGCGCCTCTACGACCCGCTCTTCACGGTGGAGGATCCCGGCGCCGCGGAGGACATGGCCAGCGTCATCAACCCGGAGAGCCTCACGGTGCTCGAGGGCTGCAAGCTGGAGCCGTCCCTCGGCGCGGTGGCCGTGGGTGACACCTGGCAGTTCCTGCGGCACGGCTATTTCTGCGCGGATCAGGACAGCACGTCCGGCCACCCGGTCTTCAACCGGGCGGTGTCGCTGCGGGATTCGTGGGCCAAGATTGAAGCCAAGGGCTAGGCCTTGAGCGAGCAGCGGGCGGGCGTCGCCTACGGCCTGGCCGCCTTCGGCTGGTGGGGCCTGGCGCCCTTCTACTTCCACGCGCTCGCGCGGGTGAGCCCCTGGGAGATCCTGGCGCACCGGATCGTGGGCTCGCTGCTCCTGCTCGTCGTGTTCCAGGCGGTGGCCGGCCGGCTGGCCGCGCTGCGCGCGCTGCTTCGCGACCGCCGCACGCTGGGCCTGCTCGCGGCGAGTACGCTGCTGGTGTCCACCAACTGGACGCTCTTCATCTGGTCCATCGCCACCGGCCGCCTGCTGGACGCGAGCTTTGGCTACTTCGTCAACCCGCTCATCAACGTGCTGCTGGGCTTCGTACTGTTGGGCGAGCGCTTCAGCCGCCGGCAAGGCCTGAGCCTGCTGCTGGCGCTGGCGGGGGTGCTGGTGCTGGGGATCGGCTACGGACGTCCGCCGTGGATCTCGCTGACCCTGGCGCTCAGCTTCGGCGGCTACGGCCTGCTGCGCAAGCGCGCCCGCACGGGCGCCGTGGCCGGCCTCACGGTGGAGACGCTCCTCGCCGCGCCCTTCGCCCTCGCCTACCTGCTCTGGCTCGATCATGCCGGGCGGCTGGCCTTCGGCCACGCCGGGGCGGGCACGACCTGGCTGCTCGCCGCCGCGGGCGTGATCACCGCGCTGCCCCTGCTCTGGTTCGTGGCGGCGGCGCGGCGCCTGCGCTACGCCACCGTGGGGCTGCTGCAGTACGTCGCTCCCACGCTGCAATTCCTCGTGGCCGTGCTGGCCTTCGGGGAGGCGTTTACCGGCACGCATGCCGTGAGCTTCGGTCTGATCTGGTGCGCGCTGGGGCTCTACTCCTGGGACTCGCTGCGTCCGCGTCAACGGAGCGAGATCTCCTGAACCGCTCGCGCTTGCGGCATTCGAGCGATGGTGCCAGATTGTCGGCTACCCCTCACACCTTCCCACGGAGATGCTCATGAAAGCCCGTATCGCAATGCTCCTCGTCGCGCTCGCCTGCGCGGGCGCCGCCAAGGCACAGCTCGTCGTGTTCGACAACTCCCACTCGACGAACGCGACCTGGTACAGCGACTTCAAAGCTCGCCTCGCCACCTGGGGCTACACCGTGGAGGCGCGCACGACCCCGCTCATGGACAGCGGCGACGCGGACGTGATCGTGATCCTGCCCGAGGACGCCTTCCTCAGCGACACCGATCCCTACACCCCCGAGGAAGCCGCCTGGCTGATGGACTACGTGAACCGCGGCGGCGGGCTCCTGGCGGCCGTCTGCCCCAACGACAGCTACTGGGCGCAGATCACCGAGATCATGGACGTCTTCGGCATCAGCGAGGCGAATACCGCCACCGACCCGGTCCACTACGACGTCTTCGCCCCGCACCCCATCTTCGACGGCGTCACGGAGCTCGGCGACGACTTCATCTACTGCACGAGCCTGACGGCCAGCGGACCCAGCAGCGCGGTGGGAGGCGACGGCTCCCTCGACTACATCGCCGTCTACCAGCCGCTGCCGGCCGGGACGGGCGGCGCCGTCTGGGTGAGCGAGTACTACATGATGCACTCGGCCGGCCTGGATGACTACGACAACGCGATCTTCCTGCAGAACACCATGGCCTGGCTCAGCAGCGGCAGCACCTCCACCGCCGAGTCGAGCTGGAGCGCAGTGAAGGCGTTGTACTAGCCCGCCACGCGCGCGCGCACGTAGTCGCGGATCGCCGCGAACTGGCTCGCGCCGTCGAGGCCCGCCTGCCGCAGCACCACCTCGGCCTGCCCGCTGCCCGGGTACTTGCCGGCGCGGAAGGGGTGCAGGCTGGCGGCCCGCCCCTCGGCGCTGGTCACCCAGCGATACAGCGTGGGCATGGTGAAGCCCGTGATGCCGATCGCCTCCTCGGCCCGCGCGGCCGGGAAGATCGCCTCGCGCTCGGCCGCCGGCAGCAGGTCGAAGAGCTCGGCGCTGGCGACGTAGTAGACGTCCACGTCGATCCCCTCGGCGAGCAGCTTCGGCAGCGCCTCCTGCACGAAGGCGTAGGCCACGCCGCTTCCCTGCAGCACCACCGTCGTGTCGTGGGCGCCGGTGGCCGCCCGCAGGCGGTACACGCCCTGCCGCGCCGCGCTCGCGGGCGCGAGGCCCAGCGCCTCGCGGTCGAGGACGGCCTCGTTGGGACGCGTCACGAAGGGCGCGATCAGCGCGGGCCGCGCGGCCAGGGCCGCCGTGACCAGCGGCCACAGCTCCTGGGGATCCCAGGGCGTCAGGGTGAGGGCCGTCCCCGGGGCGAAATTCTCCTGCAGCAGCTGCAGCGCCTGCGGGTCCGCGTGGGTGGGGCCGTCCTCGCCGGTCTTGAGGCCGGCGTGGGCGCAGACCATCACCATGGGCCGGTAGGGCGCGCCGGGGATCATGTCGCGCTTCGCCTGCCCGCCGATGCAGTGCAGGCGCGTGGCGATGTGGCCGAGCGGCGCCAGGAACGCGCCGTAGCTGGACGCCACGCCCACGTGGTGACCGAAGGCCGAGACGCCCGTCTGGATGCCCACCATCGCGTCCTCGCAGATGCCGCCCAGGGCGAGCGTGCGGGAGTCGGGGTTGGTCGCCGCGTGCCAGAAGCCGGGGGCGAAGCCGTCGCCGATCTTGTCGACGCTGGTCGAGCCCAGCAGGTCCGCCGCCGCCGCGAGGACCGCGCCGCCGCTCTGCCGGTTCACCCAGCCCAGCACCTTGCCCAGCTCGGCGCGCAGCGTGCTACTGCCGCCGGGCTGAAGCGCCAGCTCCTCGGGCGGGTAGATGGGCGCGGCGGCCACGGCCGCGTGCAGCCGATCGATTGCGGGCGCGCCGGCGCGCGGGGTGCGGGCGCTGGCGTCGAGGCGCTGCCGGGCGGCGCGGAGTCCCCCGCCCAGCGTGGCCAGCATGGCCTCCTCGCGGCCGAGCAGCGTGCGGAAGGCCTCGAGCGTGGACCAGAACGCCGCCTCGATGGCCACGGGGCCGTCGGCCGCGGCCACGCGGGGCAGCTCGATCCCCGTGCCGTCGAAGAGCGGCGCGAGCGCGGCGTAGAACTCCGGCGAGCAGAACTTGTGGCCCGCGCCGTGGGACGCGCGGCCGCTCACGCCGTAGCGCCAGCCCTTCTCGGTGCGGTAGACGACCGCGGTGGGCTGGCCGTTGGCCAGGGCGAGCGCGGCGGCCTGCGCGGCGTGCACCTGCTGGACGTCGAAGCCGTCGGCCACGTCGATCACGTTCCAGTCGTGCAGCCAGGCCAGCTCGCGCGGATCCCACTGCACGTAGTCGCCGGGGGCGTCGCCGTCGCGGCAGACGCGGTTCGAGTCGATGGACGCCTGGTTCCAGTCCACGTGCAGCACGCAGTTGTCGAGGCCGCCCGCGCTGGCGGCGGCCATGGCCTCCACCACGCGGCCGGGCGTCATGCCGCCCTCGCCTTCGATCATGTGGATGCGCGGCGCCGCGGCGCCGAACAGATCCCGCGCGCCCAGCGCGAGGCCCACCGAGGCCGCCACGCCGACGCCCGAGGCGCCGGTGGCCAGGCGGAGGAAGGGCACGGTGGGAGTGGGGTGGCCGTCGAGGGCCTTGGCGCCCTTCGCGCGGAAGAGCGGCGTGTCCTGGACGGGGTTGCGCCGGAAGCCCAGCAGGTCCTCGAGGCGCAGCTGGCGGCGCGGGTCGGTCGGCAGCAGCTCCGGCGCGGCCAGGCGCGCCACCTCGTTGCGCAGCGCCCACATGGCGTAGAGGCCCATGGCCTTGTGGCCGGCGGCGTAGGAGACGAGGTCGTTGTCGTCGCGCTCGGGATCGCCGAGGTCGTAGTCCAGGGCGCCGAAGAGCAGGCCGGCCACGATGCGTCCCGAGGAGATCGAGCCGCCGGGGTGTCCCGAGGTGGGGACGTAGTTGAAGAGCACGGCGCAGAGGCTCCGGTAGAAGAGGTCGAAGCGCTCATAGTGTGTCGTGGCTTCCGGCGACAAATGCCCCTCGCCCTTGTCGATCGCCACGCTCTTGGCGCGCCGGGGACCGAAAGTGATCGTGCTGGCCATGACCGTCCTCCTCGCTCAACCGCCCACGGCGGACTTTCGGCTCCGATTAGCCGGGTACGCGCTCCAATATAGGAGATCCCCCCGGCGGGGGAAACAGGCCCGCGGACGAATCCCGCCCCCCGCGCCGGGTCCGGGGTTGCCCGCCGGCGCCGCATGCCCGAGGATGGGCCCGGGAGGTGCTTCGATGTTCGATCGCTGGAGCCGGCTGCTGGCCGACTGGGGCCTGACGGGCACGGCGGCCACCGCCGCCGATCTGGCCGGGCGGGCGGTGGCGCTGTTCGTCCTTTGCGTCGTGGTGAACTGGGTGGCCAAGCGGGTGCTGCTGCGCGTGGTGACCACCGTGGTGCGCCGCACGCGCACCCACTGGGACGACGCTTTGTTGGAACGACAGGTGTTCACGCGGCTCAGTCACCTGGCGCCGGGCCTGGTGCTCTATCTGCTGGGGCCGGGCGCCTTCGCGCCCTGGGCGCCGGTGGCGGGCTTCGTCCAGAAGGGCGCGGTGGTCTACATGCTGGCCATGGCGCTCGCCAGCCTGAACGCGCTGGTGAACGCGGGCGGGGACATCTACGACGGCCTCGCGATCAGCCGCAACAAGCCCATCAAGGGCTACCTGCAGATCGTCAAGCTGCTGCTCGCGCTGACCTTCGGCATCGTGATGTTCTCGGTGCTGCTGGGCCGCTCGCCGCTGGTGCTGCTCAGCGGCCTGGGCGCCATGACTGCCGTGCTGCTGCTCGTCTTCAAGGACAGCATCCTGGGCTTCGTGGCGAGCATCCAGATCTCGGCCAACGACATGCTGCGTCCCGGCGACTGGATCGAGATGCCGCGCTACGGGGCCGACGGGGACGTCATCGACATCGCGCTGACCACGGTGAAGGTGCGCAACTGGGACAAGACCATCACCACCATCCCCAGCTACTCGCTGATCTCCGACTCCTTTCGCAACTGGCGGGGCATGGAGGAGAGCGGCGGGCGGCGCATCAAGCGCGCGCTGAACCTGGACCTGGCGTCGATCCGCTTCCTCGCGCCCGACGAGATCGCCGCGCTCAAGCGCATCGTGCTGATTCGCGACTATCTCGAGGGCAAGGAGAAGGAGCTGGCGGACTGGAACGCCGAGCGCTCCACCGACCCCGAGGCGCCGGTGAACTCGCGCCGGCTGACCAACGTGGGCACCTTCCGCGCCTACCTGGCCGCCTACCTGCGCAGCCTGCCGCTGGTGCACGAGGACATGACCTTCCTGGTCCGCCAGTTGCCGCCGGGCGAGCACGGCCTGCCGATGGAGATCTACGTCTTCAGCAGGGATCAGCGCTGGGCGGCCTACGAGGACCTGCAGTCGGACATCTTCGACCACGTGCTGGCGGTGGTGCCGGAGTTTGGCCTGCGGGTCTACCAGAGCCCGAGCGGGGCCGACATGCGGGGGCTGGCCGCGGCGGCTAGCGGGCGGGACTGAGCGGCGGGGACGTCTCGCCGGCCCCGCGGACGGGGTGCTCGTCCAGATGCGCCTGCAGCGCGCCGCTCTCGGCGGCGGCGAGGGCGACGTCCACGATCTCGGGGTCGTAGAGCAGCCCGCGGTTCTGCCGCAGCTCGCGCAGCGTGAGCTCGAGGCCGAGGCCGGGCCGGTAGGGGCGGTCCGTGGACATGGCCTCGATCAGATCGGCCACCGCGAGCAGCCGCACCTGCCAGATCAGTTCGCCGCCCTCGAGTCCCTGGGGATAGCCCGAGCCATCCAGGCGCTCGTGGTGCTGCAGCACCACCTGCGCCACCGGCCAGGGAAAGCCGATGTCCTTGAGGATCTCGTAGCCCATCTGCGGATGCTGCCGCATGATCTCGAGCTCCTCCGGGCTCAGCCGGCCGGGCTTGGAGAGGATCTCCGTCGGGATGCCCACCTTGCCGATGTCGTGCAGCAGGCCCATCAGCTGCAGCCCCTGCAGCTCGTAGCTGGAGCGTCCCATCTGTTTGCCCAGGAAGACGGCCAGCGCCGCCACGCGCAGCGAGTGGCCCTTGGTGTAGGGGTCGCGCAGCTCCACCATGCGGCCCAGCGCTTCGCAGGTGCCGATGAGGGTCTCCTCCATGACGCGGCGCGCCTGGAACCAGTCGGTGATGTTGTGGTCCACGCCGCGGTAGCCCTGCAGTTCGCCGCGCGCGTCGAGGACGGGAAAGGCGCGGCTCTCCAGGTAGACCTCGCTGCCGTCGGCGGCCAGCGCGCGGTGCACCAGGTCGGTGATGGGCTGCTTGAGCTCCGCCAGCTCGGCCAGCGTGCTCGTCAGGCGCTCGCGATCCTCGGGGTGCGCGAAGTCCAGCGGGCGTCGCCCGAGCATGGCGTCGGGCAGGTAGCCCAGCAGCTGCACGACGCCCTCGCTGTTGTAGGTGTAGCGGCCGCGGGCGTCCACTTCCCAGATGTGGTCCACGCTGCTGTGGCTGAGGTCGTCGAAGCGCAGGCGCAGCTCGCGGACGTCCTCGCGAAGACCGCGGGTCTCGCGGGCCATGCCGAGCAGGGTGCCGGCCTGCGTGAGCAGCGCGCGCAGCTCGGCGTCGGGGGGCGGCCCGCCCGCGAGCACGGCCACGCCGCCGAGGCGGCCTGCCTGCAGCACCGGCGCCAGCAGTCCGCCCGTCAGTCCGCGGGCGCGCAGCAGGTCGAGGACGCCCACGCGGCCCACGGGGCTGCGCGCGTCCAGCACGCGCGGATAGGCCACGAAGCTCGCCGGCAGCGAGACGCCCGGGCGCGTGTCGAGCAGGGCGGGAAAGAGATCGGCCGCGCCCTGGCGCGCCGCGCGGCGCAGGCGCTCGTCGCGATCGGTCAGGTAGAGCGCGCCTTCGGTGGCGCCGGCCATTTCCATGAGGCGGGACAGCGACTCGCGCATCTGCAGTTCCGGCGCGCCGCCACCCTGCAGCAGACGTCCCAGCTCGCCCAGCACGGTGAGGCGACGGCTGCTCTCCGCGCGAGCGTCGGGCGCGATGTCGGGCAGTGTGTCGGTGCTCTGGGCCATGCGGCGGCGCCCCGGCTGCGGGTTGTGGGTCCGGGACGGGCAAGCCAGGATCGTTCCAAGCCGTGCCGCCCCGCGCCGCGCGGCCCCCCATTCCCTCGTGGGCGCCAGGCGTTCCACCCCCTAGATCTCGTGGCAGTGCGGCCATAACTTCTGTCATGGCATACAGATGTGAGGGAGCCTTGAAGAATTTTCTTGCCAGTTCGCGCCGAAGAGGGCAAAAGGGTGGCGTTCGGACGGACCCGCCATCTCCGTCACGTGTCGGGAGGCCTCGCCGATGATCCGTGAGAAGCAGGTGCGACTTCGCCAGGACGGGAAGGAGTTCACGGGGACGATCTCCTACTTCTCGCCCTTCCTCATGAAAAAGCGCCGCGAGGCGGAGCTGCCGGGACACGGCGGCGACATCTTCCTCGAGCTCAAGAGCTTCGACATCGCCTCGCTGCTCATGGTCAAGACCGACGTCATGGCCGAGGGCCGCGGCTACGATCACTACGACAGCTTCCAGTGCCTGCAGTCGCAGCTCAGCGAGCAGGGCGCGGAGATCCTGTCCTGCGGGAACTGCCAGTACTTCCTCTTCTCGGGCATGGCGCGCGACATGAGCAACGGCTCGCGCGGCTACTGCCTGCACGGGCGCCTGGGACAGAACCTGCGGCCCAAGGACATCCGCGAGATCTTCCACTGCTGCGAGTACTTCGAGTTCGGTCCCAAGGAGGAGCGGGAGGCCTACCGCCAGCGCTGGCGCACGAGCCTCATGGCCCGTCCCCTGGATCAGCGCCCGCGCGCGGGCTCGCCCCGCGGCGACGCGGGCGACGACGCGGAGCCGCCCGAGCTGCCCTGACGCCTCGCGACCGCGCTTGTTACCCGGCCGGGCCTGGACTATCATGCGGACACTCCGCGTCGCTCCACGACGCCGGCACCCACCCTCCGGCCCCTGGGCCGGGACATCCCGGACGGCCCGATGTTCGACCCCACCGATCCCATTCCGGAACATCCGGAGAAGATGAGCACCGGCGAGGCCCTGGCCATCTGCCAGCGCTGCCGCGCCACTTGCTGCACCTACATGGCCATCGAGATCGACGAGCCCACCACGGTCGCCGACTTCCAGAACATCCGCTGGTACTGCGCGCACAAGGAGACCTGGGTCTTCAAGGAAGACGGCTCCTGGTACGTGGTCTTCAACACGCCCTGCGAGCATCTGCAGGCGGACTACAGCTGCGGCATCTACGAGACGCGGCCCCAGGTCTGCCGCGACCACAAGTTCGGCGAGTGCGACTACTTCCTGCGCGGCGAGTTCGATCTGGAACTGCGGACGATCGAGGAGGTAGACGCCTACCTCCGCAAGCGTTTCCCCAGCCATTTTCGTCGCAAGCAGCAGGAGGCCCGCCGCAAGGTGAAGGCGAGCGGGGCGGGAGGCGAGTGAGCGCAGCGGGAAGGACGGCGCCCCTGGGCGTGCTGTTGCTGGCCCTCGCGCTGGGGATCGGCGGCTGCGGCGAGGGGGATCCGCTCCAGTCCAGGCTGCATCGCGCGCAGCGCGACTACTGGCAGGCGAGGCGCGACCAGGAACGGCTGGACATCTACCCCGGCCGCGCGCTGGCCGAGGAGTGTCTCGCGCGCTACGCCGCGCTGGCGGCCGCCAACCCCCTGAGCGCGCTGCCGGACAGCGTGGGCGATTCCGAGGCGGTCGCCGTGAAGCTTGCCCGCGTGGGCAGCATGGCCGCGCAGGGGGCCGCCTCGATCTACTGGGAGCTCGGGCAGCGGGAGACCGCGGTCGCCTTGCTCCAGGCCGAGTTGCGCGACGATCTGCCGCTGGGCTCGCTCGTCGAGCGGCGGCTGCGGGTGACGCTGGCCGGCTACCTGCGCGAGAGCGGCCGGCCTGCCGAGGCGCTGGACGTCTACGCGAGCCTGCTGCATCCGCTCCGCGCGGGGCTCGAGCCCGGCGACGCCGCCTACCCGGACGCCGAGCTGCTGGCCCTGCCGCCGCAGATGGTGGAACTGGCCCGCGCGCACGGCGATCCGCGGCTGCTGGAGGCGACGGGCGAACTGCTGGCGGACTACTTCGGCCGCCTGGCCGCGGACTACACGGGCCGCGAACCGGGCTATCAGGGCCTGCTGGTCTGGACCGACATGGCCACGCGACTGGGGCGCTGGAAGGACGCGGAAGACGCCCTGACGCACCTGGCCGCGGACTACCCGGCGCGCGAACCCTGGCGCGCGGAGTTGCGTCGAGCCCGCCTTCTGGCGGATCATCTCGGCCAGCCCGCCGCCTGCGAGGCCATCCTTCGCCGCTGGAGCGAGGGTGACGACCACGCGGCCTCCGTGGCCGCGGGCATGGAGCTCGTGCGCTTCCTGCTGGCCCGGGACCGCCTGGCCGAGGTGGCGCCCGAGCTGGCGCTGCTACGCGCGCGCGTCAGCGGCCGCGAGGAGCGCGCCGAGCTGCTCTATCTGCGCGGGCGCTACGAGGCGCGGCGTGGGGCCTGGGACGTCGCGCGCCAGCGCTGGGGCGAGGCGGCGGCCGAGATGCCCTACACGGGCTTCGGCATGCGGTCGCAGCTCGCCGTGGCGCAGATCTGGGCGGACCGCCACGAGCCGCGCTTCGCGGCCAGGGCGCTGGAGCGGCTCTACGAGGCCTGCCGCCGCAACGCCCGCAACGCGCCGGGCAGCGAGCTGGCGGACGTCTCGCTGGGCCTGGAGGCGAAGGCCGATTCGCTGCTCGGCACGCTCCCTGCGACGGACGCCACGGTGAGCGCTCTGCGCGCGCGCCGGCATCCGGCCCGGGACGACTCGTGAGACGCCGGACTCGGGGATGGGAATTGCCAAGGAGAGCCGATGGCTACCGATGATCTCTTGAAGGAACTTCTGGGCCAGGGCCAGAAGAAACAGATCGATCCGCTGCAGTACTTGCGCATCATCTGGCGCAAGAAGCACCTGCTGCTGATCCCTCTGGCCGTGAGCTGGGTCATCGCCGCCGTGGGCGTGAACTTCATCCCGCCCACCTTCGTGGCGGGCAGTTCCGTGGCGATCGAGAGCGACACCAACTTCACGCGCGACCTGTCCATGCTCCTCGACGAGCAGGCCAGCCACCGCCAGGAGGTGTCCGAGCTGGCCAAGGTGCGGGCGGAGGTGCGCGCCCAGGACTTCCTGGACGAGGTCATCAACACGCTGTCGCTGGACCAGACGCCGCTCCTGCGAGAGAAGGCCCAGAACCTCGTGGACGGGCCGCTGGCCGGCGCGGACATCGAAGAGGTGGTCCGCCGCCTCGCCGCCGAGGAGCTGCGCGACCGCACCGAGGTGCGCTTCGGCGCGGCCGGGGTCTACAACATCACGACCCAGAGCCACGATCCCACGAACGCCTATCTGATCAACAGCGTGATGGTGCAGAAGTACGTCGAGATGCGGCGCGCCCGGGAGCTGGCTGAGATCACGGCCAAGGGCGACTTCAGCGACGAGCAGGTGGCCATCTTCAAGGAGAAGCTCCACCGCGCCGAGCTCGAGCTCGAGCGCTTCCAGGAGACGCAGCAGCAGACCCTGGCGGCGGGCAATCCCGTGAATGCGGGCAACGTGGCCGTGGCCCAGGAGGTCATGAGCAGCTACGCGCAGGAGCTGAGCAACATCGAAGGCCAGGTGGACCAGACCCGGTCCCAGCTTCGCTCGCTCTTCGGCGTCGTGCCCACCAGCGACCGGCTGCTCTCCGACCGCGACCTGCGCGCCCTGAACAACAAGCAGATCCACACGATGGTGCAGAACCTGATCCAGTACCTGGGCATCAACCAGCGCCGGGATCAGTCCCTCACCGAAGTGGTGGAGGACGCCAGCGTCGGCGCCGATCGCCAGGCCTACCGCGACCGTCTCGGCGTGCTCACGGGCCAGATCTATGCGGGCAACTCGCCGCGCGAGCGCGAGCTGATCGTGAGCTACTACTACCGGCTGATGCTGGTGGGCACCTTCCAGGAGCTGGTGGACACGCTCAGCCGGCACATCAACAACTTCCGGCAGAACGTGAGCGGGGCGCCGGCCTTCCAGGCGGAGCTCGACCGCCGCAAGGCCGAGGCGGCCAAGTATCGCGAGTTCCTGGAGGCCTTCCAGCAGCAGTCCACGAGCGCGCAGATCACGCGGGCGATCCAGGCCAGCCAGCTCGCGACGCGCATCGACATCCGCGACCACGCCGTGAAGCCGATCGCGCCCGTCAAGCCCAACAAGCCGCGGCTGCAGATGGTGTTCGTCGGCATCGGCCTGGTGACCGGGCTGGCGCTGATCTTCATGACCGAGTTCTTCAATCGCGCCTTCTCCGACGTGAAGGACGTGGAGGCGCTGCTGGGCCTCCCGGTCCTGGGCACGATTCCGCCCCTGGCCCAGGGGCCGGGCAAGGCGCGCGTCCAGCGGCGCAAGAACACGCTGGTCTGGGTGATCGCGATGGGCCTCTTCGCCGTGCTCATGGCCGGCGGGATGGTCTTCGTCAAGGACATGAACTCGCGGATCGAGCTCTACGTCGACCGCGTTGCCGCCGAGGAGCTGGTGCCGTGAGCAAGAAGACCCCCGAGCAGACGCTGCCCGAGGAGCAGGCGCGCAAGCGCGAGGCGCTCGCCACCGGCGGCGGACAGGGCAAGGTCGCCGGCAAGGCCCAGGGCGGGAAGCCGCGTCGCGAGCGGGCCAGCGAGACGATCCCCGGCACCGAGGGCGAGCCGCGGAGCATCTACGCCGTCTACCAGGAGGAGAGCCCCGTGGCGGTGGAGTTCCGCCGCAGCTACGCCAAGCTCAGCTACCACATGAAGCAGGAGAACAAGCACTGCTTCCTGATGACCAGCGCGATGGAGGGCGAGGGCAAGTCCACGGCGGCGGCGATGATGGCCATGACGATCGCGCGCTATCGCAACTCGCGGACGCTATTGCTGGACGCGGACCTGCGCCGGCCCCGCGTGCACGAGTTCTTCGAGCTGCCCGCCCGCGACGGCTTCGCCGACGCGCTGCTGGGCGAGCGCGACATCATCGACACGATCAAGGACACGCGCGTGGAGAACCTGAAGGTCATCACCTGCGGCAAGCGCGTGGCCAGCCCCACCGGGCTGCTCCAGGCCGACAAGCTGTCGGCCATCATCAGCGAGCTGAAGTTCTACTTCGACACGGTGATCCTGGACTCGCCGCCGGTGCTGCCGGTGAGCGACGCCGCGCAGATCGCCGGCGAGACCGACGGCGTCATCTTCGTGGTGATGGCGGGCGTCACGCAGCGCGACGTGGTCAAGCGCGCGGTGGACATCCTGCGCGACAGTCGCATCGAGGTGCTGGGCGCGCTGGTGAACAACGCGAGCCAGGTGCTGCCCTACTACTACTCCTACGACTACTACGACTACCGCTACTGAGTGACGGGCCGCGTGGGCACGGCGTCGTGGGAGAAGAACACTTCCACTTCGCGCGCTTCCCCGCGGGCGTCGAAGCTCACGGTGGCCGAGTAGCCGCGAGGTCCCGCCGGGTCCAGTCGCCCCCAGCGCCAGCGACCCTCGGCGAACAGGATGCCGTAGTTGTCGGCCGCGAAGGGCGAGCGCTGATAGCGCGCCTCGCAGGCCTCGTTGGCCAGGCCCACGGCCAGGGCCAGCGCCTCCTGCTCGCCGAGGACGTCACCCCCTCCACGCAGCGCTCGACTGCAGCCGGCCAGCGACAGCGCGATCAGCGCGAGCGCTGCCAGTCTTCCGAGTGCGGACATGCCGGACCTCCCGTCAACGCGGTAGATCCATTATATCCGTGAGGATGTGGCCGAGCAAGCCGCGCGCGTTCTCGTCCGACAGGTAGTAGGGCGTGAAGCCCAGCAGCACGCTCGGCGTCTCCGGCGCGCCCAGGCCCACCAGGCCCACCACGTGGACGTCCCCCGCGCCCGTGCTGTAGCAGGACTCGCAGTAGTCGTCCGGCCAGCCTTCGGCTCCCGAGTGCGCGTCCGCCGGGGCGCTGCCCCAGCGCGTGGTCGAGTCGGCGGGCAGGTAGGTCAGAAGCGGCAGGTACTCACCCGGGCGATAGGCGAGGGGTGGATCGTAGAGGCCGGCCATCCAGTCCCAGTTGTAGATCTCCGCGTCGGCGAGGCCGAAGAGGCTGTCGCCCGGCGCGAAAACGGGGCCGGCGTCGGCGAACCAGTCGTAGACCTCGGCGCGGAAGCGCAGCGTGTCGGGTGGCGTCCAGCCCTCGGCGTTGCCGAACTGGGCCAGCGACGCGCCGTCGACGCGCGCGCCCACCATGCCCCAGGCCGTGCGATAGGTCCGCCAGTCGTCGCCGACCTCGGGGTAGTCGCGCGGGCTGACGTCCGCGGGCAGCGCGCAGGCGTCCACGCCGAACCAGCGGTAGGGGAGGAAGCGCCGCACCAGCGCGTCGCTCTCGGCGTTCGGAAGCTCGGGCACGCGCAGGTCGGTCAGGAAGCCCACCGGTTCCTTGCGCTCGTAGCCGTCGGCGGCCATCTCGCCCGGCGTGGGCAGCAGGTTGTAGATGGGCCGCGAGCCGCAGAGCAGCAGGCGTCCCCCGGCCTCGAGCCAGGGCGACAGGAGATCCTGGTGGACGTAGCTAAGCGTGAAGGGGTCCTTGAACCCCGCCGAGCGCGCCAGGCCCGAGCTGCCGGCATCCCGTTCCCTGACCTCCCAGACGATCCGCGCGTAGGCGGCGAGCATCATGAACTCGGGCCTGGGGTCGACGGTCGTGAGGCGCAGGTAGTCGCGGTCGGGCACGAAGCCGCCGTAGTCCGCCAGCAGCGCCGTCCACCAGTCCTGCATCTGCGCGTCGCTGTGCGGGAAGGTGCCCCAGGAGTTCTCGGGACCCAGCGGCCAGCCCTGCTGCGGGTCCTCGCTGGCGGTGTTGTCGTAGTCGTCGATGACGAGCAGGTCATTGTCCATGATCAGCGGCGTCACGTGGACCACGAGCGTGGCGGTGATGGCGTTGCCGGCGAAGTCGCGGCACTGCACGCGCAACGTGTGCTCGCCGTCGGCATAGCTGACCTGGGACGAGGTCGCGCTCGCCGACCAGTCGCTCCACTCGTCGTCCTCGTCGGGGTTCACCAGGTCCCAGCCGAAACGGTAGGCCTCGATCTCGGCGCCGTAGTGGGAGGCGTCCCCGCGCCAGGCCAGCTCGAGTTCGGTGTCCGCGGGCGCGGCGACGTCCATGGTCTGGTCCTGCCAGTAGCGCGCGAGGCCGAAGAACGATCCGGAGAGCAGCAGGCTGGGCTGCAGCGACGTGAGCACGCGCAGGCGGCGCATGTTGACGCCGTCCTGGAAGTGGCTGGTCACGGCGCCGGCCTCGTCCATGGCCTGCACGAAGAAGCGGTGGAGTCCGCTGGCGCCCGCCCCGCTCGCCTCGAGATCCCGCAGCAGCGCGGTTCGTCCGCCGTTCTCGCCGTCCGGGTCGAGCTCGTTCCAGCCGCGCCAGGCGCTCCAAGCGCTGTCGGGCAGCAGGGCGAGCAGGCCGCTGTCGGGGAAGGCGGCGAGGTCCTCCTCGTGGACCAGGGCGAAGCGGCTGGAGTCGGGGTCGATGACGCTGCCGTCCTGCAGCGAATCCCAGCCGGTCCAGCGGAAGCGAACGACGGTGGCTGCGTTGTCCACGCCACCGAAGCCCCCCTGGTCGGCGGGATAGGTGATGCGCACTTCCGGCGCCAGCGTGGTGGCCGTGAAGGTGCGGTGGGCAGGGAGCGCGGAGATGCCGCCGTCGTCGTCCACCGCGCGGACGAAGATCGTGTGCTGGGCGTGGAAGCGCTCGGGATCGGGCTCCCAGTAGATGGAGTCGGCGGGCTCGTCGAGGTCGGGGGACTGGTCCGCGCTCACCACGAAGCTCGCCTGGAAGGCCGTGGTGCGGGTCCAGGTGTAGCCGAGCGCCTCCAGGCGCGCGTAGAGATTCGCGTCGATGAGCAGCGGTCCCGTCACCTCGTCGTTGGTGAGCAGGTAGTCGAAGCCGACCACGCGGCCGTCGGCGTCATGGCCGCTCCAGTAGAACTGGACGCGATAGAAGGTGTCCAGATCGCCGTCCACCGGACCGCCGGTGAGGTTGGCCTCGGGCAGGCGGTTGGCCAGCGGCTCGGGGTTCTTCTCGAGGAGGGTGCAACCGGCGGCGAGAAGGGCGGCAGCCAGGGCTGCGGCGAGCAGCGGCAGGGGTCGGCGAGGCATGGTCCGTTCCATTTCCGGGGCGCGCGGGGAATGCGCTATTGGGAACAAGATAGCGGGGACGCGATCACGATGGCAATTGGTGATCGCGAAACGCCGGCTAGAAGGGCAGCGCCTCGCGCAGCTCGGGCTCGAGCGTTTGTGCGAACACGGTGAGACGATCGAGCGCCTGGTCGGCGGTCTCGTCGGGCGCGAGCTGCGTGGAGTAGCGCAGGAACGCGGCGTCCAGCGGACGCCCCAGCAGCGACGCCAGCGCCAGCTCCGCCTTGAGACGGAACTCGCTCGTGGTGGCGCCGCCGTGGGTCAGGTACTGGTAGAGCACCACGCGGCGCTCCTTGTCGCGCTGGATGAGCAGCTCGCCGCTGGGGCCGCCGAGGCGCTCGTCGTGGGTCTCGCTGAGGATGTTCCAGCCGCTGCCCGGGTAGCAGTGCCGCGGCGAGTGGATCTGGCTGCCGAAGCGCTGCTGGGCGAAGTAGCCGACGAAGAGCCAGTACGGGTGCTCGCCCTGGCGGTAGCTGCGGATGAGCGACTGGGTCGCCTGCAGCATGTCGGCGATCTCGTCGTCCAGGTGGTCCTCGACGCCGGTGATGTCCCCGACGTTCAGCGGAATCGCCTCCAGCGCCGCGGGACTCGCGGGATGCGCCCGGCGCGCCGCCAGCGCGGGCCCGAGGCCGAGGGCCAGGGCCAGCGCGAGCAGCAGCACGACCCTCACGCGGATTGCCGGTGCCACCGGAAACCTCCTCCCAGCAGAAAGAGCAGCCCCACGCCGATCCCGAAGGTCAGGAAGCCCGTGGCCTGGTGCAGGGCGCCGCCCAGGAAGTCGCTGCCGGCCAGGTGGACGAGCACCGCCGTCAGCACGATGCGCAGCGCGTTCGTCAGCATGGCGATGGGCACGGCCAGCGCCACCAGCAGCACGCGCAGGCCGCGCGGCATGGGAAAGAGCCCCGCGGCCAGCGTGCCGACGGCGACGAGCGCGATCAGGCTGCGCAGGCCGCTGCAGGCGGTGACCACGTCGAGGCTGGTCTCGCGCAGGTGGATGATGTTGCCGGTCTGCACGTGCGCCACCCCGAGAAAGGTGAGCGCCTTCGCGCTGGCCGTGGCGCTGAGGAGCTGCAGGGGAAAGGCGACGCGGTAGAAGAAGACGTAGGGCAGCGGAATCATGAAGATCAGGAAGAAGAGCGGGAAGCGCAGCAGGCGGAAGGCCCGGACGCCGTAGAGCCCGCGCACCAGTCCCCAGAAGACGAAGAGCAGCGACAGGCGCAGGGCGAAGAGCTCCGCGGCCACGGTGCCCACCGCGTAGAGCAGCAGGCCCGGCACGAGGAAGGGCAGCGCGGCGGCCACGCTGGGCTCGCCGCGGCGGGGCAGGCGGTCGAGGTGCCGGAAGGCCAGGAAGGCCGCGATGACGGGAACCAGGAGGCCGTGGGTGTAGTTGTCGTCGTCCATCCACTGGCGCAGGAGGCCCAGCAGGACGCCCGCGTACAGCGCCAGGAAGGCGACCAGGATCAGCAGGGTCAGCAGACCCTGGCCCGGGCCGCTGGTCCAGCCGAGGAGACGTCGCAGCTTTCCGCCGTTCATGGCTTCAATTCCCTGGCCTCCCGGCCGATCATGAAGTAGGACGACAAGTGTCGCGCCCCCGGACGGCGCGACTCCACCGAACGGACTGCCCGTGGCCTACGTCTTCACCGTCGTGTTCGCGTTCTTCGCGATCTTCCAGCCCGGCGTTCTCTGGCCGGCGACGGCCTCGTCGCGCCCGCTGTTCCTGGCGGCCTTCCTCGCGCTGATCGGCTGGGGCCTTTCCGCGCGCTCGTCGATGCCGCTCAAGCCCAAGCCGACCCTGGGCTACTTTATCACCGGCTTCGTCGTCGCTCAAATCCTGTCGGTGCTCCAGCTCTTCTACATCCCCTACGTGATCGAGACGACCATCCGCTGGGGCACCTTCGCGCTGGGCTACTTCCTCATCTCGAGCCAGATCCGGAGCGCCGCCCGGCTCAAGGTGCTCTGGGGAGCGATCCTCATCGCCACGACCTGGCTGGCCGCGCAGGCGGCCTGGGTATACCACACCCAGCCCTTCACCCACCCGCAGCTCAACGGCGGGCGCCTGGCCAGCTACGGCGCCTACAGCGGCGCCAACGACCTGGCGCTGATCGTGGTCTGCTCCTGGCCGCTATTCTTCAAGTTCATCGACCTCAACCGCAAGCTCGTCTTCAAGCTCATGATGATCGTGCCGCTGCTGCTGCTCATCTACGTCGACCTGCGCACGCTCAGCCGGGCGGGCCTGATCGGCCTGTCCATGGTCATGGGGCTGTCGCTGCTCCGCGGCCGCTCGCTGGGACGGCTCGGCCGCTGGGGCCTGATCGTGCCTGCTGTGATCGTGGTGTTCATCGTGGGCAGCAAGCTGCTGCTCACGCGCTCGGACGCCAAGGACTTCAGCGGGCAGGACGAGAGCGTCCAGCACCGCCTGGACGCCTGGTACGCGGGCCTGCAGATGCTCAAGAGCAGCCCGCTGATCGGCGTGGGTTCGGACCGCTTCCCGGAGCTGTCCGACGACTTCGGCGCGGGCCTGAAGATCCAGGCCCACAACACCATCGTGAAGGTCTTCGCCGAGAGCGGGTTCTTCGGCGGTATTTGCTACCTCGGGATCATCTTCACCACTTTCAGCCACCTCTGGCGCAACTGGCGGCGCTTCAGCAAGATAAAACCCGACGGCCCCGAACTCTTCTACGCGGAGGCCCTGGGCATCTCGCTGATGGGCTTCTTCTTCAACACCCAGTTCTCGGTGAAGGCCCACGAGTGGTTCCTCTACTTCGTGGTGGCGTCCACCACGTCGCTGGACCATCTGTACCAGCGGGAGATGCTGATCTACGCGCTGAAGGTGGAGAAGGCGGCGGCGCTGATCGCGGGCAGCGGGACGCCGGATGCGAAGTCTGCGTAAAGTCGGTGGTTTTCCGCCCGGTTTTTGCTATGCTTAGGTGGCCGCAGCGGCTGTAGTTTCAGTCGTTTGACTCCGTTATGCGCCCTCCGGCGCCGCGGCGGGAGAGCGAAGGACAGACGGCGCCCCGCGGCGACCGGGTCCGCCACCATAGAGCGCGACGAACCCAGAGTCGGAAGCGAGACATGATGTCCAGACAGCACGATTACGATCGCGAGCACGAGAAGATCGGCTACCAGCCGACCGCCGAGCAGATCGCCCAGTACAGCCGGCGCGACTTCCTCAAGATCAGCGCGCTCGCGGGCGCGGGGGCCTACGGCGCCCTGTCCCTGCCCGGCCTGGGCGTCGTGCCCTCGGCCTGGGGCGCGCCGGCGGCCAACCGGGTCGTGCGCGTGCACTGCGGCACCATGCAGGACTGGAATTTCAGCGATCCCGCCTTCTACAACTACGTCAAGCAGCCCGTCTACGACGACATGTTCGCGCGCGGCATCACCTCGCTGACCGGCCGCCAGAACGTGGTGCAGGCCTGGTCCGAGCTGCTGGTGGGCTATCAGCCCGGCGACAAGATCGCCATCAAGCTGAACCTGAACAGCTACGACGAGAATGCGAACCAGACGGTCGAGATGGCCTACGCCGTGATCGAGAGCCTGAAGCAGTTCGGCGTGCAGGCGAGCGACATGAAGGTCTTCGACGTGGTCCGCAAGTTCCCCGACTACTGGCGCAACCGGTGGAGTTCGGACGTGCAGTACGTCAACAACGTGGGCGTGGACTGGGACGGCAACGCCACGGTCTACTTCCCCGCCATCGACACCTCGCACCGCTTCCCCAGCGTGCTGAGCCAGTGCGACCACCTGATCGTGCTGGGCCTGCAGAAGGGGCACAAGGGGTACATCACCGGCAGCATGAAGAACCACTTCGGGAGCCAGGAGCTGCCGGCGGATCTGCACATCTCGCGCTACGACAACATCTGCACGCTGGCCAACTCGCCCTTCGTCAAGGGCAAGACCCGCCTGATCGTGGTCGAGGCCGCGTTCATGACCTGGGACCACGAGGGGCATCCCTTCGAGGAGACCTACGCCACGGACCTCTTCCCCGTGGGCGTCAGCGGGCACAGCAGCCCCAACTTCATGATGTTCGGCACGAACATGGTGGTGATCGACAGCCTGCTCGGCGACATCCAGAACCACGAGCGCGCGGCGCGTGGCGAGGTGCAGTGGTCGAACGACTACATCGACATGGCCGCCGCGGCGCCCTACAACATCGGGCCGCGCGAGGAGGGCACGATCGTGTCCAACGCGTCGGGCTGGAGCGCCGTCGACCTGCGCTACAACACCTACGACTACGTGAGCTTCAGCCTGCCGCCGGTCACCCGCAAGGAGATCGACGCGCTGAACCTGCGGCTGCGCGCCGGGAGCATCCACTGGAGTCAGCTCCAGCACCTGGTGGAGCGCTACAACGCGCAGCTCTAAGACCGGACGGTAAGGCTTGGAGACCTTCGCCTTCCTCCCCGTCGCCGGGGAGAAGATCTTCACGATCACGCATCGGCCCGAGACACGCCGGCACCCCGCCGGCGTTCTCATGCTGCACGCCTTCGCCGAGGAGAAGCTCTGGACCCAGCGCGCGAGCGCGCTGCTGGCCCGGGCGCTCGCGGACGCGGGCCTGCCCGTGCTGCGCTTCGACCACCGCGGCCACGGCGACAGCGACCGCGAACACCACGAGATGACCCTGGACTCCATGCTGGAGGACCTGGACGCCGCCGCCGCGGCCTTCCGCACCGCCGAGGGCGTGGAGGAGCTGCACCTCTTCGGCTTCCGCCTGGGCGGCGCGCTGGCGCTGGCCCGCGCGGCCGAGCTCGGCGCCAGCTCGGTGGCGCTGGTGAATCCCGTGGCGGACGGCGGCGACTTCCTGATGAAGACCCTGCGCAGCAACCTCACCACGCAGATGGGCATCTACGGCGAAGTCCGCAAGGACCGCGACACGCTGCTGGCGGAGATGCGCGAGACGGGATTCCTCAACATCGACGGCTACCATCTCTCGGCCGCCTGCTTCGACGCACTCTCGGGCCTCAAGGCCGAGGACGCCGCCTTCGCCGGCCCCGGCCTCGCCCTCTCGCTGGTGCGCCGCGAGGGCGCGCCGGCCGACGCCGACACCCGCGCCGTCTTCGCGCGCCTGGAAGGCCACGCGGCCTCGCGCCTGGAGACGCTGGTCTACCCGTCCATCTGGGGCGAGCAGAAGGTCTACGCCACCGGCGACGCCACGCTCTTCGACCCGCTGGTGGCGTGGTTCGGCGGCGGTTGGCGGGGGAGCGACGTGAGCTGAGCCGCACGCACGATTGACCCGATTCCTGCTTCTTCCTATTCTCACCGTCCCTGAACCGACCCCACGCGGCGCGCGATGGCGCGCCCTGCCCGAGCGCTGCGGATCCGTCCGCGCGCCCTGGAGAGACGTCCGTTGAACACGCCGCAGCTTGCGTCCGGCTCCCGCGCCCTGGACGAGGAGGTCCTCGTCACCGAGAGCGGCGGGCAGCGCCTGCCGGGGATCCTGAGCCGTCCGCCCACGCCGCTGGCCGGCGCGCCGGGCGTGCTGCTGCTCAGCCCCGGCCTCAAGCACCGGGCGGGGCCGCACCGCCTGCACGTCAAGCTGGCGCGCCGCTTCACCGCGCTGGGCTTACCTGTCTACCGCTTCGACTTCCACGGCACCGGCGACGCCGAGGGCACGCTCTTCAGCGATGAGGTGCCCGTGCTGCACGAGGCCATCCAGAACGGTCACTTCGCCGAGAACGCCGCCGACGCCGTCGACGCCTTCTGCCGCGCCGCCGGCATCGACCGGGTCGTCGCCTGCGGGCTCTGCGGCGGGGCCATCACCGGGCTCTACGCCGCCGAGCGCGACCCGCGCGTGGTGGGGATCATGGGCTTCCAGCTGCCGGTGAAGGTGCTGGACACCGAGACGGACTTCGCCGACCAGATCAGCGAGGAGTTCAGCGACTTCATCCTGACGCTCTACCTCAAGAAGCTCTTCAGCCCGGCCGCTTGGCGGAACTTTTTCGGCGGCAAGAGCGAGTACCGTCTGATCTGGAAGACGGCCACGCGCCGCCTGGGCCGGCTACTTGGGAAGAAGGACAGCCCGGCGCCGAAGGCGGTCGAGATTCCCAAGGGCATGAACCGCAACTTCCTGCGCGCCTACGACGCCGTCGAGCGGCGCCTCGCCATGCTCTGGATCTACAGCGAGCAGGAGCGCGCGCGCTACGACTTCGAGAGCGACTTCGAGCAGACCTGCCTGGCCGGGCGCCAGCGTCCCTACGAGAAGGTCGTGATCCCCGAGAGCAATCACGAGTTCGCGCCGGACGCGGCGCAGGCCACGCTGCAGGCGACCATGGTGGACTGGCTGGGGCGTCACTACGGCGCCCGGGCGGGCGGGGAGGGGAGCGCGGAATGACGCGCAAGGTGCTCATGATCAGCCACGGCTACCCGCCCGTGGGAGGGAGCGGCATGCTGCGCACCCTCAAGTTCAGCAAGTACCTGCCGCCGCTGGGCTGGCAGCCCGTGGTGCTCACGCTCCAGCGCACCAAGCATCCGCGTCTGGACACGCGGCTCTTGAAGGAAGTGCCGGCGGGCACGGCCGTCTACCGCTCGCCGGTCTGGAACCCGCTGGACCTGCTCGTCTGGCTGAAGTCCCTCCCGAAGCGCCTGCGCCGCACGCGGCCGGCCGCGCCCGGTGCTGGGGGTGGGGGCGGCGTGGCGGAACCCGCCACCGACGACGCCCCCCGCGGCGGCCCCATGGGCCTCCTGCTGGACCTGCTCACCACGCCCGACAGCTACAGCGGCTGGCTGGGACCGGGGCTCTGCATCGGCCTGTGGACGCTCCTGCGCCACCGGCCGCGGATCATCTACAGCACCAGCCCGCCGCCCACGGCGCACCTGCTGGGCGGCCTGCTGGCGCGGCTGGCGCGGCGGCCCTGGGTGGTGGACTTCCGCGACCCCTGGACGCTGCAGTTCCCCGCCGAGCAGCTCGCCACGCGCAGGGGGCGCTGGAGCCGTCGGCTCGAGGCCTGGGTGCTGCGCCGCGCCGACCTGGTGATCTGCAACACGGACCCGCTGGCCGACGCCCTGCGCGCCACCTACCCGGCGATCCCCGCCGAGCGCTTCGTCACCATCACGAACGGCTTCGACCCGGCGGACTTCACCAGCGATCCCGGCGCGCCGCCCGCGGACGGCCCCTTCCGCTTCGCGCACACGGGCGAGTTCTTCCCCACGCGCAACCTGCGCGTGCCGGATCCCTTCCTCGCCGCGCTGCGCGACCTGGCCGAGGAGGGCGCGCTGGACCCCGCCAGGGTGCGCGTGCGCCTGGTGGGCAGCGGCGAGTACACCGGACTGCCGCAGTTCGCCGCGCTCATGGAGTCACCCGCGCTGGCCCAGATGGTGGAGGTGGTGGACTTCCTGCCCCACGCCGAGATCCCCGCCGAGCTGGCGGCGAGCCACGCGCTGCTGCTCTTCCAGAACGGCGAGATCTTCCACATGCAGGTGCCGGCCAAGGCCTTCGAGTACATCCGGGCGGCGCGGCCGATCCTCGCCGTGGCGCCCCCGGGGGCGACCGCCGCGCTGGTGGCCTCGGTGGACGGCGGCCTGGCCATCGCGCCGGACGACGCCGCCGGCCTGCGCGCCGCCATCCTCGCGCTGATCGCCGGGCGCGGCGCGCTACCGCGGCGCGGTGAGGAAGAACTCGAGCGCTTCGGCCGTCCGGGTCTCGCGCGCAAGCTGGCCGGGCTGATGGACCGCCTGGCCCCTCAGGGAGGTTGACGGGTGCACTTCCTCTTTCCCTACCTCGCGCGCTACCGGGCGGTGAACTGGACGCGCTACCACCACCTCTTCGGGCAGCTCGCCACCATGGGCCACCGCATCACGGTGCTGCAGCCGCCGCCGGCGGACATCGGCGAGACGAACTTCCAGGAGATCGACGTGGAGCTGCCGGAGAACATCCGGCTCTTCGACGTCCCCATGCCCGGCCTCCTCTGGAACCGCCGCTGGCCCCTGGACAAGCTCGTCAAGAAGGGCAGCTACGGCCTCGCCTGCCGCGACCGGGTGGCGCGCATCTTCGCCGAAGATCCCGCCGACGCGCTGCTCGTCTACAACCTGCCCCAGGCCGGCATGCTGCACGTGGCGCCGCTGGCCGGGCGCAAGCTCGTGCGCGTCTTCGACCTGGCGGACGACTACGAGGCCATGCTGGCCACCGAGCTCGGCCGCTTCGCCTGGGGGCCGCTGCTCTGGCAGGGCAAGCGCACCTTGCACCGGATGATCGACGACGCGGATCTCGTCCTCAGCGTGAGCCATTCGCTGGCGGACGACTATCCGAACCGCGACATCCACGTGCTGCCCAACGGCGTGGACTTCGCGCGCTTCGAGGGCGTGCGCGCCTCCGTGGACGGCCGCGTGGGCACGGGCGACGACCATCGCCTGGTGGTGGGCTACCTCGGCGCCTTCGAGTACTTCATCGACTTTCCGCTCATCCTGGACATGGCCGAGCGGATGCCCGACACTCGCTTCCGGCTGGTGGGCGCGGGGCGCGACTTCGAACACGTGCGCTCGGAGGCGGCCCGGCGCGGGCTCGACAACGTGGAGTTGCCGGGGCCGGTGCCCTTCAACCGCGTCCCGGCGGAGATCGCCGCCATGGACGTCTGCCTCAACACCTTCGTCCGCATTCCCATCAGCCACAAGGCCAGCCCCATGAAGCTCTTCGAGTACCTGGCCATGGGGCGGCCGGTGCTGACCACGGACCTCGACGAGGTGCGCCGCTACGGGGTGGACTTCCTCGTCACCGTGAACACGGCCGAGGAGGCCGTGGCCGCGCTGCGCCGCCTGGCGGCCGACCCCGCCGAGCGGGCCTGGCGCGCCGAGGCCGGCCGCGACTGGGTGCGGGCGTCCTTCGACTGGAAGGACATCGCCAACCGGCTGGTGGAACTGGTGGAGCGCTGCACCGACCGCATGGACTAGACTGCGCCGTTCACGTTCACACGACTTCGGGAGACCGCCATGCTCGCACGCCTGACGATCTTTGTCCTGATCCTGATGCTCCTGGCCATCGGCTGGAAGGCCTGGGCCTACCGCAAGAGCGCCCTGTCCGCCCTGCGCAAGGTGGAGGTGATCAGCGAGCGCTTCACGCGCACCGACTTCTTCGAGGAGGACAACCGCCGCTGGATCGACAGCGGCGAGCGGCCCGACGTGGTCTTCATGGGCGCGTCCATCACGAGCCGCTGGAATCCCGAGGGCAAGCTCGGCGACCTCGCCGTGGCCCAGCGCGGCGTGGGCGGCCAGTGGCCGAGCCACTACCTGCTCCGCTTCCGCTCTGACGTGGTGGACCTGCACCCCCGCGCGGTGGTGTTCAAGGCCTGCGCCATCACCTTTCGGCCCGGCGTGAACGACAAGGGCACGCGCCGCGCGATCCTCGACCTCACGGCCGAGGCCGAGGAGGCGGGCATCAAGCCGGTGCTCGCCACCTGCGTGCCGGTGCGCGAGGACGGCAACACCGTCTACGGCTCCGACGGCAAGAAGCTGCCGGACGGCATCAACGACCGCATGCTGCCCTTCAACGACTGGCTCCGCACGCTGGCCGCCGAGCGCGGCTATCCCGTGATCGACTTCTACAGGGCCATGGCCGACGATCGGGGCTTCCTGCCGGCCGACCTGGCGGTGGACGACATTCATCCCAACGACAGGGGTTACGAAGTCATGACCGCCACGGCGAAACCGATCCTCGAGACGCTGCTCGGCGCGGGCCGGGGCTAGCGGCGCGTGGGCGACGGTCGCATCCACGTCTGCCACGTGCAGACGACCCTGCGCGCCGGCGGGCTGGAGAACGGCGTGGTGAACGTCGTGAACGGCCTGGACCCCGCGCGCTTCCGCTCCACGGTGGTCTGCCTGCACGACGCCGGCGCGCTGGCCGAGCGCATCACGAACCCGGCGGCCGCGGTGATCAACCTGGCCTATCCCGACCGCCTGGCGCCCGAGCTGCCCACCAAGCTGGCGCAGCTCTTCAAGCGGCTGGAGCCGGACATCGTCCACTGCCGCAACTACACGCCGAACCTCTACGGCACCCTGGGCGCGCGCCTCGCGCGGGTGCCGCGGGTGATCAACGGCGAGCACGGCATGGTGCAGCTGGTGGGCTGGCGGAAGATGCTCGTCAGCCGCGCGCTGGCCACCCTGGCCGACCGCGTGCTCTGCGTGTCGCCGGGCCTGCGCGACTTCCTCTACGAGCGGCTGCGCTACCCGGCGGGCAGCGTGGACGTCATCATCAACGGCGTGCCGCTCGAGCGCTTTGACCACATGGACGTGGATCCGGCCGCCAAGCGCCGCGAGCTGGGCATCCCCGAGGACGTCTGGCTGCTGGGCACGGTGGCGCGCTTCTTCCCCTTCAAGGATCACCCGGCCATGCTCGATTTCCTCGAGCGCGTGCCCGAGGTGGACGGGCGGCCCGTGCACGCGGTGATCATCGGCGACGGCGACCAGGCCACGGCCTTCCGCGCCGAGACCGAGCGCCGCGGGCTCTCCGGCCGCATGCACCTGCCGGGCTTCCGCGCGGACGTCCACAGCTGCTACGCCGCCTTCGACCTGTTCTGCCTGCTCTCCACGGGCAACGAGGGGACGAGCAACGCCATCCTCGAGGCCATGGCCGCCGGCACGCCGGTGCTCAGCACGCTGATCCCCGGCAACCGTCACCTGATCCGCTCCGGCGAGAACGGCGTGCTGGTGCCGCCTGCCGGTGAGCCGAAGCTGGCGGCCATGCAGCGGGAGATCCCCCGCCTGCTGGCCGACCCCGCCGAGCGCCGCCGCCTGGCCGAGGCCGCCGGCCGCGAGGTGCGCGCCAAGTTCCGCCTGCAGCGCATGGTGGACGACTACGCGGCCTACTACGCGGCGCTGGCCGACTAGGCCACCCCCCGCCCTTGCCTCGCCGCGCCAAAGCGAATAGACTTGTTGCGTGCGCAATCCGCTCCGGTGTCGCCCCCCCCCGGATGGAGGTCGTCGTGATGGGTTTTCGTGGAGTGCCCCACCTGCTCGCGCTCGTTGCCCTGCTCCCATTCGCTGCTGCTGCCGCCGTGATCGATGTCCCCGGCGATCAGCCGAGCATCGCCGCCGGCATCGCCATGGCGTCGAACGGTGACACCGTGCAGGTCGCCCCGGGCACCTGGGCAGGCGTGGACAACGTGAATCTGAACCTCGCGGGCAAGGCGATCGCAGTGCTGGGGGCGGGCCCCGGCCAGACGGTGATCGACTGCGGGGGCACCGAGCAGGGCTTCCTGCTCCTGGGCGGCGAGACCGTGTCGACGCTGATCGAGGGCTTCCGCATCGTGAACGGCAGCGGCGGCTACGGCGGGGGCATCCGCATCGAGTCGGCCGCGGCGACGCTGCGCGGGCTGAGCATCGAGGACTGCGTCGCCACGCGGGGCGGGGGCATCTCCATCCGCTACGCCACCGACACCGTGCTGCTGGAGGACGTGGTGCTGGCCCGCAACAGCGCCGACAGCGGGGGCGGCTGCTATGCCTACCAAAGCGACGTGGCGCACGACCACGTCACGGCCGTGGCCAACACCGCCGCGACCTACAGCGCCGCCTTCCACGTGGCGAGCGGCACCAGCACCTTCTCCCACTGTCTCGTGGCCTGGAACACGGGCCAGTCCGCCGTGAACGGCGCCGTCTACACCGAGAGCTTCGCGGACTGCGACTTCTACAGCAACCCGCAGGGCGACGTGGCCCACGACTGGGTCGAGCTGGTCGGCGTGAACGGCAACTTCGCGGCCGATCCGCTGTTCTGCGACCGCGCGGGCGGGGACTACGCGCTTCACGAAGCCTCCCCCTGCCTGGGCGCGGGCGGCGAGCGTGTCGGCGCCCTGGGCGCGGGCTGCGACTATCCGCTCGCCGTGCTGAGCGGCAGCATCGAGACCGTCGACGGCCTGCCCATCGCCGCTGCCGCGATCGACTTCGACGGCGGCTACACCCGGACCGACGCCGGCGGCCACTACGCCATCTTCCTGCTGCCGGGCTGGAGCGGGACGGTGACGCCCTCGCACGAGTTCTACCTGTTCGAGCCGGCCAGCCGGAGCTACGCGAACCTGCAGGGCAGCCAGCCGGACCAGGACTTCGTCGGCGCGCATCCGACCCTGGTCCGCGTCCCCGCCGACGCGCCCACGCTGCAGGCCGGCCTGGACGCCGCGGCCCCGGGGGACACCGTGCTGGTCGCCCCGGGCCTCTACGAGGGGCCGGACAACCGCGAGCTCGATTTCGGCGGCAAGGACGTGGTGCTCAGGGGCGAAGCAGGGGCGGAGGCCACCGTGCTGCTGAACGCCAGCAACGGTGTGCTCGTCCGCTTCGACGGCGGCGAAGGTCCCGGCGCGGTCCTCGAGGATCTCACCCTGCGCGGCATCCAGGGCTACTGCCAGGCGATCGTCTGCGCCGACGGCGCCACGCCCACGCTGCGGCGGCTGATCGTCGAGGATCACCTCCAGCCCGGCGGCTACACCGACGAGACGCCGCCCGCGGGCCTGGTGGGCAGCTCGCTGCTCGTGGAGGACTGCCTCTTCCGCAACAACAGCGCCCGCGAGGGGGTCGCGCGCATCGGCGGCGGCGCGCGGGTGACGGGCACGCGCTTCGAGAACAACATCGGCACCGAGTCCGGCACCGTGCGCGTGGACGGCGACGCCCTGTTCGAGCGCTGCGTCTTCGCGAACAACATCGCCCAGGGCTACACGCCCGAGCTGGGCTGCGCGCGCGGCCGCGGCGGCGCGGTCTACGCCACGGGCGGCAGCTTCACGGACTGCCTCTTCGTCGCGAACGAGGCGGGCATGTGCCACGGCTGGTCCTCGCCCGACTACCCGGGGATGGGTGGCGCCATGTACATCGCGGGTGGGGTGAACCTGACCCGTTGCACCTTCGTCGACAACGTCGCCACCCCGACCGACGACTTCGACGCGCCGGGCACGACCTTCTACATCCGGGGCGGGTTCTCGCGGGTCATCGCCAACTTCGAGGACTGCCTCGTCACCGGCTCCGGCGACGGCGGCGCGGCCCTCTACTGCGACCCCGGCACCGCGCTGGCGAACTTCAGCTGCTCGCTGTTCTGGGACAACGCCGGCGGCAACGCGGACGGCGACTGTCCCGATCCGGTGGGCGCGAACGGCAACTTCGCCGCCGACCCTCTCTTCTGCGACCCCGGCGCGGGGAACTTCTCGCTCGACGCCGACTCGCCCTGTCTGCCCGCGAACAACGCCTGCGGCGTCCGCATCGGCGCCTTCGGGCAAGGCTGCGGAGTCACGGCGGCGGAGACGCTTACCCCCGGGGCGCTTCGCCTCAGCGGGCATCCCAACCCCTTCAACCCGTCGACCCAGCTGAGCTTCGCGCTCCCCGAGGCGGCCGCGGTGACGCTCACCGTCCACGACCTCGCCGGACGCCGCGTGGCCACCCTGCTGGAGGGAGCGGCGCTGGACGCGGGCGAGCAGAGCCTGCGCTGGGACGGCCGCCTCGACGGCGGCGGCCGCGCGACCAGCGGCGTCTATCTCGCCCGGCTCGTGGCGCGAGGGCGGACGGTCTCGCAGAAGCTCGTCCTGCTCAAGTAGCGACCCGAGACCGCGTCCGAAAACGTCTCGCGCGCCTGGCCGGCGCGAACGATATTGCCGGTCATGCACCAGCCTCAGCCATCCCCCGCCAAGCCTCCGAAGGCGCGCCTCGACCGCTTCGGCCTCGCGCAGCTCGCCGTGGTCTACGTGGTCTGGGGCAGCACCTATCTCGCCATCCGCGTGGCCGTGCGGGAGGGCGCGGGCTTTCCGCCCTTCATGATGGCCACGCTGCGCGTGGCGGTCGCCGCGGCGATTCTGCTCGGCCTCGCCCGCCTGCGCCGCCAGCGCGTGCGGATCACGCGCGGCGAGCTGGGCCTGCTCGCCGCCACGGGCGCCCTGCTCTGGCTCGGGGGCAACGGCCTCGTGACCGTGGCCGAGCGGCGCGCCGACTCCGGCCTCGCCGCGCTGCTGGTGGCGGCGATGCCGATCTGGGCCGAGCTGATCGCGGCGGCGCTGGACCGCCGGCCGCCGAGCCGCCGCAGCGCGGCCTCGGTGCTGCTGGGCTTCGTCGGGGTCGGCGTGCTCACCTGGCCGGAGCTGCAGGGCGGTTCGCGCGCGGACATCCTCGGCGTCATGGCCCTGCTGGCCGCGCCGCTCTTCTGGGCGCTGGGTTCGATCTGGCTGCAGCGGCGGCGTCCCGACCTTGGCGTGCTGACGATCTCCGGCTGGCAGCAGGCGCTGGGCGGCGTCTCCCTGCTCGCGATGTCGCTGCTGGCCCGCGAGCCGCTGCCGCGGCCAACGGGCGAGGCCTGGCTGGCCTGGCTCTACCTGGTGCTCTTCGGCTCGGTGCTGGCCTTCACGAGCTACATGGGCACCCTGCGACGGCTGCCCTACCGCCTCGTGGTGACCTACACCTACGCGAATCCGGTGATCGCCGTGTTCCTGGGCTGGCTGCTGCTGGGCGAGCGCGTGACGTCCTGGACGCTCGCCGGCGCCACCCTGGTGGTGGCGGGCGTGGCCGGCGTCTTCGCGAACCGCGACTGAGCCCGGCGCCAACCCCCGTCCGCGCAACGTCTTGGCGAGCCTGGGCGGGAACCGGGGCGGCCGCGTCACGTTGGACTGGACTCCCGGCGCGGCGCGCGCGATGTTGTGGAGAGCCCGGCCTCACCGGATCCGCCGGGCTCCCTGCGCGGCACGCCCCTTGCCCCTTCCCCCCGGTCGCCGCGCCGTTGCGACCCTTTGCGCGACAGGTCCCGTCCGACCCTGCAACTCCGTCCACGTCGAGGTAGCTCCATGCCGCGCCGTATCCTGCCCCATCGCGTCCTGGCCGCCTGCGGTGGCGCCGCCCTGTTCGTGGGCGCGCTGCTCGCCGCGTCCGTCGCGCTGGCCCAGTACAACCCGCACCCGCGCATCTACCTGACGCCCGAGCGGATCCAGCGCATCCGGACCCAGCACTGGCAGGCGGGCAGCTACGAGTGGGGCCAGCTCATGACGGCGGCCGCGCGCACCGACCTCGACGGCGCCAAGGCGCAGGCGCTGGCCTACGCGATCACCGGCGACGAGGACTGGGCGACCACGGCGCTCGGCATCATGCGGCGGGTCATGGCTGACACGCCCGTCCCCAGGGTCAACTTCAACACCGTGGGGCGGACCTTCAACACCTGGGCGCTCTGCTTCGACTGGCTCTACGGCGCGCCGCAGTTCACGGACGCGCTCAAGCAGCAGGTCATCGCCTACCTGGCCCAGATCCCCGAGACCGGCGACGGCAAGTGGAACTGGTATCCCGACGGCGCCTACTTCAACGGCGTGAGCAAGTGCCTCTGGGGGCCGCCCGTCTGGGGCCTGGCCACCTGGGGCGACAATCCGCAGGCCGACCACTACATCGACAACGGCTACAGCCAGCGCTGGCTCTACATCCGCAACACCCTGGGCTTCGGACCGGCGAACCTGGCCGTGGTGCGCGGCGGCTGCATGCCCCAGGGGATGGACTACGGCGCGGGCACGATGGCGAACATCGTGCGCTGGCTCGCGGCCTGGAAGAGCGCGACGGGCCAGGATCTCTTCGACGAGGGTCCGGCCCTGCGCCAGTATCTCGCCTACTTCCCGCAGGCCTACTACTACACGGAGGACTTCATCCGCCGCCCCGAGCACGGACACAACGCGCACAAGCGGGGCGCCTACCTGCACAACGCGGTCGCGGCGCTGCTCGTGCTCATGGACGAGTACGCGGACAGCGAGGAGGCGCGGTGGGCGAGCTGGTGGGTGCACAACATCGAGGGCGCCGACCGCTACCCCGGCAACGACTCGCGCTATTTCGCCGAGATGGACCTGATCTTCAGCGACAACGCCATCCCCCAGACCGCGCCCTTCGACCAGCCGCTGGCCTATTACGCCGAGGGCAACGGCATGTGGATCTGCCGCTCGAACTGGACCCAGGGCGCCACCGAGCCCAGCACCTTCGCCACCTTCCGCGCGGGCAATTGGACCTGGTTCAACCAGAACCACTGGGACCAGGGGAACTTCTGCATCTACTCGCACGGGGAGGATCTGCTGGTGGACGGCGGCGTCTACGACGGCGGCGGCGACGTCACCGTGATCAACTACCACCACCAGACCATCGCCCACAACTCGCTGCTCATCAAGGATCCGCGGCAGACCAAGGGCTGGCACTTCTACGACTGGACCCTGGACGGCTTCGAGAACTCGGGCGGACAGAATCGCCCCTGGCGCGAGACCCTCCCCGACGCCGTGCTCGACGGCGCGCGCAAGGACCCGCGCTGGCCGCAGTCCGAGGGCAGCTACGTGCACGACATGGCGGACATCGAGCGCAAGGCCGACAACCCGCGCTACACCTACGCCTACGCGGACCTCACCAACGCCTACGCGAACCCGCGCTGGGAGGAGGACTACGCGGCGAGCCGGCTGGCCGACGTGGACTACCGCCCCAAGGTGGGCAACGTCACGCGGCAGTGGTTCTATCTGCGGCCCCGCGCGGACGACGCGGACGAGTACTTCGTCACCTTCGACCGCGTGAGCAGCACGGACGCGAGCTTCCAGAAGACGAACCTGCTGCACTTCATCGGCGAGCCCGTCTTCACGAATGGCGGCCTCGTGGACAGCGAGGTGCCCGGACACATCGAGACCTACGCCGCCGACCGCTTCACGATGGCGCTGGGCGGCGCGGTGCTCCACGGCGCCACGGTGCTGCCCGCCAACCCGCGCATCCGCAAGGTGGGGGGCGAGGGCTACGAGTACTGGGTCAACGGCACCAACTACGATCCCTTCCCCGACGCCGGCGACGAGAACCCCCTCGGCGGCGTCTGGCGGCTGGAGATCATGCCGCCGACCGCCGAGCGCGACGACCTCTTCCTCAACGTCCTCCATCCGGACTGGCGGGGCGCGCCGGCGCCCACGGTGACGCGCATCCCGGGCGACAGCTGCGAAGGCGCCGCCTTCGACGGCTGGGTGCTGATGTTCGCCAAGGAGGAGGCCGCGCAGTCGGCGCTGGGCTACAGCGTGGACATGGACGGCGCGCAGCGCCACCTGCTCTGCGACATGGACCCGGGCTACGCCTATCGCGTCTTCCGCAACGGCGGCGGGGCTCCGCTTGCGGTGGTGCCGGTGGGCGCCGACGGCATCCTGGAGTTCGAGAGCCCGGGCGGCGGCAGCTTCCAGGTGAGCCGGGGCGACGCCGTGCCCGACCTGACGCCGCCCAGCGGCAACGTACGGATCGGCAGCGCGGACCTCACGCCGCCGTCGGGCAGCTACACCGTCTACGCGCGTTACGGCGACGCCCTCGGCAACTGGAGCGACCCGCCGCTCAGCGACACCGTGCTGCTCGACCTCCCCGCCGCCGACGACCTGCCGCCCGAGGTCTGGAGCCTCGCGCCCGCCGACGGCGCCACGGGCGTGGATCCACGCAGCAACGTGGCCTGCCTCGTGCGCGATCTCGGCAGCGACGTGGACACCACCAACGTCGAACTGCGCGTGAACGGCGTGGCCGTGCCGCGGCGGGTGCTCCCCGTGGGCGGCCGCTACCTGGTGGTGGGCAACCCGCCGGCGATCCTGGCCGAGAACACGACCTACGGCGCGAGCGTCACGGCGGCCGACCTGGCCGAGCCGCCCAACGGCGTCACGGTGAGCTGGGACTTCAGCACCGGCACCCTGGCGGACGAGACCCAGCCGCCCTCACCGCCCACGGATCTCACGGCGGCGGTGAACGGCGACTGCGACGTCTCGGTGGGCTGGTCGGCCTCGGCCGAGGCGGGCGTCATCGCCTATCGCGTGGCGTACGGCGAGTGGCCCGACGGCAGCGCCACCGACCTCGAGTGGCAGACCGAGATCGGCGTGGTCATCGCCGGGCTGCCGGACGGCGAGTACTGGCTGGGCGCGAGCGCGCTGGACAACGTGGGCCAGGAGAGCGCGCTGGCCACGCTCGGGCGCTCGCTGGTGGTGGACTGCGGCGGCATGCCGGGCACTCCCGGCCAGCCCGGGAACCCCGATCTGGACGGCCTGGCCCGGGGCGAGATCTACCCGCCCGGCGTGATCGTCGCCGAGGTGCAGCCGCCGCTCTCGGTGGCGAATCTCGGCCAGGGCTGGGTCGTGCGCATCTTCACGGTGAGCGGGCGGCTGGTCGAGGACTTCCACGCCGAGACCGACGGCGAGGACTTCACCTGGGACCTGCTGAACCGCGAGGGCTCGCGCGTCGCCAAGGGGCTCTACCTGGTGCGGGTCTTCGACGACGGCGGCGGCACCGTGCGTGAGGGCTACTACCTCAACCGCTGAGGGCGCTGACGGCGCTAGCGCACGGGCAGCTTGCCGTAGACCGCGGCGAAGGCGTCGGCCAGCGTGGGATGCGCGAAGCTGAAGCCCAGGCTGTCGGCCTTGACGGGCAGCGCCTTGCAGCCCTGCAGCAGGACATCCGCCGCGTCGAGGAAGAGCGAGCTCACCGGCTGCCCCGGGACCAGGTCCCACTGGTGCGAGCCAAGCACGCCGCGCAGCACGCGTCCGAAGTCGGCCAGCGGCCGCGGATCCGGACTCACCGCGTTGAGGGGACCCCACACGGCCTCGCGGTCCAGCGCGAAGAGCAGCATGGCGAGGGCGTCCTCGCGGTGGATCCAGGACACGATGCGCCGCCCCGGCCCCGACAGATCCCCCTCGTAGAACTTGAAGACCGGCATGAGCTGGGACAGCGGGCCACCGCCCTCGCCGAGCACGAGGCCCAGTCGCAGGCGCACGGCGCGCACGCCGAGCAGCTTGGCCTCCGAGCAGCTGTCCTCCCAGGCGTCGCAGAGGCTGACCAGGGGGCCGCTGCCCGGTCGGTGGTTCTCGGTGACGCTCTCGTCGCCCGTCTGCCCGTAGATCCACACCGCCGAGGCGTTGACCCAGGTGCGCGGCGGGTCGGGCTGGCCCTTGAGCGCGTCCATGATGCGGTGGCTCACGTCCACGCGCGAGCGGTGCTGCGCGATGGGATTCGCGTTGCGGCTGAACAGCGGCGACCCCGCCAGGTTCACCACGGCGTCGACGCCCCCGAGCAGTGCGCGCGGGTCGTCGCTCCAGGGGCGGACGTCGAACGTGGCGCCCTTGAAGCGCGCTGGCTCGCGCGTCAAGACGGTGACACGGTCGCCCCGTGCGAGGAGACGCGGGATCAGCGCCGAGCCCAGGTAGCCCCGGCTTCCGATCACGAGCACATGCATGACGGCTCCTTCCGCGCGGCCCGGCCGCGCCAGAGGGACGTCCCTGCAGGATGGCGGCCAAGCGCCGCTGCGCGCGCGTCCTTCGCAACGCTTGCCGTCACGCACGTTTACAGCGATTTCGGACCGTGCTATCATTATTTGGGGTGAGATACCGGGAAAGGGAGGCCACCATGCGGAAAAGTTTGCCCTGCGGGCTGTTGCTCGGGCTGATCGCGCTGCTGGCGCTCGTCGCGCCGGCCGCGGCCCAGAACTGCAGCGTCGATCGCGAGACGCTGACCTTCGGTCCCGTGCTGCTCGGCGAGCAGCGCATCCGCACTCTCACCGTGACCAACGAGGGTGTGGAGCCCCTGGCGCTGGATCTCATCGCCCAGCCCTGCGCGGGCGAGCCGGCCTTCACCGTGTTGACCGCGGGCCACTTCGACGTCGCGCCCGGCGCGAGTCAGGTCATCCAGATCCGCTTCGCGCCGACGGTCCCGGGCACCCATGCCTGCGACCTCGATCTCGGCACGAACGACTGCCCGCCCGTCGCGCTCGACGGCTGGGGGCACGAGTACGCCGAGCCGCTGGGAAATCACATCGGCCTCTACACGGACACCGACGCGCAGCTCTGCCAGGCGCCGCTGGACGGCGCGGGCATGACCGTGCAGATGCGGGTGCTCGCCGTGCTGCCGGACGGCGTCAGCGGAGTCACCGCGGCGGAGTTCCGTCTCGCGAACCTGCCCGAGAGCCAGTTCCCGCCGAACGGCCACTGGGAGGCGACCTGGAACACGACGCTGGTGATCGGCAACCTGGAGCAGGGCATCGCGCTGGCCTTCAACCCGCCGCTGGAGGGCGCGATCGTCGAGCTCGGCACCTTGCTGTTCACGAGCTACGATCAGGCGGACTGGATCGGCGCGGATCACACGGTGGACGTTCTGCCGTCGACCTTCGGGCAGAACCTCGTGGTGGTCGACGAGAACTTCGACGAGATCCCCGTGGGCGGCGGGCACTTCACCTTCAACTGCGGCAACCCGCCGGACTGCCCCTGCTTCGAGCAGGGCGCGCCCGTCTGTGACGTCACGCCCACGCTGCTCGCCTTCGGCGAGGTGCCGATCGGCGGTGTCGGCTACCGGAGCTTCGTCATCACCAACGCCGGCACGGCTCCGCTGGTTGGCGCGGTGAGCGCGGACTGTGCGGACTTCGCCGTCACCGTGGGCGACGGGTTCTTCGCGCTCAACCCGAGCGAGTCGAAGACGGTGCAGGTGCGCTTCCAGCCCAGCTCGGCCGAACCGCAGGTCTGCGTGGTCGACCTGGGCACCAGCGACTGCCCGAGCGTGCTCTGCACCGGTGTGGGCTTCACCCCGGTGCCCATCTGCCAGGTCACGCCGTCCAGCCTGGACTTCGGCGACATCGTGGCGGGCACGACGCGGCAGCTCACCTTCGAGATCCGGAACGTGGGCACCGGCCTCCTCGAGGGGGCGGTCGCCGAGAACTGCGACGACTTCGAGTTGCTTGCAGGCGCGGGTCCCTTCTCGCTGACCACCGGGCAGTTCACCTTCGTGACCGTGCGCTTCGCGCCGCCCCTGGCGGGGGACTACGCCTGCACGATCGATCTGGGCACGGACACCTGCGACCCGGTCGAGGCCGTGGGCAGCGCGCACGATCCGATCGCGAGCTGCGCGCTCACGCCCGACCATCTGGACTTCGGCGACGTGGCCATCGGCGCCTTCGCGAACCTCGACGCGGTGCTGGAGAACACCGGCGATCTGCCGCTGGAGGGCGAGATCGTCGTGAACCACCCCGAGTTCAGCGTGGTCATCGGCGGCGGGGCCTTCACGCTGCCGGTGAACGATGTGCACGTCTTCCGGGTGCGCTACACGCCGCTCGACGACGTGCCCGACACCGCGACGCTGACGACCGGCCTCGCCGGCTGCTCCGAGCTCCCGCTCGCGGGCACGGGCCACGAGCCCGCGCCGCTCTGCGTCCTCGAGCCGGAGAGCGTGGACTTCGGCGAGGTGCTGCTCTACGGCGCGGTCCAGCAGACGCTCAGCGTGAGCAACGACGGCGACGGCGTCCTCGAGCTGGACCTCGCGATCGACAACCCCGACTTCACCTTCGCCGGGGACTCTCAGCTGACCGTTCTGCCCGGCGGCACGGCCCATGTCTCCCTGGGCTTCTCGCCCACGAGCTACGGGACGCAGACCGCCACGCTGAGCCTCGGCGCCGCGGCCTGCGCCGACGTGCCGCTCGGCGGCTTTGGCCGCAACCCGAGCACCGGCGACGATCACCTGGGCCTCTTCTACGACGCCGATGGCACGGCCTGCAGCGGCGATCTTCCCGCGCTCACGCACACGTCGCTCTACGTGATCGCCCGGGTGCCGAGCTTCGCGTCCCCCGGCATCACGGGGGCGGAGTTCCGGGTGGAGGGCATCGAGGCGCTGATGGGCGACGCGCAGGTCACGCCCGACTGGCTCCTGCCACCGACGGGCGGCGACCTGGTGAACGGGATCCGCTTCGACTTCGCTCCCCAGCCAGGGGAGGTCGTGCTGCTGGGGACGCTGGACGTCTACCCCTATGCGGAGCTTGGCGCCGATCGCGTCCTCACCGTGGAGCGAAGCCTCGACGGCGATCAGGTCAGCGTCACCGACGGCGAGGGCTTGGGCTGGGACGTCGGACACGGCCGCTTCACGATCAACTGCGAGACGAGCTGGCTCTGCGACTGCCTCGACTTCGCGGCGGGCTACTGCGAGCTGTCGACCACCGAGATCGACTTCGGCTACGTGAACTACGGCCACCATGCCTACGAGGACTTCACCGTGACGAACACGGGCTACTCCGCGCTGACGGGCGACCTGACGATCACGGGTCAGTACTTCTACCTGAGCGCGGGGGGCGGTCCCTTCCTGCTCCAGCCGGGCGAGACGTTGACCGCCACCGTGCGCTTCACGCCGGGCGCTGTGGGAGACCTGTACGGCACGGTGAACACCGGCCTCGCCGAATGCCCCGCCGTCCAGCTTCACGGCATCGGGATCGGCGGAGGCGGTGGCAACCCGTTCCTCGGCGTCTACGCGGACGAGCTGGCGGTGATCTGCTATGGCGATCAGTTCCAGTACCAGAGTGCGGCGGTCTACGTGTCGGCCCTGCTGCCGCCCTGGTTGCCGGGCATCACGGCCGCCGAGTTCAGCATCGACAATCTGCCCGCCACCGGGCCCCGCGGCATCCGCACCGACCTCTGGAACACGGACCTCGTGATCGGCGAGCCGGGCTACGGCGTCGCGCTGGCCTTCAGTCCACCGCTCGGTGGGCCGATCGCCATCCTCGGCACGCTGGAGTTCTTCGAACTGGAGGATTCCTGGATCGGCCAGGATCATCGGCTGGAGGTTGCTCCGTCGCAGGACAGCGGCAACCTGGTGGTGGTCGGCGTGGACTTCGTGGAGTACTTCTGCGAGCCCGGCCACTTCACCTTCAACTGCACGGGCGCTCTGGGTGACTGCGACTGCAACGTCGCCACGGCCGTCGCGCTGAGCGACTTCACCCTCACCGACCTCGCCGGCGCCGCCCGCCTGGACTGGACGCTCCTCGGCGGCGGCACGCCCGAGTTCCGCCTCGAGGGCAGCCGCGACGGCCTGAGCTGGCTCGTGCCCTACGACGACCTCGGCGCCGGCCGCTTCACGGCCGAAGACCACGCCTCGGCGCTGGGCACGGCGGGCGCGGTGACCTACACGCTCTACGGCCGCGAGGGCGACGAGAGCTGGCAGCTCCTGCGCAGCGAAAGCCTAGCGGTCGCTGGTGTGCCGCAGCGGACGGCCCTGCTGCCCGCGCACCCGAATCCCTTCAACCCGCAGGTGACGATCCCGTTCTCGCTGGGCGCGGCGGGCCCGGCGCGGCTGGCGATCTACGACGTGTCGGGCCGGCGCGTGGCGACGCTGGTCGACGGGACGCGGCCGGCGGGGCCCCAGAGCGCCGTCTGGCAGGGTCGCGACGAGAGCGGCCGCAGCCTGGGCTCGGGGGTGTACTTCGTGCGGCTGGAGGCGCCGGGCCACAGCGAGACGCAGAAGCTGGTGCTGATGCGCTAGGCGCTCGCCAGCGGGCAGAGGAGAACCCGACCCGCCCTCGCGACTGGGGGCGGGGCCCTGCATCGCGCATCAACCCGCCCCCGGGGGCGAGCAGGCCCTCGGGGTCGGGAACCGGCCAAGCTCCGGGTGCGTCACGCGTCCAAAAAGTACGGCCGAACCCTTGCCGTGGATACCAATGTATAGTATCATTGGATGGCGGTCAAGGGGGCCGGCGAGGAATCTCCGTCGAATCCGCGAGAGCCGACAGAACCCGCCCCCGGGGGCGGGCGGGACTAGGGCGTCTGAAAGGGCAGATCGCCCGGCGGATCGGGCACCTGGGCGTCCAGCTCGGGATAGTGGGCCTCGTGCTTGTCGTCCCACTCGCCCATGAAGGGCCGGCGCAGCACCGTTTCGGCGTAGTAGCGCACCGCCGACGAGAACTGCAGGAAGAGCACCAGCAGCCCGAGGAAGCTCGTCGCCAGCAGGGCATAGAACATGAGCTCCGGCCGGAACTCCAGCACGACGATCCGCCGCACCAGCGACAGGGCGCGCAGCGGCAACGTCAGAACGAAGGGGATGAACACCAGCAGCAGGCTCGTGCCGAAGTGCCGCAGGGCGAACACCACGCTGGAGCGCAGGGACGTCCACCACCCGCTGCTGAAGCTCACGTAGAGCAGCGGGGCGTAGAGCAGCAGCACCTCGGCCGCGAAGCCTCCGCCGTAGGCCAGCACGAACTCCTTGCGGCCGTGGCCGAGGATCTCCGCCGCGCGCTCGGGCAGGTGGTGGACGACGTAGAACGGCACCAGGAAGCAGATCAGTGCCAGCAGGTTGAAGAGGAAGAGCCCGGGCCAGCGTCGCAGGGCGCGCCGCCAGGGGTGCTCGCGCTGCAGCTTGCCCTTGGTGTGGTAGCTGAGCAGCTGCAGCTGGCACACGCCCTGCAGCATCGCGCCGAGGGTGGCCGCGAGGACCAGGTAGAGGCGGCGGTGGATGTCGGGGAGGAGCAGGTAGAAGCGGGGGTACTCGCCCACCTCGGGGTCGAAGCTCTGCTGCAGGAACGCCACCAGGGACGCGCCCTGGGGCCTGGAGACCAGGGCGGTCACGATCCACAAGCCCAGCCCCTGGACGCACCAGAACACCAAGAGCGGCAACCAGTTGCGCGATCGGCGCAGGCTGGCCAGCGCGTCGTAGTAGACGAGGCTGAGCTGCTGGATCGGATTGTGCACGGCGCGCTCCAGTCCTGGGTCCGGCTGGCAGCCTAGTCGAGCGGCGCGGCCGGCACAAGTCCCCCGCGCGGTGCAGGATTCATCCCATTTTCATGGCGGCCCAGCGGGACCCTTGCTATAAGTCGCGGGATTGCCAGGAGTGAAAAGCATGAGCGAGAGTCCGATCAAGATCGCGGTGGTGGTGGGCACGCGTCCCGAAGCCATCAAGATGGCCCCCGTCATCCGGGAGCTGAAGGCCGCCCCGGCTCGCTGGGACGTGTCCGTGGTGGCCACGGCGCAGCACCGCGAGCTGCTGGACCAGGTCTTTCGGCTCTTCGACATCGTGCCCGACCACGACCTGGACATCATGCAGGCGGGGCAGAGCCTCTTCGACGTCACCCAGCGCGCCCTGCGCGGCCTCGAGCGCGCCTTCTCCGAGCTGGCGCCCGCGATGGTGCTGGTGCACGGCGACACCACCACTACCTTCATCGGCGCGCTGGCGGCCTACTACCTCAAGATCCCGGTGGGCCACGTGGAGGCGGGGCTGCGCACGGGGCGCCGCTACAGTCCGTTCCCCGAGGAGATGAACCGCCACCTGGCGGGCGTCCTCACGGACCTGCACTTCGCGCCCACGCACAAGGCGGCCTGGAACCTGCGCAGCGAGGGCGTGGACGGCAACGACGTCCTCGTCACCGGCAACACCGTCATCGACGCCCTGCTCACCGTGGCCGCCCGCGAGGAGGCGCCGCCCGGGCTGCCCGCGCTGCCCGATCTCACGAACCGCAGGCTGATCCTCGTCACCGCGCACCGCCGCGAATCCTTCGGCGCGCCGCTGGAGCGCGCCTTCGGCGCCCTCGCCGACGTGGCCCGCAGCCACCCGGACTGCCTCTTCGTCTACCCGGTGCATCCGAATCCCAACGTCAAGGAGCCGGCCGAGCGCATCCTCGGCGGACTCGAGGGCGTGATGCTCTGCGACCCGCTGGACTACGCGCCCTTCGTGCACCTGATGAAGCGCGCGCACGTGATCGTCACCGACAGCGGCGGCGTGCAGGAGGAGGCGCCCAGTCTGGGCGTGCCGGTGCTGGTGCTGCGCGAGGTGACCGAGCGCCCCGAGGCCGTGGAGGCGGGCGCCGTGCGCCTGGTGGGCACGAACCCCGACCGCATCCGCGCCGAGCTGACCCGTCTCCTGGACGACCCCGCCGCCCACGCCGAGATGGCGTCGGCGGTGAACCCCTACGGCGACGGCCAGGCCGCGCGGCGCATCGCGCAGCGCCTGGCGCATCGCTTCTACGCCGAGAACCTGCCCGAGCCCTTCGCCGTGGAGGCCTGATGCGCGGACTCGGCCGTCTGCGCCGCGCCGGCCGCCGCCTTCGGGGCAGCCTGGCGCGTCCTCCACGTGTCGCCGCGCCCGCCGCCGCTCTCGCCGCCGCCGGCTGCGGAGACGTCATCCGGCTGCGCGCGGCCTTTCGTCCCGTGCACGACGAGGCCACCCTCGCCGCCATCGCCCGCGATCCCGCCGCCGACTGCGGGCTCTCCGGCCTGGCCGCGGGGCTGCGCGAGGGCCGGCTGCCGGTCTTCGACCACGCCCTGCCGCCGCCGCTCCTGCCCGACTGGAGCCGTGTGCCCGGCGGCGGACAGTGGCCGCGGATGCCGGCCGGCTGCTACGACCACGCGGACTTCACCGCGCACGGGGACGTCCGCCAGCTCTGGGAGCTGGGCCGGCTCCAGGCCCTGCCGACCCTCGCCGCCGCGGCGCGCCTCGACGCGGCCCAGGCGGACGCCACCTGCCACGTCGCCCTGGCCCTGCTGGCCGACTTCCGCGCGCGCAATCCCGTCGGCTTCGGCCCGCACTGGATCGCCGGCCTGGAGAGCGGGCTGCGGATCTTCTCGCTGCTCTGGACCTGGCAGCTCCTGCCGGCGGCCCAGCACACGGAGGAGTTCACGCAGTTCCTCGCCGCCGCGCTGCTGGAGAACGGACGCTTCACGGCGGCCCACCTGTCCGAGAAGACCGTGGCCAACAACCACCTGCTGGGCGAGGCGGCCGCGCTCTACTGCCTGGGCTGCGCGCTGCCGTCGCTGCCCGAGTCCGCCGCCTGGCGCGCGCGCGGCGCGGCGATCCTCGATCGCGAGCTGCCGCTGCAGGTCCTGGGCGACGGCGTCCTCGCCGAGCAGGCCGTGGACTACCACCGCTTCGTGCTCGACTTCCTCGTCCAGTGCCTGCTCTGGGGCCGCGCCGCCGACGATGCGGCCGCCACGGCCTGGCGGCCCGTCGCCGCGGCCATGCTGCCGCCGCTGACGGCCCTGACCGCTCCCGACGGTCAACTCCTGGCCTGGGGCGACGACGACACCGGCCGCGTCCTCCGCCTCGACGCGCGCCCCCGCCGCGACGCCCGCCCGCTCCTCGCCCTCGGCGCCCGCCTGCTGCAGGTGGATCTGGGTCCCCTGGGCGCGCCGACTCCGGACGGCGAGGCGCTCTGGCTCGGGGGGGCCGCCGTGGCCGCCGCCACGCCGCCCGACGGCGCGGGTCCGCCGACCCGCTTCGCGGAGGCCGGCTGGCACTGCGCGCGCTTCGGCGAGGCCGTCGGTGCGGCGGGGCTGGCCGGGGGACATCTCGGCGTCAAGGCGGGGCCCATGGGTCGCGGCGGCGCGGGGCACGGGCACGCCGACGCCCTGGCGCTGGACCTGGCCTTCGGGGGACGTCCCCTGCTCGTGGACCCCGGCACCTACCTCTACAACGGTCCGCAGCGCTGGCGGGACCACTTCCGCGGCGCGGCGGCGCACAGCCTGCTCCGGGTTGGCCGGCGCGATCCGGCCACGCCGCTGCCGCCGCCGGACCGCTTCGGCTGGGAGCGGAAGAGCCGCGCCGTTCTGGTGGACAGCCCCGCGCCGCTGCCGGGCGCGCTGCTCGACTGGACGGCCTGGCGCCGCGGCGATCGCGACGCGGCCGGCGCGCCGGTGGGCGTGTGCCGGCGTGTCGTCCTGCTGGCGCCCGATCTGCTCCTCGTCGTGGACGCCGCCGCGCAGGAGTCCGGGGCTTCCGCGAGCCTGGATCTGGAGCTGCACTGGCAGGCTGCCCCCGGCCTGGCGCCCATCAAGCCCGCGGGCGGGCAGCCCTCGGCCCGCTGCGAGGCGACCGGCCTGGTCCTGCGCGAGCTGACCCTCGGCGAGGGCGGCGCGCCGCGCCTCGCGCTCTACTGCTTCGTGCCGGCCGCCCTTGACAGCGAAGTCCAAATCGGACAAGAGGAGGCACCGGCGGGCTGGGTGTCGCCGTCCTACGGCGAGCGCGAGCCCGCGACGCACTGGCGGCTGGCCGGCTCCGGGTCGGCGCCGGCCGTCTGCCTGAGTCTGCTGGCCGACCCCGCGGGCCGTTTCCGCGGCTGTCGTCTCGCGAATGGCGACGCCCCGGGCGCCTTCAGGCTGGAGATCGCCCGCGAAGGGGCCGACACTCGGAAAATGGATCTCGCCGCCCCGGACCCGCTCGGCGGGCCCGAGGCCAGCTAGCAGCACGCACGAGGAGCCGCACGGGATGGAGCGCGGAAAGCGCGGCATCGTCATCACGAACCTCTTCCCCAACGCGGTGGAGACCACGCGGGGGATGTTCGTCTGGCAGGAGACCCAGCGTCTCCGCGACGCGCACGGCTACGACCTGCGCGTGCTGGCGCCGCTGCCCTGGGTGCCGGGGTTCCTGAGGGACAAGAGCCGGTTCGCGCACCACGCCGCGCCGGCGCGGGAGACGCGGGACGGCTTCGACGTCCACTATCCGCGGCACGTGGTCACGCCGCGGGTGCTGCGCTTCTGCTACGGGCACTACGTCTACTGGGCGCTGAAGGGGCTCTTCGCGCGGCTGCACCGGGACGCGCCGGCGGACTTCATCGTGGCGCACTACGCCTTCCCCGACGGCTACGCCGCCCATCGCCTGGCCCGCCGCCACAACCTGCCGCTGCTGGTGAAGGTGAGGGGCTCGGACGTCAACCTGTTCACGCGCAGCTTCCTGCGCCGCCGCCTCACCATGCGGACCCTGCACGGCGCGGACCGTGTGGTGGCGGTGAGCGAGGCGCTGAAGGCGCGCATGGTGAAGCTGGGGCTGCCGGCCGAGCGGATCGCGGTGATGCCGAACGGCGTCGACCGCGAGCGCTTCGCGCCGCGCGACCGCGACGCCTGCCGCCGCGCCCTGGGTCTGCCGGAGGCGCCCTTCACCTTTCTCTTCGTCGGGACGCTCCGCACGATCAAGGGCGTGACCACCTTGCTCCAGGCCTTCCGCGCCATTCCCGAGATGCAGCGGCGCAAGGCGTCGCTGATCCTGATCGGCGACGGCGACCTCGAGGCCGACCTCAGGGATCGCATCGAGCGCTTCGGGATGCGCGACCAGGTGCGGCTGCTGCCGCCCGTGCCCCACGCCGAGGTGCCGCAGTGGATCGGGGCCTGCGACTGCCTCGTGCTGCCCAGCATCATGGAGGGCTATCCCAACGTGCTCGTGGAGGCGCTGGCCGCCCAGCGGCCGGTGATCGCCTCGCGGGTGGGCGGCATTCCGGAGATCGTCGCCGACGGCGCCAGCGGCCTGCTGGTGCCGCCCGGCGAGCCCTGGCCCCTGACCGACGCCATGATCCGCATGCTGGAGGGCTTCGACTTCGATCCCGCCGCGTCCTCCGCCGCCCAGCGCAGCTGGGTGGACGTGGCGAGCGAGATGGACGGTCTCATCCAGTCCATGCTGGCCGACCGCGGGACGCGCCCGTGAGCGGCGCCCAGCGCATCCTGGTGCTGCACCGCACCCAGGGCCACGGCGTGGAGGCCGTGCACCTGCGCGGCATGGTGGACGCCATGCGCGAGGCGGGGCACGCCGTGGAGATCGTGGGGCCCGCGGGCACGGACCCCTACGCGCCGGCCCCCGCGGCCAGCGGCAAGCCCGGTCTGGCCGCGCGCTTCGCGCGCCACGCGCCGGAGCTGCTCTTCGAGGTGGCCGAGCAGGCCTACGACCGGCGGCTCGCCGGTCGGCTGGGCGCCGCGGCCGCGCGCTTCCGTCCCACGCTGCTCTACGAGCGCTACGCCTTCTTCGGCGAGGCGGGCAGCCGTCTGGCCGCCCGGCTGGGGATTCCGCATGTGGTGGAGGTGAACTACACCGTGTCGGATCCGCTGGTGCGCCAGCGGAGCCGGCTGCTGGCCGGGGCCTGCCGCCGCGCGGAGGCGCGGGTGTTCCGCGGCGCCGCCTTGCTGGCGGCCGTGTCGAGCCGGCTGGAAGAGCGGGTGCGCGAGCACGGCGTGGAGGGGGGGCGGATCGTCCTCATGCCCAATGCCGTGCACCGCGCGTGGTGGGAGGCGGCGGCGTCGCCGGCTCCCGCGAGTCTGCCCGTGGGGTTGACGCAGGCCCCGGTCGTGGGTTTCGTGGGGGGCTTCTACCCCTGGCACGGGGTGGACCGGCTGGTGGAGGCCGTGCGGCGCAATCGCGCGGCGGGACGCCCGGCGGCGCTGCTGCTGGTGGGCGACGGCCCCGAGCGCCCGCGCATCGAGGCGCAGGTGGCCGCGGCGGGGCTCGCCGAGCACTGCCTGCTGGCGGGGAGTCGTCCGCACGCCGAGCTGCCGGGCTGGATCGCGGCCATGGACGTCTGCGTCATGCCCCACTCCAACGACTACGGGTCGCCGATGAAGGTGTTCGAGTACATGGCCCTGGGACGCGCGGTGCTCGCGCCGTCCTTGCCGCCCCTGCGCGACGTCATCGACGACGGCGTGAACGGCGCGCTCTTCGCGTCGTCCGAGGCGGGCGCGGACCCCGTGGCTCCGCTGGAGGCGGGGCTCGCCGGACTGCTCGGCGACGGGCCGCTGCGCGAGCGCCTGGGCCGCGCCGCGCGCGAGCGCGTGGGCGAGCGGCACACCTGGCAGGAGAACTGGCGTCGCGTGGAGAGCGCCCTCGCGGCGTCCGGACCGGAGGCGGCCTGATGGGCGCGTTCGATCCCCTCGCGCTGGCCGCCGCGCGGCTCGGCACGGCCCTGATCGGCCGGCTGCAGCCGGCGCGGGCCTCGCTCTACAGCTTCGACCTCTGGCTCGAGCCCTGGCTGCGCCGGCGGCAGGCCATGCGCGGTCGCGTCCCCGAGGTGCCCGCCGGCACGACGCGGGACCTGCTCTTCTGTTTCGTCGACCACTTCGAGCCGGGCACCAAGGGCGCCGAGCTCGATCGCGCGCGCGAGCGCTTCGCCGCGTGGATGGACCTCTACCCGCCCCTGGCGGGCCAGTTCACGGACGCCGAGGGGCGGCATCCCCAGCACGGCTTCTTCTTTCCGCCGCACTACTTCCGCGAGGAGTACATGCTCGGCCTCGCCGGCATGGACTGGCAGGGCTTCGGCGAGACGGAGCTGCACCTCCACCACGACGGCGACACCAGCGCCACCCTGCGCGCGCTGCTCGAGGAGACGCTGGAGCGCTACGCCGAGTACGGCGTCTTCCAGTGCCAGGGCGAGCCGGTGAAGCGGGCCTACGGGTTCATCCACGGGAACTGGGCGCTGGACAACAGCCGCCCCGAGTTCTGCGGCGTGAACGACGAGCTCACCATCCTGCGCGAGACGGGCTGCTACGGGGACTTCACCTTTCCCAGCCTCTACGTGGCCCAGCCGCGCCGGGTGAACGCGCTCTACCGCGCCATCGACGATCCGGCGGCGCCGAAGAGCTACGACGACGGGCCGCTCATGGCCGCCGGCCGCGCACCCGCGCCGGACTCCTTCGCGATGTTCACGGGGCCCATCGGGCTGCGCCCGCGGGGGCGCTTCCCGTTCTTCGCGGTGGAGGACGCGGACGTCACCGGCGAGGGGCCGGGCACGCCGGGGCGGATCCGTCGCTGGGTGGACACGGGCATCCACGTCCAGGGGCGCCCGGAGTGGATCTTCGTGAAGGTGCACACGCACGGCGCGCCGGAACGTCACCGGGACGCGCTGCTGGGCGCCGGCGCCGCGCGCATGTTCGAGACCCTCTGCCGCGACTACGGCGACGGCACGCGCTGGCGCCTGCACTTCGTCAACGCGCGGGAGATGTACAACATCGCCCGCGCCGCCGAGGACGGCCACGCCGGCGACGCCGGCCGCTACCGCGACTATGAGATTCCGCCCTATCTGACCCGCGAGCTGCGCTCGAACCGGCGCTATCGCGCCACGCGCTTCACGGCGCCGAGCGCGCCGGACGGGCTGCCCACCCTCGCGTTGCGCGTGCTCGACCCGGGGCCGGGCGGCAGCCTGGAATTCCGGCAGGGCGCGCTCCTCCGCCTGGACGGGCCGCTGGCCGAGCTCTCGCTCGCACCGGCGGAGGACGCCGGCTGGACCTTCCTTCTGGCGGGCGAGGGCGAGCTCACGCTCACGCTGGCAGGGAACCTGCAACCGGAGGGCCCGGGCGCGGGCGCCTGGACCGACGCCGGTCCCGCCGGCGACCGGGGCGGCCACCGCTGGCGCGTCAAGCTGGCGCCCTCCGCACCACTCACCGTTACCCTGCGTGACCACGCGCCGCGACGGGGAAGCACAGGGATGAACGAGGACGTTCGATGAACGGCAAGCCCCGCCTCAGCGCCATCCAGCGCTACGTGGTCAAGCACCACGAGTCGCGGCCGCTCATGGCCGCCACCACGGTCCTGTGGCCGCGGCGGCTCTTCGACGGCTTCATGCGCCTCACGCAGACGGCGCCCCTGGGCTGGCTGCGCGGCAAGGGCGCGCTCACGCTCAGCTTCGACTGCGACTACAGCAAGGACGTGGAGGCCTTCCCCTTCGTGCTGCAGCAGCTGCGCCGGCACCGGATCCCCGCGTCCTTCGCGGTGGTGGGCGTCTGGGTGGAGCGCTACCCGGATCTGCACAAGGCCCTGCTGGACGATGGCCACGAGATCATCAACCACACCTACTCGCATCCCGACAACGAGGAGATCAACCCGGGGCGGAAGTTCCGCCTCATCAGCCGCGAGGAGAAGAAGGAAGAGGTGGCGCGGGCGCACGAGGTCATCGCCAAGGTCCTCGGCGTGGAGTGCCAGGGGCTGCGCATCCCGCACTTCAAGGACCTCTTCACGGAGGAGATCTACGGCATCCTCGCCGAGCTGGGCTATCGCTTCGACTCGTCCACGCTCATGACCGGCTGCGAGACCGGCGGGCGGCCCTTCCTCGGGCCGGAGAACATCTGGGAGTTCCCGCTCACCACCTGTCCCAAGCACCCGCTCACGGTGCTGGACACCTGGCACAGCCTGCACGTGGGGCATCCCTTCTACAAGTGGAGCCACAATTCGCCGCGGGAGTTCTGCGATCTGCTCTGGAGCACGGTGGAGGCCGCGCTGGCCTACGGGAACTACGTGAACATCTACCTGGATCCCTGGGACCTGCCGCAGCTCGACGGCTTCGAGGAAGTGCTCGCCCGCCTGGCCGAGCGCCGCGACGAGCTGGAGCTGCTGCTCTACCGCGACGTGCTCGAGCGCCTGGAAGACAAGGAGCCCCTGGTGGAGGAGGCCCGCTGATGTGCGGCATCGTCGGCTTCGTGGATCGCCGCCATGCGCCCGACCCGGCGCTGCTGCGCCGCATGACGGCCACGCTGCAGCACCGCGGCCCGGACGGCTTCGGCGTCCGCGTGGAGGGCGCCGCCGCGCTGGGACACAGCCGGCTGGCCATCATCGACCTGTCCAGCGGTGACCAGCCGATGGCGGATCCGTCGGGGCGCTGGTGGCTGGTCTTCAACGGCGAGATCTTCAACTACCTGGAGCTGCGCGCCGAACTGGAGGCGGACGGCCACCGCTTCCACACCACGAGCGACACCGAAGTGCTCCTGCGCATGCTCATGCTCCACGGCCCGGACGCCCTGCCCCGCCTCAACGGGCAGTTCGCGATCGCGCTCTGGGACGCCCAGGCGAGAAGCCTGCTGCTCGCGCGCGACCGCTTCGGCATCCGCCCGCTCAACTACTGGCGAGGCGAGGGCCTCTTCGCCTTCGCGTCGGAGATCAAGGCGCTCTTCGCGCACCCGGAGATCCCGCGCGAGATCGACCGCGAGTCGCTGCTGCAGCTCTTCCGCTACTGGACGCCCCTGCCCGGCCGCACGGCCTTCGCGGGCATCCACGAGCTGAAGCCCGGCCACTGGGCGCGCCTGGACGCCGACGGCGGCTGGCACGAGGAGCGCTGGTGGCGCTTCCCCTTCGGCGCGGTGGAGCCGTCGCGCCTCTCGGCGAACGAGGCCGCCGAGGCGGTGCGCGAGACCCTGCGCCGCGCCACGAGCCTGCGTCTGCGCGCCGACGTCCCCGTGGGCGCCTACGTGAGCGGGGGCATCGACAGCTCGCTCCTCGCCGCGCTGATCAAGGACGAGAACCCGGGCATGCACACGTTCTCGATCCGCTTCACCGACCAGGTCTTCGACGAGAGCCACTTCCAGGATCTCATGGTGAAGCAGCTCGGCAGCCGGCATCACACGGTGGAGGTGAGCGGCGCGGACATCGCCGCGGCCTTCCCGCGGCTCGTGCGACACAGTGAAAAGCCCGTGCTGCGCACCGCGCCGACGCCGCTCATGCTGCTGGCCGCGAAGGTGCGCGAGGTGGGCGTCAAGGTGGTGCTCACCGGCGAGGGCGCCGACGAGGTCATGGCCGGCTACGACCTCTTCAAGGACGCCAAGATCCGTCACTGGTGGGCGCGCCGTCCCGACAGCCGCCTGCGCCCGCTGCTGCTGACGCGGCTCTATCCCACGAGTCCGCTGCTCGCGCGCGCGGGCCGCGCCGACTACCTGCACCAGTACTACGGCCGCTGGATCCACGATCCGTCGGACCGCGGCTTCAGCCATCGCCCGCGCTGGGAGACCACGCTGGGCGTGCTGGACAACTTCCTGCAGCCCGAGCCCGCCGCGCTGCTCGCCGGCGTGGAGAACTGGGACGAGGAGTACCTGGGCGCGCTGCCGCCGGCCTTCGACGGCTGGGACTGGCTGGATCGCGCGCAGCTCGTCGAGAGCGAGACGCTCCTCGCCGGCTACCTGCTCAGCAGCCAGGGCGACCGCCCCGCGATGGCCCACAGCGTGGAGGGCCGCTTCCCCTACCTCGACCCCGACTTCGCGCAGCTGGCGGCCTCGCTGCCCTGGCAGCAGCGCCTGCCCGTGCTGCACGAGAAGGAGACGCTCAAGCGCGCCGCGCGGGGCGTGCTGCCCGCGGCGATTCTCGACCGTCCCAAGCAGCCCTACATGGCGCCCGACGCGCCGAGCTTCTTCGGCGACGACGCGCCCGAGTGGGTGGGGGAGATGCTTGCGGACTCCCGGCTCTCGGGCTATGGTCTCTTCGATCCGCGGGCGGTGTCCACGCTGACCGCGAAGATGCGGCGCCGGCGGGGCGCGCAGATCGGCTTCCGCGACAACATGCTCCTGGTGGGGATCCTCTCCACGCAACTGCTGGTGCACAGCTTCATCGAGAGCGGACCGGAGGGCGGAGCCCCGCCGGACGCCAGCTTCCGCGAGGCGCTGCCCCTGGGCGACGCCACAGCCAATCCGAGGTAGACAGAGCGCATGGAGAACACGATTCGGCAGTTCATCGTCGACAACTTCCTGGCCGGCAAGGACGACCCCAGCTTCAAGAACCACGACTCCTTCATGGAGACCCGCGTGATCGACTCCACGGGCATCATGGAGCTGCTGGAGTTCGTGGAGGACGAGTGGGGCATCAGCGTGAACGACAGCGAGCTGACGCCGGAGAACTTCGATTCCGTGAGCAAGGTCGCGAGCTTCGTGCAGGGCAAGCTGGGCTAGCTCTGCCTGACGTGAACTCGGTCTGGGAGATTCTCGCCGAGGCGCGCGCGCGTCACGGCGGCCGCGAGGCGGTGGTGCAGGGCGACGAGCGCTGGAGCTACGAGACCCTGACGCTCCGCGCGGGCGCCCTCGCCCGGCGCCTGCAGTCGCTCGGCGTGGGGCCCGGCGATCGCGTCGCGCTGCTCTGGGAGAACTCGCCGGCCTACGTCCAGATCTACTTCGCGGTGATGCGCCTCGGGGCCGTGCTCGTGGCCCTCAATCCCGTCAACGAGGAACACTACGTCGACCAGGTGCTGGCCGACTGTACGCCGAGCGTGCTGGTGGCGCAGGCCAAGTTCCTGCGGCGCTTCGCCGCGGCGCTCGACCCGGCCCACCTGCCGGGCGGGATCGTGCTGGACGAACCCCTGGACACGCCGCTGCCGGGCAAGACGCTCCTCCTCGACAGCAGCCAGTCCGAGCCGCCCGACCTGCCCGCGCCCGCGCCGGACGACCTGGCGATGATCCTCTACACCTCGGGCACCACGGGGGCGCCCAAGGGCGTCTGCCTCAGCCAGCGCAACCTGCTGGCGAACACGGCGTCCATCGTGGAGTACCTGGCGCTCGACGAGACCGAGCGCGTGCTCGTCCTGCTGCCCTTCTACTACTCCTACGGGCACTCGCTGCTGACGACCCACGTGGCCGTCGGCGGCTGCCTGGTGATCGACAACCGCTTCGGCTTCCCCAACGCGGTGCTCGAGACCGCCCGCCGCGAGGCGGTGACGGGCCTGCCCGGCGTGGCGTCGACCTTCAACATCCTCATGCAGCGCAGCCGGCTCGCGGAGCTGGGCATCCCCAGCCTGCGCTACTTCACCACGGCGGGCGGCGCGCTGCCGCCGGCGGGGCTGGCGCGGCTGCGGGCCATGCTGCCCGGGGCGACGCCCGTGGTGATGTACGGGCAGACCGAGGGCACCGCGCGCCTCTCCTATCTGCCACCCGAGGATCTGGAGCGGAAGGCGGGGTCCATCGGACGCGGGATTCCGGGCGTCACGCTCGAGGTGCTGGACAAGGACGGCCAGCCCGTCGCGCCGGGGGAGACCGGCGAGATCGTGGCCTCGGGCGAGAACATCATGGTGGGCTACTGGGCCGATCCCGACGAGACCGCGCGCGTGCTGGACGCGCAGCACCGCCTCTGGACCGGCGACCTCGCCCGCGTGGACGAGGACGGCTACCTCTTCGTGGTGGGGCGCGAGAAGGACATGATCAAGAGCGGCGCCTTCCGCATCAACCCCAAGGAGATCGAGGACATCGTCCAGGAGCTCGAGGGCGTGCTGGCCTGCGGCATCGTGGGCGTGGAGGATCCGCTGCTGGGCGAGCGCATGGTCGTCTGCCTGGTGCCCGGCCCCGAGGCGGCGCTGGACGAGAAGACCGTCCTCACCCACCTCAAGCAGCGCCTGCCCCACTGGAAGCAGCCCCAGAGCGTGCGCTTCTACGAGGAGCTGCCGCGCACCAGCTCGGGCAAGATCCGCAAGCACCTGCTCAAGGAAGCGCTGGAGGCGGAGGGGGTCTAGACGGCCCGGCGGCGCAAGCCGCGCGCCAGGCCCAGGACGCCGACGCCCAGCAGCAGCCCCGTGCCGGGCTCGGCCACGGGCGCGCTGGCGGTGCCGCCGCCGGAGGGCACGTTGCCCTGCAGCGAGACCTCGGTGTGGCCGCCGGGCGAGTTGCTGAGGCCCGGGTCGCGAACGGGGCGATGGAGGGGACGGCCGGCGTCGTAGAGGGTGGACTCGTTCCGCAGGGTCAGCCGGCTGCCGGCGCTGAAGTCGGCGCCCAGTTCGTCGCCGCCCAGAAGCATCTGGTCGACGCCGGCACGGGCGCTGGAGGAGAATCCGAGAGCGAGCAACGCCAGCAGGGTGAAGGTGACGGCAGGGTGCTTCGACATGGTGACCACCATCCTCCGGGTCATGTCCCGCCGGCGGGCGGCGGTGTCGGGGATCCTCCCGACGGGATCCTAGTTGCCGGTTTCGTAAGATGCAAGACGGAAACCCGACCCCGAAGTCAGCATGTAATACCGCATGCGGCGGCGGGTTCCGAAGCCCGCATGCTGCCACAAAGCACTAGACACTGACTGTGGCGCTGCTTACTGTCCTGTGAGTTCTATCCGGGGGGAGACATGCCTGTCACTGCCTTTTTGCGCCGCGGTCCCGCGCTCGCCACGGCCCTCCTGCTCCTCGTGAGCCTGACAATGGTCCTCCCCGGCGACCTGTCCGCCCAGGAGACGCCCCCGCCCTACCATCTCGGCGTGGGCGACGTCATGGAACTGCGCGTCTGGCAGATGCCCGAACTCGACCGCACCATGACGGTGGACGAGAGCGGCCGGCTCACCGTGCCGCTCATCGGCGACGTGCGCGCCACCGGACGTCTCGTGCCCGACGTGGAAGAAGAGATCGTCGAGCGCATCCAGGTCTTCCACCGCAACATCAGCCGCGTGTCCCTGGAGCTGACCGAGTACAACAGCAAGGCGTTCTTCGTCATCGGCGCCGTGGTCACGCCGGGGCGCTATGCCGACTGGCCGCTGCCCGACGTCTGGCAGGCGATCCGCAGCGCCGGCGGCGTGTCGCCCGAGGGCGATCTCAGCCGCGTGCGGGTCTACCGCCTGCAGGACGGCAAGCAGGTGCTGGAGACCTACGACATCGAGGCGCTCACCGCGCAGGAGGGCGTGCTCGCGCTGCCGCAGCTGGAGCCGGGCGAGACCGTCGAGGTGCCGCGGATGCCCATGAACCCGTCGAACTACGTCGGGCGCGACGGCATCTACGTCTTCGGCGAGGTGGTCACGCCGGGCGTGTATCGCGTGGAGGCGGGCAGCCGCGACGTGCTCGGCTTCATCCTCCAGGCGGGCGGGCCGGGGCCCAACGCGGATCTCGGCGAGGTCCTGCTGCTGCGGCAGCGGCCCGACGGCAGCCTGCTCCGCCTCGAGATGGACCTGCGGGAGTACCTCGACGACGCCGACGACAGCCAGAACCCCCGGGTGCAGCCGGGCGACACCATCTACGTGCCGTCGCAGACGCCGGTGATGACCCTCGTCCGCTCGAACCTGGCCGTGCTCACCACCATCGCCACGCTGCTGACGAGCGTCATCCTCCTGAGGAACCGTTAGGCCATGGCGGCTCGGCGCCTGAGGCGGACCCTCTGGCTCTCCCTGGCCGCGGGCGTCCTGGTGATGCTCGCGTTGGCCCTGTTCGCCGACCTGGGCGAGACCCTGGACGCCCTGCGCGGACTCAACTACGCCTGGCTGCCGCTCTTGCTGGCGCTGGCGCTGACCAACTACCTGACGCGCTTCCTGCGCTGGGAGTTCTTCCTTCGCCGCCTGGGCATCCGCGTGCCCGTGGCGGACAGCGCCGCGATCTTCGTCGGCGGCTTCACCTTCTCGGTGACGCCGGGCAAGCTGGGCGAGGTCTTCAAGTCGGTGCTGCTCAAGCACACCCACGGCGCGCCGCTCGCGCGCACCGCGCCGATCGTGCTCGCCGAGCGCCTGACCGACCTGGCCGGGCTGCTGCTGCTGGCCGCGCTCGGGGTCTGGGGGGGGCGCGAGGGCGGCATCGCCTGGCTGGCGGGACTCGCGCTGGTGCTGCTGCTGCTGGCGGCGCTCGCCTCCGAGCGGCTCGGCCGGGCGCTGCTGGGGCTCCTGGGTCGCGTGCCCGTGCTGGGACGTCGCCGCGAGTCGCTGGAACACGCCTGGCACAGCGCGCGTCTGCTCATGCGGCCGCGCGACCTGCCGCTGCTGCTCATCGTGAGCGCGCTGGCCTGGTTCTGGGAAGGATGGGCGCTGGTCTTCGCGGTGCGGGCCTGCGATCTGTCCCTGCCGCTGGGGCAGGGCGTGGGCATCTACGCGCTGGCCACGCTGCTCGGCGCGCTGGCCTTTCTGCCCGGAGGGCTCGGCGTGACCGAGGGCAGCCTGGCGCTGATGCTGGTCGGACAGGCCGGCCTGCCGTCGGGCGCGGCGGCGGCGGCCACCCTCGTCATCCGCGCCGCCACACTCTGGTTCGCCGTGGGCCTCGGCCTGCTGGCGCTGATCTGGCTGGACCGTCGCTGGCGCCTGGGCGCCCGCCTCTGGAACGGCCTCGAGACGTCCCCGGGGCTCGACGCCAGCCCGGGCATGGAAGGAAGCGGGAGCTGAGATGCCCTACGGATTCGCACGTCGTGCTGCGCTGCTGATCGCCCTCGTCGCCCTCGCGGTTCCGGCCGCCGGACAGGAGCTGGGCATTCTCTCGTCCGAGGCGGGCATGCCCGTCACCCTGGACGGCGCCTACGCGCTGCGCGGCATCACGCCCTTCAGCCTCGAGGCCGCCGGCGCCTACACGCGCGTGCGCGTGGGCGGTCGCGGCTTCGAGTGGCGGCGCGCGCAGCTGGGCTGGGACAGCCAGGGGCGGCCCGTCATCATCAACGACAGCCGCCGCCGCGCGTGGCTGGGCACGTTGCTGCCCGGCGGCGGGAGCATGCTCTCCGGCCGCCCCTTCCACGGGGTGATGGAGTTCGCCTCGACCGCCTATCTGGCGCTCGGCGCGATCCATGCCGCCGACGATCGCGACGGGGCGCTGGCCGACTACGAGCGCTGGAAGCGCCTGGCCGAGACCGCCAACGATCCCACGGCCTACGAGAAGGAGGCCGCGCTGGCCTCGTCGCTGTGGGAGGAGTACCGGAATCACTACGATCGGCAGGTGCTCGCGACGGGGATCCTGCTGGGTCTGGGCGTCGTCGAGTCGTGGTGGTTCAACCGCCCGCTGGACGCGCAGATCCGGGGACAGCAGATCGGCCTCAGCGTGCCGCGGCTCTCGCGCGGGAAGGCCGTGTTCGCGTCGTTGATCCTGCCGGGCATGGGGCAGGCCTACCGCAACCAGTGGCGCTCGGGACTCTACCTGGGGGCCGAGGCGGGACTCGTCCAGGGCTTCCTCGAGAGCTACCGGCGCCGGAACCTGCACCAGCTGCGCCTCGACGCCGCCCAGGCGAGTCTCGACGCGGGCGACGCCGACGCGCCCGACGCCGACGGCCTCCGCCATCTCGAGGACCGCGTCCAGACGGCCGAGGACGACATGCACCTCTTCGCGGCGCTGGCGGGCGGGGTGTGGCTGATCAACGTCATGGACACCGTCTTCACCCAGCCGGCGGGCGAGCGCCCGCGCGGTCGCGCGCCCCGGCTCGCGCTGCTGTCCTCGCCCAGCGGCACGCCGGGACTGGGCTGGAGCGCCCGGTTCTAGCCGACCGACATTCCGCACATATTCCTTGCATCCGGGGCTGAATGGGGTTTGCATGCCTCGGACGGCGAACGCCCCGGGTCATCTCAATCGGACAGCTGGCACGCGTTCTGCGATCCCGGAGCGAAGGGACGGTGGGGGTCCAGGGTGGAGGCGGCAGCCTCCCGGGCGCCCGCAGTTCCCGCCGTGGGCCCGCCGCCCCGGCTCGGGACTCGAACTTGCAGCACTCGAGGCCAGCGTCATGATCCGCACATCGTCCGTCATGAAGAGCGTCCTGCTCATCTCCGCCCTGTGCCTCCCGCTGCCCGCCCTCGCGCTGGGCGGCGCGGGGGTCGCCGCCGGGGACTTCCTGGAAGTGCCGGTGGGGGCCCGGAGCATGGCCATGGGCGGCGCGACGGGCTCCGTCCCCGGGGACGTCTCGGCGCTCTTCCGCAACCCGGCCCTCCTCGCGGGCGACGGCGGCCAGCGGCTCTACTTCGGCCACCAGGAGTGGTACCAGGGCCTCCAGCACGAGACGGCGCTGCTGGCCCTCGGCCTGCCGGGACGTCTGGGCAGCGCCGCCGTCCACGCCCGCTATCTGCACCTGGCGCCGCTGCCGGCTTACGACTCGAGCCTGCAGCTGGTGGGCGAGGTGGATGTCTACGACCTCGCCGTCGGCCTCAGCTGGGCGCGCCGCTTCGCCCGCCGCGTGGATCTGGGCGCGAGCGTCCACAACGTGCAGGAGTACCTGGCCGGCGCGGTGGGGCGGGGCTGGGCCTACGACGTGGGCGTCGGCCTGGTGGCCTCGGGGTTCTACTGGAGCGCGGCGGCCCGCAATCTGGGCGCCGGCCTGGACTACGAAGGCGAGCACCTGGAGCTGGAGCAGGAGTACAGCCTGGGCGCGGCCCGCTACCTGCCGGCGCTGAACACCATCGCCAGCCTCGAGCTGCGCCAGCCCCGGTACTGGGGCGCCAGTGTGCGCGGGGGTGTCGAGACCCTGGTGGCCGACCGGCTCGTCCTGCGCGCGGGCTACGCCTACACCGCCGAGCTCGACGACGCGCCGGGTCTGCCCAGTTTCGGCCTTGGCGTCCTGCTGGGGGGAATCGGCCTCGACTACTCCTTCCAGAGCCAGCAGCACCTGGGCGAAGTGCACAGCCTGGGCGTGCGATTCGTCGGTCCTCGCGCGCCGGCCTCCCCCTACCGCTACTTCCGCCCCAGCATCTAGGGGTGACCGCACCCGGTACCGCAAGCGGCGGGAGGGTGGGGGATTCCCGCCTTACCTCCCCCTTTTTCCTGAATTGATCGCCCCTTCTTCTTATATTTTCGTGATTTAGCTTGCCGTGACCTTGTGGGGTAAGGGGGGGGATGATATACTCTCCCCCGGTGCGGTACACCCGCGCCATCCGGGATGGATCCCGAAGTGGAGACAGAGACCCGGCGGGTGAGAGCGGTCGTTGGGAGTAGCGCGCGGCTCTACCCTTCCGGTGCCGTTGAAGGAACAGGGGGGAAGCGTACGGCTCACCCTGGTTTTTTTTAGCCAGGATGTCCTCACAGAAGTGTGAGGACCGTTACATCAGAGGGCGGAGCGACTTGGTACTCTGATTGCGTCAACGACGAAGCAGCGCGCAGACAACAACAGGCGTGGTCCGAGATGAAGAAGACAGTCTTCGCTGATGATTTCCTGGAGTCGTTCCGCAGCAAGGGACGCCCGGAGCTCAGCACGGTCATCGATCCCGAGGCGGATCCGACGCTGAACTGGCTCAGCCGGCACAGCGATCGGAAGCACATCCCCAACGAGCGGCACCTCAGCCCGCTCACCCGGCGTGCGATCCGGCTCTTCGACATCGTGGCCTCGAGCTCGGCGCTGATCCTCCTCAGCCCGCTCTTCCTGATCCTGGCGACTCTCATCAAGCTGGAGAGCCGCGGTCCGGTGATCTACCGGCAGGTCCGGACGGGCCTCAACCTGCGCACGAACGACCGCCGTCGGAACGGCAACATCCGCGTGCTCGACGAGCGCCGCCGGAACGATCGCCGCCAGGCGCCCGTGCCCGGCAAGCCGTTCGAGATCTACAAGTTCAGGAGCATGGTCTCCGACGCGGAGAAGAACGGCATCCAGCTGGCCAAGAAGAACGACGCCCGCATCACGCGTCTGGGCAAGCTGATGCGCCGCACCCGCATGGACGAGCTGCCGCAGTTCTGGAACGTGCTGCGCGGCGACATGAGCATCGTGGGCCCCCGTCCCGAGCGGCCGGAGATCATCGCCTACCTCGAGGAGCAGATCCCCGGCTACACCGAGCGCCTGGGCGTGAAGCCCGGCATCACTGGCCTGGCCCAGATCCGCAATGGCTACGACACGGACCTGGAGCACATCCGCCGCAAGATCACCCTGGATCGCTACTACATCCAGAAGTGCTCGCTGACGAACGATCTGAAGATCATCGTCCGGACCCTGCGGGTGGTCGTGCGCGGCGAAGGCGCGATGTAGGAATCCACTACAACTCAGTGAGTTAGGGCAGCACAGCCAGGCCGGCTGTGCTGTTTTGCTTGTGCCGCCGAGAATGTGGCTGCCCCTCGGGCCACCTGATCTTGGGGTCGAGGGGCTGAGATCGGTCCAGATCTTGGGGGCCGTCGGGGAGCACGGCCGCCTGGAGGGGGCCAGCAACATTCTCCGCGGCACAAGGTGATTGTCAGGATTGGGGCGCCCGACGGGCTGGAGGCCTAGAGGCTCAGGGGATTGTCAGGCACCGGGGACAGCTTCAACTCCTGCACGCCCCAGGCGCGCGCGCTCTCCCGGTCGGGGAACCAGATGTCCGCGCGGCTGCGGTAGCGGGCGTTCATGGCGTCCTCCACCACGAACTCGCCCACGCCCTCCACGTGCACCCTGTCGCCCCAGTCGAAGGGCGCGTCCGGGTTGTAGCGGCGGAGCATGTCGCGGCTCAGGGCGATGATCCCGTGCCGGACCGTCGTGTTGGCCGCAGTGATGGTGGGGGTGGAGTCGCACTGATCGCGGGTGCTGGAGTAGCCGGTCACGGTGACGTTGTAGACCGGGGCGCCGTCGAGGCCCATGTACTCGTCCACGGCGCGCCAGTCGGCGGAGCGCGCATGGACGGGCGCCGCCTCCGGCGGCGGCCCATGCAGAGCGCTGCGCCAGCTGTCGGCGGGGCGGAGGCCGAGGGAAAGTACCAGGGCCAGGATGGGTGTGAGTGTGGCTTTCATCATTGGTTGATTTTGAGGGGGTGAGCCACCATTCTACCTGTCCCGGGCAACCCAGGTCAAGCCGTCGGCAGAATAATTCCGCTGCCGTGGAATGATTGGCAAGCATTATGCATCATAGGGAAGCTTCGGAGCATCTCGGGGTGATTTTTCCGACTTCCCTGCGGGGACTGCCCAGCGAGTTCGTCATGCACAGCGCGCCCGACCTTCCTTTCCGCCTGCCGCCGGTGGCCAGCCACCGCTTCGAGCAGTTCATCGAGAAGCGCCACCGCATCTTCGTGAACCGCAACCTCCGCATGAGCAGCGTCCGCTGGGTGGGCTTCGACATGGACCACACCCTGGCGCTCTACAACCGCAACTTCATCGAGGCGCTGGTCTTCGACATGGCCAAGGAGGTGCTGGTCGCCGAGGGCGGCTACACGTCGGCCCTGCGGAGCGTGCGCTACGACCCCGACTTCGGGATTCGCGGCCTGGTGGTCGACAAGGAGCGGGGAAACATCCTGAAGGTCGACAAGTTCCACTACGTGGCCGAGGCGTTCCACGGTCGCGAGCGGGTGGACAAGGAGACCCGCAAGGCCCTCTACACCGGCGGCAGCCTGCGCCTGTCCGGCGAGCGCTTCTGGAGCAACGACACGCTCTTCGGCCTGCCGGAAATCTCGCTCTACGCCGGGGTGGTGGAGGCGCTGGAGGCCACGGGGCAGGGCGAGCCCGACTACCGGCGGCTCTTCGACGACATCCGCAACTCCGTCGATCAGGTCCACCGGGACGGCAGCCTCAAGGCCGTCGTCCTCGAGCGCCTGGGCGAGTGCTTCCTGCGCGATCCGCGCCTGCCCGCCGCGCTGGAGAAGCTGCGCCGGGAGGGCAAGAAGCTCTTCCTGCTCACGAACTCCGACTTCGCCTACACGGACGCCGTGCTGCGCTACGTTCTGGCCGACGGCATCCTGGACCGGCCCTGGTGGTCCTACTTCGACCTGCTGGTGACGGACTCGCAGAAGCCGGGCTTCTTCGCCGGAGACGCGCCCTGGGCGGACGGGCGCGGCGACTGCCACGGCACCCCCTGCTTCGCCGGCGGCAACGTCGCGCTGCTCGAGCAGCAGCTCGGCGCGGCCGGCGACGAGATCCTCTACGTCGGCGATCACATCTACGGGGACATCCTGCGCAGCAAGAAGAGCGTCGGCTGGCGGACGTTGATGGTGGTCGAGGAACTCGAGCACGAGATCCGCGCCACCGAGGAGAGCAGCGCGGACAACGCGCGCATCGACGGCCTGCAGGTGGAGAACGAGGGCATCCTCACGCGGCTGCTGGAGGTGCGCGAGGCGCTCGAGGCCGGCCGCGACACCAAGCTGACGCGCTACCGCTCCCTGCCGCCCGAGGACCTGAAGGCGCTGGACGACCGTCTCGCCGCGCTCACCGGCGAGGAGCACAACCTCGACCGCCAGCTCACGGCCAATCTGCTGGCGATCCGGGCCATCGAGCTGGAGATCCGCCAGCGCTTCAACCCCTTCTGGGGCCCGCTCTGCAAGGTGGACAGCGAGCTCAGCCGCTTCGGGGACCAGATGGGGGACTTCGCCTGCGTCTACACCGCGCGGGTCAGCAACCTGCTCTTCTACCCGCCTGACAAGTACTTCCTCAGCCCCGAGGAATTCCTCCCGCACGAGCTCTAGCGACGGCTAGTGGATGTAGAGCGGCAGGTCCAGCCGGAAGGCGATCCGCAGCGCGCGGTGCATCCAGCGGAACTGCAGATAGGTCGAGCAGCCGCGGCTGAGCTCGACCACGCGCTCCTCGCTGAGGTGCGCGTAGAGCAGGCCCGACAGGAAGTCCAGGTAGATGCTCACCAGCTCCCGCGGCACCTCGCGGCTGTAGCCGGTGTCAGCGGAGCCGGGGGAGCTCATGCCCAGCAGCGCGTGGAGGATGTGATCCGTGCTGATGCCGTCGCCGGCGCGCTCGAGCGGCACGGGTTCGGCGCGCTCGAGCAGACGGCTGCCGCCGCGCAGCTCGGTGCTGCGCAGGCGGGCGACCGGGGCGCCGTCGAAGGGGGAATCGCTGCGCAGGATGAGGCTGAGCAGCGTCGGCCACTCCTCCGGGCCGAGGCGGTCGATCACGCGCTGCAGCCGCTCGGCGGCGAACTCTTCGAAGCTCGCGAGCAACGGGTAGTTGATGCGCCCCACGCAGCCGAACTCGTCGGCTTCGGGGTCGAGGTTGGCCGGGCAGTCGCGACAGAGCGCCAGGCGCTCGCCGATGCGACCGCCGACCTCGCGCACGTCCTCGACGGTGAAGCGCTGCACCTCCACGGCCTCGCCCTTGTAGGCGGGCATCTGCCACTCCTTGTCCTCGAGCCCGCGCCGGCCGAGTTCGGGGTGGTCGCGGAGATACTTGTGGATCATGTAGAGGAAGGTCCAGCGGCGCAGACCGGCCTCGCCGAGCTCCTCGCGATTCCTGCAGAGGTGGGGGATGGCGTAGTCGATGCCCAAGGGAGCCCCTTTTGGCGCGGCGCTAGACGGCCCGGATCGCCGCGATGGGATCCAGGCGTGCCGCCTCCCAGCCGGGATAGAGGGTGGCCAGCAGGCAGACGCCCAGGGTAATTGACCCCACCAGCAGGAAGTCAACGGGATTCAGCAGGATCGGCACCGTTTCCAGCACGAAGAGATCCCAGGGGATGTGCAGCGGATGCCGCTGCAGCCAGAGCCCCAGCAGCCAGCCGCCGCCGAGGCCCGCGCCCACGCCCATCAGGCCCACCAGCCAGCCCTGCAGCACCACCAGACCCATGATCCCGCGACGGCTCAGCCCCAGCGTGCGCAGGATGCCCAGCTCGGCCCGCTTCGCGCTGACCATGAGCGTCAGCGCGCTGATGATCCCGAGGCTCGCCACCGAGACCGTGAGCAGGAGGAAGAGGTACATCATCGCTTTCTCGCGGTGCATGGCGTCGAAGAGCACGCGGTTGCGCTCCTGCCAGGTCACGGCGCGATAGCCCGCGAGCGCGGGCAGGGCCAGCAGGCTGTCCGCCACCCGTCCGGCCCGCTCGGGGCGCAGGCAGCGCACGCCGATGCCCTGCGCCTCGCCCACGACCTGCAGGAACTCCGCGCAGCGATCGAGTTCGGCGAAGGCCCGCGTGGCGTTGAACTCGTAGAGGCCGGCGTCCACGAGGCCCACCAGGCGGAACCACGCCTCGCGGCCGCGCAGGGAGTCCAGCGAACTCGTGGCCGCGCTGATGTCCGGCACCAGCAGGCGCAGACGGTCGCCGAGGCCCACCTGCAGGTTCGTCGCGAGTTCCTCGCCCAGCAGGATGCCTGGCTCGGCGCCATCGCCGCCGGGCAGCACCCAGCCCTCGTGGGGGGCGAAGCCGGTGAAGTCGGGATAGGAGAGGGCGAGGACGTCCGTGACCGCCGCCTCGCGCTCCGGGTCGATGCCGGTGAGGGTGGCCGTCTCCAGGCGCTCGCGGCCGTCCATGCCGCGGCTCACCACCAGCACCTCGGAGCGCACGAAGGGCGCCGCCGCGGCGACGCCCGGCTCGGCCTCCACCGCGGCGAGCAGCGGGCCGACGTCGACGATCGCCCCGCTGCCGCCCGGCTGCAGCTCCACGTGGGCTTCACCGTCGTTGATGAGACGCTGCAGCTCGTGCTCGAGTCCGTTCATCACCGAGAGGATCACGGTGAGCGCCAGCACGCCCACGAGGATGCCCCCCATCGCGACGAGGGCCGTCATGGTGACGGCCCTCCCGCGTCGAGGACTTCCGAGTTGCCTGAGGGCGAGGAACCAGGTCAGGCCCGTTGCCATCGGCCGGCGCTAGTTCTGTCCGGCCGCGGCGCGCTGGATCAGGTTCTCCTGGCGCTTGATCTCCGTCTGCGCGTAGCTGCCCCACTGGGGGTCGCCGGTCACCGACTCGAAGATGTCGAGGGCGTCCTCGTAGCGTCCCAGCTTCTCGTAGGCCTTGGCCTTGGTGCAGAGCAGGCCGGCGCGCTCGGTGCCGTCGGAGGTCAGCTTGAGGCCGGCGTCCACCACGCTGATCGCCTGGCTGGGGTCGCCCTCGTCGTTGAGGATGTTGCCGAGCCAGCGGTGGGGGAGGTTGTCCTTGGGACGGTCCTCGGCCTTCATGGTGCCGATCAGATTGACCGCGTGCTGCAGGTACTCCTGCGCGTCGCTCTTGCCGCCGGGGGTCTCGTTGTAGACGAGGCCCAGCATGAGGTTCAGGTTGTAGTCGTTGGGCTGCTCGGCGTAGGCCTTCTGCAGGTGCTCGAGCGCCTTGTCGTACTGCTGGCGGTTGAAGTAGAGCAGGCCCAGGTTGTAGCGGCCCTCCATCTTGTCCGGGTCGTAGCTGTAGGCCTTCTCCAGGTTGTCGATGGCCAGATCGTAGTTCTTCTTCTGGCGGTACAGCGTGCCGAGCGCGTAGTGCGCGCGCGCCAGCAGCGACGTGTCCTCGGTCTCCGTGTTGGTCACCTGGTTCAGCAGCTGCAGCGCGAGGTTCTTCTCGGCCTCGTTGCGCGAGCGCATGTAGAGCGTGGCGAGGTTCACCTTCGCGAAGCTGTTGCCGGGCTCGCAGCCGGGCTTGCCGCCCTTGCCGACGACTTCCTCGTAGGTCTGCTTCGCCCGCTCCTCGAGCTTCAGCGCGAGATAGACGTAGGCCAGGCTGTTGGTCACGGCGCAGTCCCCGGGGGACAGCTCATGGGCGGCCTCGTAGCCGGTCTTGGCGTTGCGCCAGTCCTGCAGCTGCATGGCGGCGCTGCCGAGGCCCTTGGCGGCATCCAGGTTCGTCTTGTCCGCGTTGAAGGCCTGGCGGAAGTCCGCGACGGCCTGCCGGTACATGCCGTTGCGGTAGTACTCCCCACCGCTGGCCACGAGCTGGTCCACATCGGAGGGCTGGGCCAGCAGGGGGGCGGCACTGAGTAGGAGCGCCAGGGCGCCCAGGATGGCTCGCTGCACAGTCTTCATGATCGTCCTCGTTCGCAAGTGAATGTCCGTTACGGGGGCGGGGGCAATATACAGGAGCCCCAAAACCGGTTCAACCCCGTGCCGTTTCACCAATTCGTTGCCTCGGAGTTCCCGGCCCCCCATATTTCCCGGGCCCGCCGCCTGACGGGCAGGAGTTCTCGACCATGGCAACAACGAATCGTCGGCTTCTCGGCGCCTGGGGCGCCCTCTTCCTCCCAATGGCGCTGCTGCTCGGCTCCTGTTCGCAGCCCGTGCCCCCGGAGGCGATCCCGCCGCGCATCCTCTACTACGAGCCCAGCGGCGAGGACACCCTCGTCATGGACGAGGAGGGCGCCGAGCGTTTCGTCCTCCACGTGCAGGCCAGCGCCGACGCCGAGTTCTGGCTGACGCTGGGCGGCGAGCGCACGCTCCTGGCCGACAGCAGCTACATCTTCGTCCCGGCCGACCACGGCCTGCAGTGGCCCGTGGTGAGGCAGGACAGCCTCGTCGTCGTCGGCCTCGAGCTCGAGGACGCGGGCCTGCGGCTGGGGCGCGCCTGGCCCGTGCTCGTGAGCATCACGCCGGGCGTGGAATTCCTGGTGGAGCCCCCGGAACTGGATCTGGAGGCGACGGTGGGCGACACGCTGGATTTCAGCATGCTCGTCGAGAACGCGGGGGGGACGGTGGAGTACCGCTGGCGCGTCGACGACACCCTCGCCGGCGACGATCCGCAGTTCGCCTACATCCCCGGGCAGCCGGGGGAGGTGCTCATCCAGGGGCACGCCTGGGTCCCGGGCACCAGCACCGACCTCTACCATTACTGGGAAGTCACCGTGTCCCCCTGCGAGGACCAGGTCCCGCCGGTTCCCGTGACCGGCCTGGTGATCGGGCCGGGGCCGTCGCCGGGCGATCTGGTGGTGCGCTTCGGGGCGTCGAGCGACGGCCCGGACGGCGAGCTCGCCCGCTACGAGCTGCGCTTCTGGGACGCGCCGCTCCCCCCCGAGCAGTGGAGCACGACGAACCTGGTGGCCTCGCCGCCGGCGACTCCCGGCGCCGTGCAGGAGGAGTACACGCTGCACGCGCTCGCGCCCGGTCGCTACTTCTACATGCGCGTGCGCGCCCACGACGCCTGCGGCAACGTGTCGAGCTGGAGCGACCTGGCCGAGGGCAAGGTGGCGGGCTTCGCGGTCGGCGGCGTGGTGCGCGACTGGGAGACGGGCGAGGGCGTCGCGGGGCTGCAGGTGCGCTACGGGATCGGCCGTCCGTCCGACGAGGTGCAGGACGTCACCGCCGCCGACGGCAGCTTCCACTGCTCCAACGTCCCCTATCGCGACGTGAACCTGAACAATCCGCCCGGCATGATCCGCGACGAGGCCCTCGCCATCGTGGGCGACTGGTACGACATCCTCGACACCCGCGCGATCAACGACTCGCTCCAGTACGCGCTGGGCACCTTCCGCGCCGGGCCCACCGAGACGGGCGTCTACGCGCAGTACCTGACCTACTTCCGCTACATGCTGCGCGCGGACGTCTACGGGGGCGACATCCTGCACATGCAGTATCCGATCGCCATCCACGTGGAGCCCTTCGTCTACAACGGCATCGACTACGAGCAGCTGCTCAGGAACGCCATCGGCATCTGGGAGGAGGACACCGGCCTCGATCTCTTCACGCCGGTGGCCACCGCCGCCGAGGCGTCGCTGCTCGTGCAGTATCATCCGGGCGAGCCGGGCAGCGGCTCCTACGAGATCCTCGACCGGAATCCCGCGGACGACGTGCCCCTGCTCGCGCGCATCCACTGGAACGCCAGCGGTCAGCCGGGCTCTGAGGAGGGCCTGCAGCGGGTGATCCTGCACGAGCTGGGCCACGCGCTCGGCCCGCTGCGCCACAGCAGCGAGGTCGGCCACGTGATGGCCACCACCAACGTGGTGCCGCGGCCCAGTCCGGACGAGGTGAAGATGGTGCGGATCCTCTGGCACATGGCGACCCGCGAGCCCGCGGGCTTCCTCGCCGAGAACTAGCGCCGGCCCAGGTCGGGCCGGCGCTCTCACCGATCAGCGGATGAGCTGAAGCTTGCGGCTGTCCAGCGGCGCGCCGTCCAGGCGCAGGCGCGCGAAGTAGACGCCGCTGGGCAGGGCGTGTCCGGCGTCGTCGCGGCCGTCCCAGGTGACGAAGCCCGGCGTCGCCGGCAGCGCGGCGTCGAGAAGCGTGCGCTGGTGGCGGCCGGTGGCGTCGAGGACGGTGATCTCCACGCGGCCCGCGCGCTCGAGCTCGTAGCGGAGCCGCGTGCTGGGATTGAAGGGGTTCGGGTAGGGCGCCAGCAGACGGCCCGCGAGCGCGGGCGCGGGCTGCGGCTCGATCGCGGTGCTGCCGTAGCCGGCGGCGCTGAGGACGTCCTCGAGCAGCGGGCCGGGATTCATGGGCAGCGTGGGCGGGAAAGGATCGATGCCGGACTCGGTGTAGCCGTGGATCTCGTCGACGCTGATGTAGCCCTCGGGGTTGTTGAACGACAGGTCCGCCACCACGATGTAGACTTCCTCGCCGATGAGCGACGTCGTGTCCCAGAGCCGGACCGTCATGGAGTGCGAGCCGCGGCCCGACTCCTGGAAGCGCAGCGTGTCGCCCTGGCTGCTCACCAGGCCCACGAACTCGCGGTCGATGAAGTCGCCGCCGCCGACGAGAAGGCTGATGCGGTTGCCGTCGACCACGAAGGGCTCGCTCTTGAGCAGGCCGATGGGCTCGACGCCCCGGAAGCTGCCCTGCTCTTCGTCCACGGGGGCGGGGAAGTCCTCGTAGGTGGCGAGGTAGCTGTTGCCGCGCAGGTTCGCGTGGCTGTCGCCGCGCTGGTGCGGGTTGTCGCCCCAGGTGGGCTGGTTGTCGAAGGCGTTGCCGAAGACCACGCTCCACGTGGAATCGAGGCCGTGACCGATCGGGTCGATCTGCGCGCTGCCGCCGGGGCCGTCGAAGTCGATGCGGTCGAAGCGATAGTAGAAGATGAGCCCCTCGGGCGAGGCGAGCGCGTTGTGCCGGCTGAAGATCACCTCGTCGCCGAGGTCCGAGATCTCGGGCGCGTTGCCCACGTCGATGACCTCGAGGTTGTCCTTGGTCCACGCGCCCGTCAGCGTGGGCGCGGTGAGATGGCTCGTGCCCTGCACGCCCTCCTCGGTGAAGAGCAGGTGGTAGAGGCCGCCCCAGGTGAAGAGCTGCGCGCTTTCGAGCACCGCGACGCTGTCGTTGACGAAGAGCGGCGTCTCGTCGGTCCAGTTCACGAGGGTCTGGCTGCGGGCGAAGCTGATCGCCCCCAGGTTGCCCGACGTCGTCGCCGTGTTGAGCAGGTACCAGTAGGGCGAGCCGTCCTCGTGGAAGATCTCCGGGTCGCGGCAGTTGGACCAGAGCCCCACGGTCCAGGCCGCCCAGCTGCCCGGATGGTAGATGGGGTTGAGCGGCCAGCGGTTCCAGTCGTAGAGGTCGGAGCTGTAGGCGAGTCCCGTCTGCTGGGTGATGGTCTCGCTCACGCCCGTGTAGAAGAGGAACCAGTCGCTGCTGCCCGGGTCCTTGATGACCTTCGGCGCCCAGATGAACTTGCCTTCCCAGCTCTGCGGCTGGACCTCGCTGACGGGCAGGATGCTGTCCTGGCGCGTCCAGTGCACGAGATCGGCGCTCGTCAGATGCCCGAGCCAGCGCTCGCTGCGCAGGTAGTCGGGCGGCACCGGCGGCAGGCTGTGGATGTAGAACAGGTGGTAGAGACTGTCGAGCTTCACCAGCGCGTGGTCCTTGCACTGGTTGCCGAGGGTCTCGACGAAGTAGGGTTGCTCGAAGTCCAGACGCAGCTCCGCGCGCACGGTGGTCGCGGCAGCCGAGAGCAGGAAGAGGAGCGACAGAATGGCGAGGCTGCGTCCGGGGCGCCGACGCCGAGGCGTGCCTGATGTCATTCCGGGTCCTTGAGGATGGTTGTGATCCAGCACGGGTTGAACGAAGATTGTATCAAAGACCCGCGTCGAAGGTCAATTCACGGGGACCCGCGCGGCCCCGCCAGACGCCAGTTTCCGGAGTGAGCATGCTCGAATTGCGTCGAATGCTGGGAGGAAGGCTGCGCCTCGGCCGCGTCGCGGGCATCGACGTGCTGCTGCACGGTTCCTTCCCGCTCTTCCTCGCCGTGGTCGGCGCTTACTTCGCGTGGTCCGTGGGGTGGCGTGAGGCCGCCACCACCGTCCTCAGCATCCTCGTGCTCTTCTTTCTCGTCCTGCTCCACGAGCTGGGGCACAGCCTCGTCGCCCAGCGGCTCGGGGTGACGATCCGCTCCATCACGCTCATGCCCATGGGTGGCCTGGCCCTCATGGACGCCCTGCCGCGCCGGCCGCGCCACGAGATCCTCATCGCCATCGCGGGCCCGGCGGTCAACCTGATCCTGGCCGCCGTCGCGCTGCTGCTCCGCCTGCTGCTGCCGCTCACCGCGCTCTGGCCGGCCGCGGGCCAGGGCCTGGTCGGCGAGCTCGCGGAGCGTTTCGTCTACGCGAATCTCGCGCTGGCGCTCTTCAACCTGCTGCCGGCCTTTCCCATGGACGGCGGCCGCATCCTGCGCGCGACGCTCGCCACGCGCATGCCCTACCTGCGCGCCACCGAGCGCGCGGTCTGGGTGGGACGCGCGCTGGCGGCGCTGCTGGTGCTCGCGCCCTTCCTCTACCCGCCGCTGCTCATGCTGGGCGTGATCGGCGTCTTCCTGCTGGTCGCCGGCGGCCGCGAGCTGCGCGGCGTGCGCCTGGACGAGCTGCTGAACCACCGTCCCCTCTCCACGCTGCTCGACCTCGACCGCGAAGGCTGGCTGCTCGCCGCGCGGGAGACGCCCCTGGGCGACGTCCGGGCGGCCCTGCTCCAGCGCGACGACGCCGACTGGGTGCTCGTCGACCTGGAGGGCGGCGCGCTGGCGCTTCTCGGCCGCCGCGAGCTGCTGGCCGCCGCGGCGGCCCTGCCGCCGGAGCTGCCGATGCTGCGCCTCGTGGAGCGTCCCCTGCGCGCGCTGCCCGCGGACGCCACCGCGGCGGCGGCCCTGCGCGCCTTCGGGGCCAGCGGCCTCGAGGCCCTGCCCGTCCGCGAGGGTCCGTCGCTGCGCGGCGTGCTGCGCGCGGCGACCCTGCGCCGCATGGTGGACGAAATCCGCGGGGGCGCGACTAGGGGGTGATGGGCTCGGCGAGGGCCATCACCGTGCCCACCAGGGCCCGGGTGGCGTCGGCCAGGTAGTCCGGCTGCAGGTCCGGCAGGCTGTCGGCGGCGTGGTTGGCGAAGGGATAGGCGTCGGCGATGCCCTCGTGCAACCAGATTGCGGGGAGCGCGTAGTACCAGAACTGGAGGTGGTCGCTGCTCACGCCCCAGCTGCCCGTGCCCCGGTTCAGCGAGTCCACGAGGAGCGGCGAGGCGGCCAGCTGGGCGTAGGGCAGGGCGGCTCCCGCCAGCGGCGCGCTGAGGGTATCGCAGACCAGGCTCGCGTCGCGCCGCAGGTCGCCGTCCCAGCCGATCATGTCCACGTTGACCACGCAGACGAGACTGTCGCCTGCCGCGGGGTGGCGCCAGGCGGTCGCCACGCGGCGGCTGCCGAACATGCCGATCTCCTCGCCGGCCCAGAAGATGATCTGCACGGTGCGGGCGAGCGGCGCGTCGGCGAGCACGCGCGCCAGCTCCACGAGCGCGGCCACGCCGGTGGCGTTGTCGATGGCCCCGGCGGCGCGGGCGGTGGAGTCGGTCCAGCTCTCCGGGTAGCTCTGGCAGTCCCAGTGCGCGCCCACGAGCACGTACTCGTTGGGCCGGGTCTGGCCGGGCAGCGTCACCACCAGGTTGGCGGTGGGGATGTCCCGGATGCGGTGGATGACGAAACTGTCGGCCACGGCCGGCGTGCCCTGGTCGGCGAGCGTCTCGCCGAGCCAGTCGAGGGTGGCGGTGGTGCCGGGATCGTAGTGCATCCAGCGCGAGTGGATGGAACTCAGGGCCTCCACGTGCGCATAGAGCCGTGACTGCCTGACGTGCGCGGCCCGGCTGACGATGACCTGGGTCATGGCGTCGGCGGTCGGGCCCTGGTCCCCGGAGCAGCCGAGCCAGAGGACCAGCGGGATCATGATTGTCAGTGCGCGGCGCCACATGCCCTCAGGATAGGGCTGCGGAGGCCGCGACCACAAGCCGCGACGCCAAAGGAATGTTCCTTGCGTCGATCTGAGGGGCCTTCTAGACTGCCCACGCCGCGCCCGGCGTGGCGTGACGACGAGGAGCCAGCATGAATTGCCCGCGTTGCACCCAGGGCATTCCCGCCGACGCCAGCTACTGCCCGCACTGCGGGCTGGATCTCAGCACGGTGCAGCGGGAGCCCGCAGTCCCGGCGGACCTGCCGCCCCTCCCGGACGAGCCGATCCTCGACGGGGGCGCCGACGCGGAGCCCGACGTGGCCACCGATCCGGGCAGCGTCTGGCCGCGGCCACTTCGCCTGCACCGCACGCGCAGCGGCAAGCGGCCCTTCCTGGCGGCCACCCTGGCCTTCTTCTTCGGACCCTTCGCCTACCTCTACCTCGAGCAGGCGAACTGGTTCTGGTGGGGTTTCCTGGGCGGGATCTTCCTGCTCTTCGTCAGCCGGGGAGAGGTGCTGCCGCTGCTGGTGCTGGGCTACGTCCTGCACAGCTACGACGTGGCGCAGATCCTCGACGAGGAGCACCGCGCGGCCGGGGCGGAGACGATGACACCCTCGCTCGACGCCGAGGGCGAACTGGGATAGGCCGGGCCGCGCGCGACGCCGCGACCGCACAGCATTAGGAGAAGCATGGATCGCAACCTGGCCCTGGAGTTCGTGCGCGTCACCGAGTCGGCGGCCATCGCCTCCTCGCGCCTGCTCGGACGCGGCGACCCCAACGCGGCGGACCAGGCGGCCACCACCGCCATGCGCGAGGGCTTCGCGCGCATCGACATGGACGGCACCGTCGTCATCGGCGAGGGCGAGCGCGACGAGGCGCCGATGCTCTACATCGGCGAGCGCGTGGGCACCGGCGAGGAGCCGGCGGTGGACATCGCGCTGGATCCCCTGGAGTGCACCAACAGCGTGGCCTATGGACGTCCCAACGCCATCGCGGTCGTGGCCGTGGCGCCGAAGGGGCACTTCCTCCACGCGCCGGACACCTACATGGAGAAGATCGCCGTGGGACGCGAGGCCATCGGGGCGATCGACATCACCCGCAGTCCCGAGGAGAACCTCCACGCGGTGGCCGAGGCCAAGGGCCTGCCGGTGGAGGACCTGACCGTGGCGATCCTCGACCGCGAGCGCCACGAGCAGCTCATCGCGCGCGTGCGCAAGGTGGGCTGCCGGATCCACCTGATCCCGGACGGCGACGTCTCGGCGGCCATCGCCGCGGCGGTGTCGGACTCGGCGGTGGACATCCTCCTGGGCACGGGCGGCGCGCCGGAGGGCGTGCTGGCGGCGGCCGCGCTGCGCTGCCTCGGCGGGGACATGCAGGCGCGCCTGGCCTTCCGCAACGAGGGCGAGCGCGAGCGCGCCGTGCGCATGGGGCTCGAGGAGCCGTCGCGGATCTTCCAGCTCGAGGAGCTGGCGAGCGGCGACAACATCATGTTCGCCGCCACCGGCATCACCGACGGCGACCTGCTCCGCGGCGTGCGTTTCCACAAGGGCGGCTGCCACACGCACAGCATCGTCATGCGGAGCCGTTCGCGCACGATCCGCTACATCGAGGCCGAGCACACCTTCGAGAGCTGAGGCCGGCATGAACTGGATCGGACTGCTGGAGCGCGTCGAGCCCTACTACCGCTGGCGGCGGGAGAAGCATCCGCCCTACCCCGACCTGCTCCTGGAGTGGGGCCTCTACGCACAGCTTCGCGCCCTGCTGTCGGAGGAGCGCGAGGCCGGCGCCGGGGAGCCCTGGTTCGACGCCGCCGCCGAGGCCCGCGACAACCTCGCGGCCGCCGGCGCCGACTTCGAGGACCTCGCCGCCTGGGAGGCCTGGCTCGACGCCCAGGGCGGCCTGCGCGCGCCGGCCCCGGCCCCGGCGGCCGACGTCCTGAGCGCCCGCCTGCGCGAGGACCTGGCCGCGGCCGACGCGGAGCGCGACGCGCTGCTGGCGGCCACCGCGCCGCTCGACGCCGCGCCTGCCGCCCTGCGGCGGGCCCTGCTCTGCCCGGCCTTCCGCCGTCCCCTGGCCGCCATGGCCGAGTTCTTCACCTACCGCGACGAGGGCGAGACCGGCCGCCGCCTCTACGCCTGGGCGGCGCTCTGCGGCCGCAGCCCCGAGCGGCACTGGCTCTACCTGTCCAAGTGGGAGCGCCGGCTGGGCAGCCGCGACGCGGCGGTCCGCGCCCTGGAGACGGGCCTCGCCCGCTGGCCCGAGTCCGTGCTCCTCCTGCGCGCCCTGGCCGACGCCCGCGACCGCGAGGGCGAAGTGGACGCCGCCGTGGCCCTGCTCGAGCGGGCGGTGGCCGTGCAGCCGGCCTGGCCGGACCTCCGCTACGAGCTCGGCCGCCTGCTGGCCGAAGGCGAGCACCGCGAGCGCTCGCTGCTCGAGATGGGCCGCGCCCTCGAGCTCAATCCCGGCTACACCCGCGCCGCCCTGGGGCGCGCCGAGCTGCTGATGGCCCTGGGCGAGGACGCGCGCGCCGAGCGGCAACTCGAGTCCCTGCGACGGGACCAGGCCGAGCCCTCGCGCGTCTACGAGCTGCTCAGCCGCATCTATGCCGAGCGGAGCGACAGCCGCCGCGCCGAGGAGTTCAGCGTGCTCGCCCAGCGGGCGCTGGCCGACGAGAACGAGGGCTCCCGGACGGGCGCCTGAACGGCTGCGTCGCACGCTATCTTCATGATTTCCAGTGCGTTCCCGTCACGGCGCAGGACGGCGCGCCTCGCGTTTTTCTCCAGATTCGCCACCGGATCTGTTAGAATGACCTGAACGCGAGGTGATCGATGCCACGACTCCCCATGCTCCTCGGCGCCCTGCTGGGCGCCCTGACGGCCGTGCTGTCCCTGGTCCCGCGGGCGGGCGCCTTCGTGACCTTCGACTTCGAGCAGCCCTACTTCCTCGAGGACTACGGCGTCCAGTGCAAGGACCACTCGGTGGTCAAGTCGGACAGCCTCTACCACGTCTTCTACATCAAGAGCTTCCCGCCCAACGGGCACTTCATGCGCGAGGAGAACCGCTTCGGGCACATCACCAGCCCGGATCTGCGGCACTGGACGCGCCACCCCGACGTCATGAGCACCGACGCCCCCGACGCCGCGGCCTGGGAGTCGGAGTTCGTCTGGGCGCCGAAGGTGATCGAGGATCCCAACAGCAGCGACTGGCTGATGTACTACACCGGCGCCACCTACAACGTCACGCAGCAGGCGGGGCTGGCCTCGTCGTCGGACCTCTTCAACTGGTACCGCTCGCCCTCGAATCCCATCTACCACCCGGGCTCCTGGGCCATCTGGACGTCGGGCCTCTGGGCCAACTGCCGCGACCCGGAGATCTTCCACGAGGACAGCACGGGCAACTGGTACATGCTCAACACGGCGAGCAAGGCGCCGGACTCCCTGGGCTGCGTGAGCTACGCGATCAGCGCGAACCTGTCGAACTGGACGGACCGCGGTGCGCTGGTGCTCAACGACAGCAACAAGGTGCTCGAGAGCGTCCAGATGGTGAAGCACAACGGCACCTACCACCTCTTCTTCACCGAGGAGGGGGACGGGCTGATCAGCCACATGTCGAGTCCGGCCTTCGCGACGGGCTGGTCCAAGGAAGACCGGATCTACGTGGACGACGGCCACGCCTGCGAGGTGACGGAGCTCCCCGGCGAGCCGACGCTCTGGAGCCGCCACCGGGGCATCGCGCTCCGGGATGGCGCGCGCTTCTTCTTCCGCTTCGGCACGATCGACTTCGACACCCCCGACGGCGTGCCCGAGGTCGCCCACGAGGCGGGCTTCACCCCCGACTGGACCGTCGTCTTCGGCAACGCCTTCACCTGGCAGCCCACCTGGGGCGACAATCCCTACGAGCGCACCGGGGTGCACTCGGGGATGGAGGGCAACGCCTACGTCGGCACCTACGAGCTCTTCCCGAACCCGAACGCCTACCCGCCCGGCCGGGCGCAGGGGAACGTGCCGACCGGCATGGTGCGCAGCGTGGACTTCACCGTCACCGGCGATCGCATGAAGCTGCTCGTGGGCGGCGGCGACGCGCCCGGCCTCGCCTTCGTCGGCATGGTGTCCGGCGCGAGCGGGCGGCTGCTGTTCTGGGAGACGGGCACGGGCGGCGACCTGCTCACCCCGCGGCTCTGGGATCTGTCCACGCTGGCGGGACAGTCGGTCTATCTGGTGATCGCCGACCTGAGCAGCGACGCGGACGGCAACATCGCCACCGACAGCATCGAGGAGTACAACCGTTCCGGGCAGGACCCCCAGACGCCCAGCACGCCCATGGCGGCGGGACCCTACCTGGCCCAGGTGCTCGCCGACGCCGGCTTCGGGCAGACGGGCACGTCCGGAACCGCGGCGCCCGCGCCGGCGCGCCTGCTCGCGCCCTACCCGAATCCCTTCAACCCCCGGACGCGACTCCGCTACGAGCTGGAGGCGGCCGGCCAGGTGAGGCTCGAGATCCTGGACGCCCAGGGCCGCAGCATCCGTCGTCTGCTGGACGCCCCGCTGAGCGCCGGTCCCGGCTACGTGCTCTGGGACGGCCACGACGACCGCGGCGCCCTGGCGGCCAGCGGCGTCTACCTGGCCCGGCTCAGCGTGGACGGCCGCGAGGCCGGCCGGCAGAAGTTGCTGCTGGTCAAGTAGTTGGCCTCGCGACGACACATCGCCGCGACATTCTCCTGAAAAACTCCGCCGAAGTCGGTTGGAAACTCCGGCTTTGGGGCGTCATCCCTGCGTGACTTGTCGACGTGGCCGCACGACTCCGCCCGTCGTCGACGAGCAAGCCCGCCGGGAGGACACCCATGGACCTGACCGACCTGACCCGCCTCATCATCGACGGCTTGCAGGGGGCCGATCGCCCCGCCCTCGCCGAACTCGCCGGCTACGACCCGGAAGTCTTCGAGGACCTCGTGCGCCGCTTCCTCCGTGCGGGCATCCTGGCCATCGCGGACGCTCCCAAGCACCGCCCCGGCGGCTGTCAGGTGATCCCTCTCTACGCGCTGGGCGAGGCGCCCGGCTTCGACGCCACCCCGGACGGCGCGCTCGGCGCCCCCGCGAGGGCGTAGGATGGGCGGAACGTCGACGGGCGCCGCCGAGTCAGGCATCGGACGCCCCAGCATCCTCATGGTCGAGGACGGCGACGGCGCCGGCCAAACCCTCGTGCGCGGGCTGACGGATCGCTATTCCCTCCACGTCGTGAAGGACACGGACGAAGCTCGCGAGCGCCTGCGGATCCGCTACGCGGACGTGGTGCTGCTGGAGCTCAACAGCCCGGCGCGCCACGCCCCCGGCTTCGAGTTTCTCGACCACCTCCGCGCCGAGTACCCCGAGATCCCGGTGCTGCTGCTCTCGGCGCGACCGGAGGCGGCGACGATCGTCCGCGCGATGAAGCTGGGCGCCACCGGCTACGTGACCCTGGACGCCGGCGCCGCCGAGCTGGAGCTCAACCTGCGCACGGCGCAGGAGCTGCGCGCCTCGCGCATCCGCGTGCAGCTGCGTGGGGACGGCGAGGAAGCCAGCATCGTGGGCAACAGCCCGGCGATCAGCGCGCTGCGCATGGAGCTCAAGCGCCTGGCCGCCGTGGAGCGGCCCCTGCTCCTCACGGGCGAGGTGGGGACGGGCAAGGAGCTCTTCGCGCGGGCTCTGCACGCCCACGGGCCGCATCCGGACGAGCCCTTCGTGGTGGTCAACTGCGCCGCCTTCACCCCTGCGCTGCTCGAGCAGGAGCTCTTCGGCAACGAGCGCGGGGCCTTCGAGGGCGCCCAGCGGCGGCGCATCGGCCGCTTCCAGGAGGCGGGGCAGGGCACGCTCTACCTCGACGAAATCGCGAAGATGAGCCTGGAGACCCAGACCAAGCTGCAGCTCGCGCTGAGCTCGGGGCGCTTCCGTCCCCTCGGCACCCGGCAGGAGGTGCCGCTGCGCGCCCGCGTGATCGTCGGCAGCAGCCGCGATCTCGTGCGCGAGGCCAGGGAGGGCCGCTTTCACAACGTGCTCCTCTTCACGCTGCGCGCGCTGGAGCTCAGGATCCCGCCGCTGCGCGAGCGCATGGAGGACCTGGAGCCGCTGACCCATCACCTGATCTTTCGCAAGGCGCAGGAGATGAAGCTGCCGGTGCCCACGCTGGAGGTGGCCGCGCTGAAGAAGCTCCAGCGCCAGTCCTGGCCGGGCAACGTGCGCGAGCTGGCGACGGTGATCGAGAACGCGCTGGTCCATCTCGACGGCAACAGCCTGTCGCCCAAGTGCTTCAAGCTGCTCGACTGCGGCGGCTACGAGGGGCTCGGCTACCACGAGGCCAAGGCGCAGGCCGACGAGGGCTTCCGGCTCGCCTACTACAAGAGCCTCCTCCAGGTCACGCGGGGCAACATGGCCGAGATGATGGCCATCAGCGGCCTGCCGCGTCAGACCATCCACCGGCACCTGGTGGATCTCGGCCTGAAGCGCAAGGACTTCAAGCGCCGCTAGCGCCGCGCTTTCCCGCCGGCGGCGCCCCTGCTATGCTGCCGGACATGGACCTCTTCGCGAGCAAGGCCCCCGCGCCGCTGGCCGAGCGCATGCGACCACGCACACTGGACGAGTTCCTCGGCCAGCGGCAGCTGCTGGGCGAGGGGCGCCCGCTCCGGCGCTACCTCGACAGCGGCGCGCTCTCCAGCTCCATGCTCTTCTGGGGGCCGCCGGGCACCGGCAAGACCACGCTGGCGCGAATCCTCGCGGGCGTGGTGGACGCGGAGTTCGTCAACTTCAGCGCGGTGACCGCGGGGGTGAAGGAGGTCCGCGCGCTGGTGGCCGCGGCCCGCGAGCGCCAGGCGATGAGCGGCCGCCGCACGCTGCTCTTCGTGGACGAGATCCACCGCTTCAACAAGGCCCAGCAGGACGCCTTCCTGCCCCACGTGGAGGACGGCACCATCATCCTGGTGGGCGCCACCACCGAGAACCCCAGCTTCGAGGTCAACAGCGCGCTGCTGAGCCGCAGTCGCGTCTTCACGCTGCAGGCGCTGGGCGAGGACGAGATCGTCGTGCTCCTCGAGCGCGCGCTCGCCGACGCGGAGCGCGGTCTCGGCGAGCGGAAGATCGAGGCCGAGCCGGGGGCGCTGGAGCTCATCGCGGCGGGCGCCAGCGGCGACGCCCGCGTGGCCCTCAACTCGCTCGAACTGCTCGCGGCGAGTCTCACCGGCGACAGCCCCCGCCTCGAGACGGCCGCCGCCGCCGAGTTGATGCGCCGGCGCAGCCATCGCTACGACAAGGCCGGCGAGGAGCACTACAACCTGATCAGCGCGCTGCACAAGAGCCTGCGCGACTCGGATCCCGACGCCTCGCTCTACTGGGCCGCGCGCATGCTGGCCAGCGGGGAGGATCCGCTCTACCTGATGCGGCGCCTCGTGCGCTTCGCCAGCGAGGACGTCGGCAACGCCGATCCGCGCGCCCTGCAGGTCGCCGTGGCCGGCATGCAGGCGACGCACTTCCTCGGTCTGCCGGAGTGCGACACGGCCGTCGCGCAGACCGTGCTCTACCTGGCCTGCGCCCCCAAGAGCAACCGGGTCTACACGGCGGTGAAGGCGGCCGCGGCCGACGTGGAATCGCTGCCCGACGCGCCCGTCCCCCTGCACCTGCGCAACGCGCCCACGCGGCTGATGAAGGAGCTGGGCTACGGGGACGGCTACGTCTACGCGCCGAACGACCCCGGGGGCGGGCTGCGCCAGTCGCACTTCCCCGACGAGATCGGCCCACGGCACTACTACGAACCCACGGAGCACGGCTACGAGGCGCGCATCCGCGAGTTCCTGGCCTGGCGTCAGCGCCGGCGCGAGGAGGACGAGTGAGCGCTCCCCAGCTGCGGCGCCTCGAGGCCGCCGACCTGCCCGCGGCCATCGCGCTCTGGGCGCGCGCGGGCATACGGCTCACCCTGAGCGACCGCCTCGACGAGCTCGAGCGCCTGCTCGCGCAGAACGCCGACACCTGTCTCGGCGCCTGGGACGGCGGCGCGCTGGTGGGCGCGGCGCTCGGCACCTTCGACGGCCGCCGCGCCAACCTCTGGCACCTGGCGGTGGCGCCGGAGCGGCGGGGCGAGGACATCGCCACGGCGCTCATGGCGGCGATCGAAGGGGTGTGGCGGCGCATGGGCGTCGTGAAGGTGAACTTTGCCGTGGAGGAGGCGAACCGGGGAGTGCTGGGCTTCTACGAGAAGCTGGGCTACCATGGGCGCGAGGACGTCTTCCTGGTGAGCAAGGTGTTGCGAGAGGACTAGCGGTGGCCGAACGACGCGAGTGGTGGGAGACCTTCTTCCGTGGGCCCTGGCTCCGCTATCAGCAGAGCATGGACGCCCCCGACCTCGTGGCCCCGCCCGCGGACTTCCTCGAGGCCGTGCTCGACCTCAGCCCCGGCGAACGCGTGCTCGACGCCCCCTGCGGCGAGGGCCGCCTCGGCCGCGAGTTCGCCCGCCGCGGCTACCGGGTGACCGGCCTCGACGCCACGCGCTCGCTCCTCGCCGCCGGCCGCCGCAAGGCGCGCGCGGAGGGCCTCGACGTCGACTGGGTGCAGGGCGACATGCGCCGCCTGCCCTGGCGGCGCCGCTTCGACCTCGTCCTCTGCTGGTGGGGCAGCTTCGGCTACTTCTCCGACGAGGAGAACCGCCGCCACGTCCGCGCCGTGGCCCGGGCGCTGAAGCCCGGCGGCGTCTTCGCGCTGGACCTGCACAGCGCCGAGACGCTCTTCCCCAGCTTCGCGCGGCAGACCTGGAGCGAGCGCGAGGGCGTCGCCGTGCTCAGCGCCAACCATTACGATACCGAGACCGGCCGCGTGGAGACCGAGTGGACCCTCCACGACGGCGCCGGCGGTCGCCCGCGCCGGGCGACGAGCAGCATCCGGGTCTACACGCTGCACGAGCTGCGCGCGCTGTTCCTGGCCGAGGGCTTCAGCGAGTGCCGCGCCTTCGGGGACCTGGAGGGCGCTCCCTTCGAACTGGACGCCCGCCGCCTGATCCTGCTCGCCACCAAGGCCCTGGACTGAAACACACGAGACACGAAGGAGACGCCGTGAAGCGCAACGCCATCGCAATCCTGATCATCGCCCTCGCCCTGCCCACCCTGGCGGCGGCGGACGACGTGACCGACGCCATCGATGAAGGCCTTGCCGCCTACAAGGCCAACCGCTTCGGCGACGCGGCCAGCTCGCTCGAGTACGCCGCCGCCCTGATCAAGCAGCAGAAGGGTGAGGCGATCGGCGTCGTCTTCCCCGACGCGCCTGCCGGCTGGTCGCGCGAGGAGCCCCAGTCCGGCGCCGCCGGCGCGGCGATGTTCGGCGGCGGCGTGTCCGCCAGCTGCGACTACGAGCAGGACGGCGGCGATGGGCAGATGTCCATCCAGATCATGAGCGACTCGCCGGTCATCGCCACGCTGTCCATGGCGCTGTCCAATCCCATGCTCATGGCCTCGGACGGGGCCAAGCTCACCAAGTTCGGGGGCAACAAGGCCCGCGTGAAGTTCGAGAATGGCAGCGGCGAGATCCAGGTGCTGGTGGAAAGCACGGTGCTGGTGACCCTGAATGGCAGCGATCTGCCGAGCAAGGAGCCGCTGACCGGCCTGGCCGAGGCCATCGACTGGGACGCCCTGACGAAGATCGCCCGCGACAAGTAGTCTTGCGGCCGATTTAGACGGTATGCGATTGCTATAGCGGATTCCGCTCTGCGCGGCCCTCCATTCCCCGGAGGGCCGCGCGGCTTTTTGCGCCGCGCCCCTCGCGCCGCGCGGAGGGACGCTCTACACTGTGGGCCGCCAACGGCAACTCCGCTCAGCGCTCCTGGAGGAGATCCCTTGCGCCGTCCCTGGCACATCCCCCTTCTCAGCCTGCTCCCGCTCGTCGCCGCCGGCGGCCTCTGCGGGGCCTCGCCGACGTCCGTCCCGGGCCCGCTGCTGGGGCCGGACACGCTGTCGGTGGCGCATCGCGCGGCCATGGAGAGCGAGCTGGACGGCCTTCGCGCCGCCGTCGCCCGGGACGAGCTCGGCTGGCGCGCGGGGGAGACCTCGATGCTGCGCCTGACGCCGGAGGAGCGGCTTCGGCGCCTCGCGGAGCGGCCGTGGCCGCAGACGTCGCGGGGGGGCGAAGCCGCGCGCGGGAAGGGCCGCAAGACCCTGCCGCCCAGGATCGACTGGCGCGACGCCCGCGGCGACTTCGTCAGCGGCGTGCGCGAGCAGGCCAGCTGCGCCGACGGCTGGATCTTCGCGGCCACCGGCGCCCTCGAGAGCGCCTTCCTGCGCGCCACGAAGGGCGGGCGGCTGCCGGACTTCGACCTCGCCGAGCAGCAGGCGCTGAGCTGCCTCGACGACTACGGCCTCGGCCGCGGCTGCGAGGGCGGCTGGCCGGAGGACGTCTTCTGGCTTGCCGAGAACGTCGGCCTGCTCGAGGAGGGCTGCCAGCCCTACGCCGGCGATCCGCAGCGCGCCTGCGACAGCCACTGCCCCGACGCCGACGCGCGCCGCTGGCGCTTCGCCGCCGACGGGCTGGTCTGCGCCGCGGCGGATCCCGTCGCCATCAAGCGCGCGCTCGTGGAGCGCGGGCCCCTGGTCACCACGCTGAGCGTGGACGCGGGCTTCATGGCCTACGCCGGCGGGGTGTACCGCCCGCTGGGGCCGGTGCTGGGCTATCACGCCCTGCTGCTCGTGGGCTATGACGACGCCGAGGGCTGCTTCCTCGTCAAGAACAGCTGGGGCGAGGGCTGGGGCGAAGCGGGCTTCGCGCGCATCGCCTACGACGCCGACTGCGACCTGGGCAACTGGACGCGCTGGGTGGAGTTCGACCCGAGCGCCATGGGGCCTTTCGCGGCGATGAAGCCCTCCGCCCAGCGCGCGCGCAGCGGCGAGTCGCTCACCTTCCGCGACCGCTCGCTCGGCGTGAATGCGCCGATCACCGTCTGGGAGTGGGACCTCGACGGCGACGGCGACGTGGACGCCACCGGCCCCGGGCCGCAGCGTTTCGTCTACATGAGCGCGGGCCGCTACACGCCCACCCTGCGCGTGGTGGACGCCCAGGGCCGCGAGGCGCGCCGCGCGCTGGAGGGCGGCGTGGAGATCGTCTTCGATGGCCCGCTCTGGACCGTGGACGCCGCGGCCGGCGCCCCCGACGGCGACGGCAGCCCCGCGCGCCCCTTCGCCGACATCCAGCAGGCCATCAACGCCGCGGCGCCGGGCGACACGGTGCGCGTGCTGCCGGGCGTCTACCGCGGCGCGATGAACACGGCCCTCGACAACGCCGGCAAGGCGCTGCTGCTGCTGGCCGCCGGCGAGCCGGGCGACGTGCGCATCGACGGCGAGGGCGAGCATCGCCTGCTCCGACTCGACGCCGCCGGCACGCCGGTGGGCAGCGCGTCGCCGCTCGTACGCCTCGAGGGCTTCACGCTGGAGCGCGGCGCCGATCCGCTGCGAGGCGGGGGCATCCTCGCCGAGGGCGTGAGCCTCGAACTCGTCGACTGCACTGTCGAGAACTGCCAGACGCTCAAGGACGTCGGCGCCGGCGGCGCGATCTGGTGCGACCGCGATCTGCGCCTCGAGCGGTGCAGCTTCCTCGAGAACCGCAGCGGCGGCGACGGCGGCGCGATTTTCGCCGCCGGCGGCAGCGTGCAGCTCGACGGCTGCCGCTTCGACGCCAACGCCGCGGGCGCCGAGGGCGGCGCGCTCTGGCAGGGCGGCGGCGTGCTGGCCGCGGCGCGCAGCGCCTTCGTGGACAACGCGGCGCTCCTGCGCGGCGGCGCGCTGGGTCTGCTCGGCGTGAACGCGGGCCTCGACGCCCTGCGCTTCACCGGCAACGTGGTCACGGCCCCCGCCGGCGACCTCCGCGGCGGCGGCGCGGTGGCCTGGGAGGCGCCCGGCGCCGACCTGCTCGTCACCAACTGCCTCTTCACGGGCAACGAAGCCCCGGAGGGCGGCGCGCTGCGCGCCGACGGCGGACGCCTCAGCGGCGCACAGCTCACCTTCTGGGGCAACCGCGCCCTGCGCCGCGGCGGCGCCCTGGCGCTCATGGGGACGGGCGAGGCCGACCCCGTGATCGCGAACAGCATCCTCTGGGGCGACGCGGCGCCCGAGGGGTCGGAGTTCGCGGCGCCCGGCGGCGCGGAGTTCCGTCACTGCGTGCTGGCCGGCGGCGCCGGCGGCAAGCTCGTAATCGACCTCGACCCGCGCTTCCGCGACCCCGACGGCGGCGACTTCTCCCTCGACGACGACAGCCCCTGCCTCGGCGCTGGCGCCCGCGAGGGCGTGCCCGCCCTCGACCTCGACGGCGAACCCCGCCCGCAGCCCGCCGGCAGCCTGCCCGACCTGGGCGCGCTCGAGTCGCCGCTCACGGGGTCCACCGCCGCGCCCGAGACCGCGCCGAGCGGCCTCGTCTTCGGCGGCGCCTATCCCAACCCCTTCAATCCGCGCACGACCTTCAGCTTCTCGCTGCCCGCGCCCGGCGACGTGACGCTCCAGGTCTTCCAGTCCTCCGGCCGCCAGGTGGCCGAGGTGCTGGAGCCGCAGCCCCTGGCCGCCGGCGACCACAGCGTGCCCTGGGTCGCGCGCGACGAGGCCGGCCAGCCCCTGGCCAGCGGGATCTACCTCGCGCGGCTCTCGGTGCACTACGCCGACGGCGGCGAGGACCGCGCGATGCAGAAGGTGCTGCTGGTCAAATAGCCGCGCTCGCGAGTGCTTTGCCTCGCTTCGCACGGACGTGAGGCGCTCGGCCAAAGCACTCGCTCGCTGGCGTGGCACTCAAACTTGACTCGCCTGTCCTGAAACCCGCCCCCGGGGGCGGGAGGCTGGGGCGCGCCGTGCGATTCCGTGCACTTGCCCCCTTGCCCCGCGAAGAAGAATACTATACATTGGTATCCATGACAAGGGGTGGGATGCAGTTTCTTTCGAAGTCGGACGGAAGTTGCGACGGGACTGGCGGCCCTGCACGCGGGAGCTCTCCACCCGCCCCCGGGGGCGGGTGGCCATGCTACAATTGGAGAATGAAGCCGACGATTGCCTCTGTTGGGAGTGCCTGGCTAGTCGTGATTGCCGTGCTGGGGGCGGGACCCGCGCGCTCTGCGACGCACCTGGTACCAGAGGGGCACTCGACGATCCAGGGGGCACTGGCTGCTGCGGCGTCCGGCGACACGGTCAGCATCGCGCCGGGCACCTACTACGAGCACGACCTTGTGTGGCCGCCGGGGGTCCTGATACTTGGCAGAGCAAGCAGCCCAGAACAGGTCGTGATCGATGGCCAGTTTCAAGGGCAGATCGTAGGTGGCGAGAACCTCGTCGGCGGGTCCGAGATCGGCTTTCTGACTCTCAGAGGTGGACTCGGGGCGGGGCTCTACGGCAGCGGGCTTCTGGCCAGCGGCGAAGCCTTCATCCATGACATCACGATCGAAGATTGTTCGGCCTCTCATGCGATCTACGGCATTGGCCTCTGTTCACTCGGCAAGATCACGATCTCGGACTGCACGCTGCGCCGAAACACCTCGACGGCTGCTGGTACCCATGGCGGGGGGGCCTATCTGGCCAGCACAGGGCTAGGACTGACCTTCAGCATTTCGAATCTGGAAGTACATGAGAATGACGCGGAGCACGGGGCTGGAGTCTATGTGAACGGTTCACAGGGGACCATCTCCGGCCTGTACGCGCACGACAATCTTGGCTCCGGGCTCTCGGTATACGATGGGGACTGGGGGACCGGGCCCAGGGTCGAGAACTCCCTGTTCATCTCGAATGAGGGGTCGGGGGTCACCTTTGACGCAAGCCTGATCATGCAAAGTTGTACCGTGGTCGACAATGGTCCCGCGGGTTCCTGGATCGGCGGCATCAGTTGCGGTTCCACCTGGGACCATCCGCACAACCCGAGCATCACTCAGTGCATCGTGTTCGACAACAGAGGGTCGGGGATCAGCTGGTTGGATCCAACTTCGTTCGCGCTCAGCTGCAACGACGTCTACGGCAACGCCTACGCGAACTACGTCAACCTCGCCGACCAGACGGGGCTGAACGGCAACCTCTCCGAGGACCCGCGATTCTGCGGCCGCGGCGGCAGCCCCTACGCGCTCGCGGCCGACTCCCCCTGCGCGCCGGATAACAACGGCTGCGGCGTGCTGATGGGCGCCTTCCCGGTGGCCTGCGAGGGCACGGCCACGGAATCTCGCAACTGGAGCTCGATCAAGGCGCTGTACTGATCCGCCGCCCGTGGCGCGCGAGCCGACGCAACCCGCCCCCGGGGGCGGGTGCGGCTCTACCCGCTAGCCCAGCGCCTCGCTGATCGCGCCGATGCCGCTGAACATCTCGCGGGCGGCGGCGACGAGCACGTCGGCGTCGGCCGGGGCGAAGCCGACGGCGTCCATGTCCCGCTTGAACTGCGCCCACTTGGCCGGCTGTTCGGCGCCGTAGGGGTCGAGGTAGCGCTGGCCGTGGCCGTTCAGTCCCAGGGCCGGGGCGAGCTGCCGCACGATGTAGCGGTTGCCGTTGTTGCTGCCCTCGAGGACGTAGTGGTAGCCGAGCAGGGCGAGGGGCGTCTCCGCGGCCGCGCGCTCGATGGACGCCACCAGGGCGGCCGTGGCGGGCAGGGGCGTCACGGCGGCGGGATCCTGACCGAGGGCGTCCAGGTCCTCCAGCAGGTAGGGCTCCTGTAGCTGCTCCTCGCGGAGGGCGGCGAAGGCCGGGCTGCCCATCAGCGCGCGCAGCGGGGCCTCGAGCGCGCGGTGGACCAGGAGCATCTGGCCGAGCCAGCGGGCGTAGTCGTCGCGGGTGAGTTCGCCCTTCACCATGCGGCGCTGGAAGTCCTTGCCCTCGGCGCTGCTGTGCAGGTCGGCGGTCTCGGCGCGCAGGCGCTCCATGACGGTGGGTGCGGCGGACGCGGACATCGATCCTCCCTCAGAAGCCCAGAAAGCCCCAGAACATGATCGCCAGGGGCACCAGCAGCCAGAGCAGACCCTTGATCAGGAAGAAGAGAAAGCCCAGTGCACCCAGGCGCTTGAGCCAGCGGCGGCCGTTGCGACGAGGCGTGGGTTCCATGGCATCTCCCCGGGGTGAGGCCGCCCTCGTGGCGGCGTCGGCGCAGAAGTTAGTCCAGCCTAAGCGCGGCTGCCAGGGTTTTCTTCCCCGCGCAGGGGGACGAAACGCACGGGCAGCAAGCGGCGTTCCCGCAGGCGGTGGCCGTCGCGCTCCACAAGCAGCAGCGACTGCACTTCGTCCACCGGGCCCACCGGGATGAGCAGGCGGCCGCCGTCGGCGAGCTGGTCGGTCAGCGCCGGCGGGACGCTTGCGGCCGCGGCCGTCACCAGGATCGCCGCGAAGGGGGCGGCCTCGGGCCAGCCGGCGCGGCCGTCGCCCACGCGCAGGTGGACGTCCCCGCAGCCGGCCTGGCGCAGGGTCTCGGCGGCGCGCGCGGCCAGAACCGGGTCCAGCTCCACGCTGTAGGTCTCCGCCCCCAGCTGCGCCAGCAGCGCCGCCTGGTAGCCCGAACCGGTGCCGATCTCGAGCACCCGGTCGCCGGCGTGCAGCGCGGCGGCCTCCAGCATGAGCGCCACGATGTAGGGCTGGCTGATCGTCTGGTCCGGCCCCAGGGGCAGGGGGCTGTCGGCGTAGGCGCGGTCGGCCCACTCGCGGGGGACGAAACGCTCCCGAGGCAACTCGCCCATGGCGGCGAGCACCCGGGGATCGGCGATGCCCCGGCCCGCTAGCTGCCGCGTGACCATGAGCGCCCGCGCGCGGTCGAAATCGGTGAACTTCTTGCCCATAGTTGCGTAGACCCGGATGAATCCGCCACTTAGGCGCCGGGGCCATTTGACCTTCACCCCGGCATCCGGTAGATTCTCCCTTTCCGCATCCTAGCAGGAGGTACCACGACGATGAAGTTGGGACTGCGCGGCCTCGCCGTCACGCTGGTGTTGTTCTTCGCGGTGCAGGCGCAGGCCGAGCCCGGTGTCCCGGGCGTACCCCCCGAACTGGGCGGTCCCGGCTTCGAGGAGTGGGTGGCGGCGCACCCCGAGGAGGGGTGGGAGACCCGTGAGGCCACGGTGTCCGGCAACCCGAACGCGGTGAAGGGCGGCCGGCTGCGGATGTCCATCCCCGAGTTCCCCGCCACGCTGCGCACCGAGGGCAAGGACTCCAACAGCGTCTTCATCACCTCCGTGGCCGGACTGCTCTACGAACCCCTGCTCACCCTGGATTCGAACACGCTGGAGATCGTGCCCGTGCTGGCCACGCACTGGAAGACCTCCGAGGACAAGATGACCTTCAGCTTCCGCATCAACCCGGAGGCGCGCTGGTCCGACGGCGCCGCGGTGACCGCCGACGACGTCACCGCCACCTGGCGGCTGCTCACCGACGAGGGCATTCTCATGCCCTACACGAACATCCTCTACGGCAAGTACGCGGAGCCGGTGGCGGTGAGCCCCTACCTCTTCAGCGTGACCACCACCGAGGAGAACTGGCGGCACTTCCTCTACTTCGCCATCTCCATGCGCATCCTGCCGGCGCACATCATCGGCGGACTCGACGGCAGCGAGTACCTCGAGGAGTTCCAGTTCAAGATGGTGCCCGGCACCGGCCCCTACCTGCTGAAGCAGGAGAACATCGACACGGGCCGCAGCCTCATGCTCACCCGGCGCACCGACTGGTGGGGCGCGAACCTGCCCGAGAACGCCGGCCTCTACAACTTCGACGAGATCGAGTGGCTCACGATCATGGACGAGCGCCTCGACCTGGAGAAGTTCAAGAAGGGCGAGCTGGACGTCTACGTGGTCAGCCGCGCGAGCTGGTGGGTGAACGAGTTCAACTACGACGAGGTGGAGCGCGGCGTCTGCCTCAAGCGGAAGGTCTACAACGAGAAGGTGCAGGGCATCGCCGGGCTGGCGTTCAACATGCGCGAGTGGCCCTTCGACGACATCCGCATCCGCAAGGCCTTCGCCCACCTCTACGACCGCGACAAGCTCATCGACAAGCTCTTCTACAACGAGTACGAGAAGCTCTACTCCTACTTCCCGGCCAGCGTGTACGAGAATCCGAACAACGTGCACTACGAGTACGATCCCGAGCTGGCCAAGCAGCTCCTCGCCGAGGCCGGCTACAAGACCCGCAACGCGGACGGCTGGTTGCAGAACGACAAGGGCGAGATCATCGAGCTCACGCTCACCTTCGACACGCCGAGCTGGGAGCGCATCCACACGGTGCTGCAGGAGGATCTGCAGAAGGCCGGCATCAAGCTGAACCTGAAGCAGCTCACGTCGATCACGCAGTTCCAGAACAACATGGACCACAACTTCAAGCTGGCCTTCCAGAGCTGGGGCGGCCTCTTCTGGCCCAACCCGAACAGCTCCTTCCACTCCACCACGGCCGACCAGACGCCCTCGACGAACATCACCGGCGTGAAGGACGCCATGATCGACTCGCTGGCAACGCTCTACGACGAGGAGTACGACCCGGCCCTGCGCGTGGACTACATCAAGCAGATCGATCGCCGCCTCTCCGAGATCTGCCCCTACGGGCTCGCCTGGTACGGTCCCTTCCAGCGCGTGGTGTTCTGGAACAAGTTCGGCTACCCGGACGGCTACCTCGGCCGCACGGGCGACTACCTGGCCATCCAGACCTACTGGTACGTGGATCCCGCGAAGGAGAAGGCCATGGAAGAGGCCATCGCGGATCCGTCGAAGCGGCTGCCGACGGGCGAGGTCGAGGACAAGTACTGGCTGCGCAAGCTGGGCAAGCTCTAGTCCCGGCCGCGTACGATGACCAGCTACTTCATCCGGCGCTTTCTGCTCATCATCCCCACCTTCCTGGGGATCACCGTGCTGGTGTTCACCATCATGCAGCTCGTGCCCGGCGGTCCGCTGGAGCAGGAGCTGCTGAAGCTGCAGGCCGGCATGATGATGGGCGGCGAGGCGGCGGGCGGCGGGGACATGAACCAGGTGGGCGGGATCGAGATCCCGCCGGCCGCGCTCGAGGAGATGCGGCGCTTCTACGGCTTCGACAAGCCGATCCACATCCGCTATCTGCGCTGGCTCGGTCTCTGGCCACGGGAGATGGACGGCGTCACGCTCACCCCGAACGAGTGGAAGAAGATCAGCAAGGGCGTGCGGGCGCGCGCCGTGCCCACGGGCGCCGGCGATGGCGCCGACGCCTACCAGCTCGAGTGGGACTACAGCGACCTGCTCGAGCGCTGGCAGGTGGCCGAGGTCCTGCCGCCGGCGGAGGGCGCGAGCGACTCGACCGTGATCGTCGCCTGGCTCAAGTTCAAGGGTGCCTGGGTGCGCAAGATGGAGGACAGCACCGCCGTCCAGCCCGGCCACTGGACCACGCTGCCGGGCGAGGTCCGCGCCCGCGTGGATCGCGGCGACGAGGGCTGGAAGGTGACCCTCGACACCGACGCGGTGAACGCGAAGTGGAAGATCACCGAGGTCACTCCCCCCGATGACAGCAATCCCGCACCGCGCATCGTCGTCGCCTGGACGCGCTTCAGCGGCCTGCTCACCGGCGACCTGGGCCGCAGCTACGTCTACGCGGAGCCGGTGGGGGCGGTCATCAAGAAGCGCTTCCCGGTGTCGATCTACTTCGGGCTGACGGGCTTCCTGCTCTCCTACCTCGTCTGCATTCCCCTCGGCGTCTTCAAGGCCATCAAGCACACCAGCCGCTTCGACGTGGCCACCAGCGCCGTGGTCTTCCTCGGCTACTCCATCCCCGGCTGGGCGCTCGGCGCGGTGCTGCTGGTGCTCTTCGGCGGTGGAAGCTTCTGGAACGTCTTCCCGCTCGGCGAATTCCGCAGCGCGGGCTGGGAGACCTTCAGCACCTGGCACAAGATCACCGACCAGCTGCACCACACCATCCTGCCGGTGGTGGCCTACATGGTGGGCAGCTTCGCCACGCTGACCGTGGTGATGAAGAACTCGCTCCTGGAGAACCTGGGTCAGGACTACGTGCGCACGGCCTTCGCGAAGGGCCTGCACGAGCGGCGCGTGGTCTTCGTGCACGCCCTGCGCAACAGCCTCATCCCCATCGCCACGGGCCTGGGCCATCTGCTCAGCCTGATCCTGGCGGGGAGCTACCTCATCGAGAAGGTCTTCAACATCCAGGGCTTCGGCCTGCTGGGCTTCACCAGCATCATCAAGCGCGACTATCCGGTGGTGCTGGGCATCCTCGTCATCGGCTCGCTGCTCAGGCTCTTCGGCAACATCTTCAGCGACATTCTCTACGCGGTCATCGACCCGCGCATCCGCTTCAAGTAGGGGAGTGATGGCCACGCGCACCGACGACAGGCAGCAGGTCAGCGTCTCGATCTTCCGGAAGCGCCTGCGCAAGTTCCGCAAGATCAAGCGGGGCTACTACTCCTTCGTGATCCTGCTCACGCTCTACGCCGTGAGCTTCCTGCTGCCCGTGCTCGTGAACAACAAGGCCATCGTGGTGCGCTACGAGGGCAAGACCTACTGGCCGCTGCTGCACTTCTACCCGTCGACGACCTTCGGTCTCGACAGCGGCGAAGAGCCGGACTACCGCGAACTGCGGGCGACCCTGGCAGAGAACGGCCGCGGCTTCGCGCTGATGCCGCCCTATCCGTTCCATCCCAACGAATCGCTGCTCGACCTGCCCGGCGAGCCGCCGCACCACCCCAGCCGCGCGCACTGGTGCGGCACGGACAACCGCGGCCGCGACGTCTTCGCGCGCCTGCTCTACGGCTTCCGCATCTCCATCAGCTTCGCGCTGATCACCACGCTGGTGGCCTACGCGGTGGGCATCTCGATCGGCGCCATGCTGGGCTACTTCGGCGGGCGCTTCGACATCACCGTGCAGCGCTTCATCGAGATCTGGAGCTCGATGCCCTTCCTCTACACGATGATCATCATCAGCTCGATCCTGCAGCCCAACTTCGCGCTGCTGGTGCTGGTGCTGACGCTCTTCGGCTGGATGGGCATGACCTACTACGTGCGCGGCGAGTTCTATCGGGAGAAGGCGAAGGACTACGTGGCCGCGGCCATCGCCATGGGCGCGAGCAGCCGGCAGGTGATCTTCCGGCACATCCTGCCCAACGCGTTGACGCCGGTGGTGAGCTTCGCGCCCTTCGCGGTGGTGGGCTACATCGGCTCGCTGGTGAGCCTCGACTACCTGGGCTTCGGCCTGGCGCCGCCCACCCCGAGCTGGGGCCAGCTCGTGCAACAGGGCATGGACGACGTCACCACCGCCTGGTGGCTGGTCCTCACGCCCCTGGCCGCGCTCTTCTTCACCCTGCTCATGGTGACCTTCATCGGCGAGGCCGTGCGCGAGGCCTTCGACCCCAAGGTCTTCTCGAGGTTGCGCTAGCATGGCCGAGCGAAAGAAGCTCTTCGAGGTGCGCGGCCTGACCACGCGCTTCCACACCGAGGCGGGCACCGCCACGGCGGTGAGCAACGTCGACTTCGACATCTTCGAGGGCGAGGTGCTCGGCATCGTGGGCGAGAGCGGCAGCGGCAAGAGCGTGACCGCGCTGAGCCTCACGCGGCTGATTCCCAATCCGCCCGGCGAGATCACGTCGGGCTCGGTGCTGTTCCAGGGCCGCGACCTGCTAAAGCTGAGCTACGACCAGCTGCACGACATCCGCGGCAAGGAAGTCGCGATGATCTTTCAGGAGCCCATGACCAGCCTCAACCCGGTCTTCACGGTGGGCTACCAGATCGAGGAGATCATCGACCTCCACGAGAACATGAGCAAGGACGAGATCCGCCGCCGCGCCGTGGAGATGCTGCGGCTGGTGGGCATCCCCGACGCCGAGAAGCGCATGAAGGACTACCCCCACCAGTTCTCCGGGGGCATGCGCCAGCGCGCGATGATCGCCATGGCCCTGGCCTGCAACCCCGCGCTCCTGATCGCGGACGAGCCCACCACCGCGCTCGACGTGACCATCCAGGCGCAGATCATCGACCTGATGCTCGAGATGAAGCGCCGCCGCCAGGAGGCCGCGGTGATGCTCATCACCCACGATCTCGCCGTGGTGGCCGAGACCTGCGATCGTGTCATCGTGATGTACGGCGGCGTGATCCAGGAGGTCGCGCCGGTGGGCGAGCTCTTCGAGCGGCCGCTGCACCCCTACACGCTGGGCCTGCTGGGCAGCCTGCCGCGTCCCGAGCTGCAGTCCCAGGAGCGGCTCAGCACCATCCGCGGCACGGTGCCCAGCATCCTCGAGATGCCCAAGGGCTGCAAGTTCTGCACGCGCTGCGACCAGGTGATGCCCCGCTGCGAGCGCGAGGAGCCGAGGCTTCTCGACGTGGGCGGCGGCCACCTCGTGCGCTGCCACCTCATGGCCGAGGTGGACGTCGAGGAGGTGGAGCAGTGAGCCGGGGCAAGCCTCAGGTCGCGACGTCGGGCGAGCTGCTGCGGGTGGAGAACCTGGACGTCCGCTATCCCATCTTCGGCGGCGTGATGCTGCGCAAGGTGGCCGAGGTCCACGCGGTGGACGACGTGAGCTTCGCCGTTCGACCGGGCGAGACGCTCGGTCTGGTGGGGGAGTCCGGCTGCGGCAAGAGCACGGTGGGGCGCGCGCTGCTGAACATCCTGTGGACGACGGCGCCGGACGTGGAGATCAAGGGCCACGCCTACTTCAACGCGGACGGCCGCGCGGTGGACCTACTGCCGCTGAACCGACGGCAGATGCGGCCCTACCGCAGCGAGCTGCAGATGATCTTCCAGGACCCCTACAGCTCGCTGAATCCGCGCCTCACCGTTGGACAGATCATCGAGGAACCCCTGACCCTACACAGGTCCGGCATGGGGCGCGCCGAGCGCATCGAGCGCGTGGGCTGGCTGCTGGACAAGGTGGGCCTCAGCGCCGAGCAGAGCCACCGCTACCCGCACGAGTTCTCGGGCGGACAGCGCCAGCGCATCGGGTTTGCGCGCGCGCTGGCCACCAACCCCAAGCTCATCATCGCCGACGAGCCCGTCAGCGCCCTGGACGTGTCCATCCAGGCGCAGGTCATCAACCTGCTCATGGACCTGCAGCAGGAGTTCGGGCTCACCTACGTCTTCATCGCGCACGACCTCAGCGTCGTGGTGCACATCAGCACGCGCATCGCGGTGATGTACCTGGGCTGCATCGTCGAGATCGGCGACGCGAAGGACGTCTACCACCGCCCGCTGCATCCCTACAGCAAGGCGCTGCTCAGCGCCGTGCCGCGGCCGGATCCCAGCAAGGCGGGCAAGGCGAAGCGGATCATCCTCAAGGGCGACGTGCCTACGCCCATCAACAAGCCCAGCGGCTGTGCCTTCCGCACGCGCTGTCCGATCGCGAAGCCCGACTGCGCCGCGGCGCGCCCGCCGCTGGTGGAGGTCAATCCCGGGCATTTCGCGGCGTGTCCGTACCACGCGGAGATGTAGGCGTAGGTACTACCAAGCAGTCGTCTTTGACCGTCTCCACGTCGGTAGGCAACTCAGATGGCCCCAGCGATTGAATGATGGTCGAGCTTGCCAGCTCACTTTTGCGGTCTCGGCATGTGACGGAAGAAGGTCCAGGAGTAGCGGTAGACCCGGAGGCACCAGTGAGGTGACCACCCACGAACTCCATTTCGTGGCTCAACTTATTCTCTGCCTCTGCTGGACTGCAAGCACGGGCGCCGTCGCCCCATTGAGGGCCGCGGAGCAGAGCCGGCCCGTTCAAGCAGACACTTTGGCATTGAATACGTCTGGGTCAGGATTCGAGGCGACGGGCCTGAGGAACTACCGTGTCTTCCGGTGCGGCACAGCAGTCGATAGCGTGAAGAGCATCTTTCCTGGCTTGCTCAACCCTCAGAATGCCGACGCAGAAGGAAGCTACAGGCCGCTGAACGCCATGATGGACATCAGGGTACCTGAGTTGGACTACATGCTGGATGGGTTCGATCCGGATTCGATTCTTCCTGGAACGAAAGCCTATCAAAGCATCCGCGGAGTGATCATGGCGAGTCCCGAGATGCAGAACATCCTCGACGGAAACAGCCTCTTCTACCAGGTGTCGCTTGACCCGAACGCGATTTCATTCCAGGCATTCGAGGTGAGCTTCCCTTGGACGAGAAGTACTGTTAGTGCCAAGGGTGAAGCGTCCAATTGCGAGGAAAGTGTGCGGTTCACAAAGGCTGCATATGAAGCGGGTTGCGAGTTCGCGAAGACGATGAACCGTCGGGCGTGGTCCCCGGGGACGACTCTGGACTACAAACTCGCCAACGATGTGGATTTCTATTCGGTGTCGGCGCTCACCAGGACCAGCAAGGACACTGCCGCCGGGACCGTATCCCTCTTGGTGTTACTCTACAGCGTAGAGGACGAGGCACTCGTTGCTGAGTCCATGCCAGCGGTTAGCTACCGGCGCCGTGCTTTCAGCCGCCCCTGAGTTCGGCGGGCCAGATCGAGTGTCTTCAGCCCTGGGATCCCAGAACAACAGGCGCTCTCTACTCCCAGAACGTCACGACGCCCGCCGGCAGGCTGTCGGCGAAGGCCTCGAGGCGGAACTTGCCGCCGGGGCCGTCGGTGGCGCTCAGCCTGAGGCCGTAGACCATGGGCTCGAGGCGGCCGAGGGCGAAGACGTCCTGCAGCGAGTCGTTCTCCGCGTAGATCTTGATCTCCAGCGCGCAGGTGTCGCGCACGAAGGCGAAGACCGTGGGCATGCTGGAGAAGGGCGACGGGATCGTCTGGTAGCAGACCCGCGCCTTGGCCTCGAGGTCGTAGCCCTCGCAGGGAGGGTCGTAGTTGTGCAGCGCGGGGACCATGTTCACCGAGCCGAGGGTGACGTGGTGGGCGGCGCCGGTCGTGTCCACGAGCGTCGGGCCGAACATCGGGCCGCGGGGCTGGGCGAAGTCCCAGATGTCCGTGGAGTCCGGCGCCACCTCCGCGCCGGCCGCAGGCGACAGCAGGAGCAGGGGAAGCAGCGCGAGTAGCAGAGCCTTCACTGCGTGTCCTCCGGGTGTGGGCCTTCGAAGCCCCGCTGGCGTGGGATCCTAGGGACCGGGACTCCCGCGGTCAAGCGCCCTCGGCGCCGTCTGTCCAGGTCCATCCCAGCAAGGACTGTGCTACAATTGTGGCGAACCGCCGGACAGGGGGGACCACGATGAAGCTCGGGCCGGCCATTCTCACGCTCTTGCTGGCAACCTCCGTGGCCACCGCCGAGGCCCAGACCTGGGAGGCGGACGACGGGATCTTCAACCCCAGCGGCATTCCCTCGCTGACCTTCTCGCAGCCCCGGCTGGCGGATCTCGACGGCGACGGCGACCTCGACCTGATCCTCGGCAGCTCCGTCGACGCGCCGCTCTACTTCGAGAACGTCGGCACGCCCACCAGTCCGGCGTTCGCGCGCGGGGACGACATCCTCGCTCCCATCGATCCCCTGGACGCCGAGATGGTCGTTGCGGGAGACCTCGACGGGGACGCCGACCTCGACCTCGTCACCGGGGGCTACCTGGGCCTGCAGCTCTTCACCAATGTCGGCGACCTGCACGCGCCAGCCTTCACGCGGGTCGACGGCTTCTTCGCCGGCCTCGCGGCGGGTTCGCTCCCCGTGCCGACCCTCGCCGATCTCGACGACGACGGCGACCTGGACCTGCTGGTCGGTCTCAGCGAGGATGGTCGCCTCAAGTTCTATCCCAACCTCGGGACGCCCGTCGCCGCCGTCTTCACCGAGGCCTCGGCCACGATCTGGTACGACGTCGGCCTCTACGCGTATCCCTGGTTCGCCGATCTCGACGGCGACGGGGACGTCGACCTGCTCTCCGGTCGCGACCAGCACGGCTTCGTCTACTATCGCAACATCGGCAACCCGACCACGCCGATCTGGCAAAGCGCCGACGCGCTCTTCACGGGCCTCGGCGCCGCCACCTACTGGAACTCGCCCTGCCTGGTGGATCTCACGGGCGACGGCCGGCTCGACCTCATCCACGGCACCGACGCGGGGCCCCTGCAGTACTACGTCAACACGGGCAGTCTCGAAGTGCCCGCCTGGACCGCGAACACGAGTCTCTTTGGCGGCGTGCTCGACGTCGGCGCGGCCAGCTCGCCGTTCTTCTTCGACTTCGACGGCGACGGCGACCTGGATCTGGCGAGCGGCAGCCAGCTCGGTGACATCAAGTACTTCGAGAACACCGGCACGGCGGCGGCGCCAGCCTGGCGCGCCGACCACGCCTACTTCGCCGGCATCGACCACTCGATCTACTCGGCAATCACCCTGGGGGACGTGAACGACGACGGCCTCGCCGACGCGGTTGCGGGCGACCTGAACGGCCAGCTGTTCTTCCACCCCAACACCGGCAGCGGCTTCGACTATGACGGCGCGGTCTTCACGGGAATCAACCTCGGCGGCTGGTCGGTGCCGCGCTTCGTGGACATGGACGGCGACCTCGACCTCGACCTGGTGGCCGGCAACGAGGCGGGACAGCTGACCTATCTCGAGAACCAGGGGACCGTCGCCGCGCCAGCGTGGGTTGTCATCCCCGGCTTCTTCGGCGGGCTCGACGTGGGCAGCAACTGCTCGCCGACCCTCGGCGACTTCGACGGCGACGGCGACCAGGATCTGATCACGGGGAACCTCTCGCACGCCGTGCGCTACTTCGCGCACGAGGGAGCAAGCTGGGTGGAGGACGCGAGCGTCCTGGCGGGGATCACCGCCGGCCAGAACGCGGCGCCGGCGCTCGCGGATCTCGACGGCGACGGGGACCTCGACCTCACGATCGGCAACTACGGCGGCACCTTCAACTACTACCGGAACCCGGGGCCCCCGACCTCCGTGCCGGAGGAGAGCGTGCCGGCCAAGGGGCTCGCGCTCGCCGCCTACCCCAACCCGTTCAACCCCACGACCGTCCTGCGCTTCCGCCTGAACGTGCCGGCGGCGGTGGAGCTCGCGATCTATGACCTGGCCGGACGCCAGGTCCGAACGCTGTCGACCGGCCCCCTGAGCGCGGGCGATCACGAGGCGAAGTGGGACGGCCGCGACGCGCAGGGCACGCCCCTGAGTTCCGGCCTCTACTTTGCGCGCCTGCGCGCCGGCGGCGACCAGAGCGCGACGAAGCTCGTCCTCCTCAAGTAGACTTGCCTCAGCGGCGCCGGACCATGCGCGTTGCGAGCGTCGCGATCCGCACCTTCGCGTACTGCTGCAGCGTGTAGAGCGCCTCGGCCGTGGACGGCACCTCGGGCTCGGCGATCCACAGCAGCGGGACCAGCGCCGTCCAGCGCAGCAGCCCGGTGAGCCCAAAGAGCACCTGCTCGCTCTGTAGCTGCAGCGAGCCCAGCGCGAGCGGCGGCGGCAGGAAGGCGCCCGACAGCAGCATGGTTGCCATCATGGCGAGCCCCGCGCACGCGCCGTAGACGCCCGAGTAGGCCTGCCGCCGTTCGGGCGGCGCGATGGCGAGCACGAAGTTCGTCCCCACCAGGCCCGCGCCCGCCCACATCGCCCCCGAGAAGAAGGCCTCCACGAAGAGGATCCCGTAGCTCCCCGCGCTCACGAAGAGCCAGGCCTGGGGGATGAACCCGCCCATCACGATCGAGATCGCCATGGCCGTGCGGTTGCCCAGGCGGTCGACGATGCGTCCCCAGGCGTGCAGCGAGAGCAGCGCTGCCACCGTGCTGATGGTCGCGTAGATCTGTATCTGCACCAGCGGCATGGCGAGGTTGGCGATCATGAAGGGCTGCCAGAAGGGCGCGCCCACGCCGATGGCGAGCATCCACCACACGGTGAAGAGGATCAGCCGCCGAAAGTTGGGGTCGCCGAAGGGTGCGAGCAGCAGAGTGGCGGCGTTGTCGGTCTCGATCGCCTTGGGCAGCTCCGGCTGCCGCCAGAGCAGGAACTGGCCGACGACGCCGATCAGCGACGCGCCGGCGAATAGCGCGGCGAAGATCGGCAGCAGGTTGGCCTGCGTCGCCCAACCCGGCCGCGCGACGAGCGGCCAGTCGCCGGATGCCTGCACGCCGTCGAGCAGCAGGCCGAGCAGCGTGCCCGTGGCCGTGCCGGCGAGCAGCAGCCACTGCGAGCGCCGGGCGAAGAAACGCCCGCGGATCTCGCGCGGGATGAGATCGCTGATCCACGCCACCCAGACGTTCGCGCTCACCGCCTGCGTCACCGCGCTGCCGAGGAGCAGCACGAGGAAGAGCGCCAGCGCCGCGCGGGCGGGCAGCAGCAGGGCCAGCACGCCGAAGCCGCCCACGAGCACGCGGCTCGCCAGCGCCCAGCCGACCACGGTGCCCTTGCGCGCCGTGCGCCGCCGCGTGAGCAACGCACCGAGCGGCTGAAAGAGCAGCGCGAACTGGCCGATGGCCGCCAGCAGTCCGAACTGCAGCGGACTGGCGCCCAGCAAGACCGCGAACTTGGTGAGAAAGACGCTGCCCGGCGCCGCCACCGTGAAATGGATCTGCGCGAGCAGCCCCTCGGTGGTGGAGATGCGCGTGGTCCGGACGACCAGGGGATCGCGGCGTGGATCGTCCTGCTGCAAGTTCACGCTCCCTGGCGCCAGGCCGCCGCCAGCGTCCTGCGGGGGACGGCGATGGCCATCCGAAGGCGAGCTTAGTATGAGAGCCTGAAGATGGCCATCGCCGTCCTCGGCACGCTGCGGCGCGCGAGCTTCGAAGCGCGAGCGTAAAGGGGGGCGTCTGCCGCCGCAAGCACGCCCCTTGCATGACCGGAGTCGTCCGTGGCGGCGCAAGACGGGCCCCCTTCCCAAGTGCAAGCCATCCAGCAGCTTGCCGGAAGCGCCCGCCGCCGGGGCGGAAGCCGGCGATCGGTCCCACACCGCCGGCTGGACGAAAAGCGTCCACCGCCCTCGCCGCCCGCGCCAGGGGGTTCTCCGGTGCCGGCTCGCCAGCGACTCACCCGCCTCGCCGTCCTCGTCCTCTTCGCGCTCGTTCCGCTGCTCGGGATGAGCCCGACCGTCGACGCCAGCGCCGAATCCCCGTCGGGGGAGGCCGCCACGCCCGCCGTGAAGGCGCCCGACAGCGCCGCGCTGCTGGCGACGCAGCTCCAGGCGGAGCTCACGCGCCTCGGCGAGAACACCGCGGCCTTCGCGCGCAATCCGGTCTTCCGCCAGCAGGAGCACTGGTACCGCCCCTGGCAGGAGAATGCGATCGTCCTGCTCATGGATCGCGCGCTGGACAACTTCGACAACCTGCTGCTCACCGAGCTGGTGGATCTGCGCGGGCAGCTGGTGGCCGTCAATGCGCACGACGGCCAGGAAGCGCCGCTGTCCACGCACCTCCTCTATCTCGAGGACTACGGCCGCCGCCCCTGGTTCACCGCCATGGCCGGCGCCGGTCCCGACGCCGCGCCGCGTCTTGATGGCCCGCTGGCCGACCCGGACGTCTCGCGCATCTACCCGGGCGCCGCGCCCTGCCTGCGCGTCACGGTGCCCGTGACCGTGGACGGCGAGGTCGTCGCCCTGCTCAGCCACTGCCTGCGCTTCGCGCCGCTCAGCGAGAAGCTGTCGGCGGCCATGGCGGCGCCGGGCGCCGCACCGGGCCTCACGCTGGCCCTGCTCGCCGCCGACGGTCACCTGCTCGCCGGCACCGTGCCCGGCCTCGGCGTCAGCGAGAGCGCGCTGCACGAGTATCCCGTCGAGGCGCCGGGCATGAGCCCCTGGGTGCTGCGCGCCTACCTGCCGCAGACGGCGGGCTGGCGCAACAAGCTGGCCGGCATGCTGCCGCCCCTGCCCGACACCGCCACGCTGCTGCGCTGGCCGGGCCGCATCTTCGCGATCACGGGGACGCTGATCCTGCTGCTGCTCGGCGCCGGCCTGCTGCGCGCGCGGCGTGCGGCGGTTCGTCCGGCGAGTCCGGGCCGTCCGCCCATGGCCGTGCCCCGCGGTCCGCTGACGCCCGCCGAGAAGGCCCTCGAACTGCTCAACGCCTCCTTGGGCGCCATGCTCGGCACGCTGCACGCGCTGGCCGGCGGCAGCCAGGACCTGGCCGAGCGTCGCCTCGATCCCGCCATCGCCAGCGGGCCGGGCTCCACGCGCGGCGCCCTGCGCCGGGTGGCCGGCCTGCGCGAGCTGCTGGGCGGGCTGGACAAGCACGTGACGGGCTGCCGCGAGGGCGGTCTCGCCGCGCCGATGCGTCAGGCCGTGGACATCTTCGGCCGCGTGGGTCGCCAGATGGAGGCGCTGGTCGAGCCGCTGCTCGAGACCGAGCGCCGCCTGGCGAGCCTTCCGCGTCACGGCCTCCGGTCCGGCGCGGAGCTGGACAACTACCACGCGCTCAGCGCATCGGTGCACCGCACCCTCGGCGTGATGAGCGCGCTGCAGGGCGCGCTGGGACGTCTCCCGCGCAAGGTCCTGCGCGGCGAGTGGTCGCCCGGCGAGGCCGGCGCCAGCGACTGGCAGCGCGTCGTCGACGAACTCCACGAACTGCTGCTGCTGCTCGCCCGCCAGGTGGGCGCCACGCTCAAGCTCCTCGAGCTGATGCCCGCGAGCGCGGGATCGGTGATCGAGGTGCGCGACGTGAGCGCGGCCGTCCTGGCCGGCCGGTCGGCGCTGGCCGCGTCGGCGAGCGTCGGCGGGGCGGCGACCGTCGTCCTGGGCGGCGATGGGGACGGTGACTCCGCGGCGGCGGCCGAAGCGACCGCCGAGCCCGAGCCCCGCTATCACGAGGCGGCCGCCAGCGCGGCGGCGCCTTCCACCCCACGCTTCGAGGTGCTCGGCGGCAGCCGCAACTAGAGCTTCATGTTCCTCCCAAGCCCGCCCCCGGGGGCGAGTCGGATCTCCAGGGTCCGAGTCGCAGTCGGGGGCGGGTTCTCGCTTGCCTGCCGTTTTCTCCGCACTCGCCTCTTGACCTAGCCTCAATGATACTATACATTAGCATCCTATGCAAGGGGTAAAGTCCCGGTTTTGTGGAGGTTGCACGGCAGCGCCTGGCCCGCACCTCCCGCCCCCGGGGGCGAGCAGGACCACCGGGTCCGGTTTTTCGATGGGGACGTCCGCGAGCGCTAGAGCGACGCGAAGCTGCCCTGGGGGATCCAGCCCTCGAGCTCGTCGCCGAGGTGGACGCGGACCCAGTTGCCGCGGGTCTCGTCGATGCGCAGTTCCGCGCCGGCGTGGATCTCGAAGAGTGTGAGGAAGTCCGTGCCGGGTCCGCTGGTCACGGACACCGTGGGCGAGAGGAGCACGGCCTCGCGGCCGCTCCAGTCGGTCCACTCCACGGCCCAGGCGGCGACGGACACCAGCGGCAGCAGCACGGCCAGTGCGATCAGCACGACGCGCAGCCGTCGCCAGGCGACGATCCGCAGCAGGCCCAGCAGCAGCAGCGCCGTGCCCAGCCAGAGCAGCACGAGCCCCAGCGCGGCGAGCTCGCCCGGCGAAACGTGCTGGCGCAACCAGCGCCACGCGCCGCTCCAGGCGCCGCCGCCGGTGCTGCGCGTGTCGCCGTCGGGTCGGCGAGAGCGCGCGAGGGCGAGGTTGTCGCGGACTTCGCTGTCGCGTGGGGCGAGGCGCTGCGCGCGACGGTAGTCGAGGATCGCGCGGCCCAGGTCGCCCTGCTGGTAGTAGGCGTTGCCGAGGTTGTACCAGAGATGGCTGTCCTCCACGCCTTCCCGCGCGAGGGACTCCCAGATGCCCGCCGCGGCCTGGAAGTCGCCGGCCTCGTAGCGCGCGGCGGCGTCGGCCATGCGCTGCAGCGTGTCGTCGGCGGCGTGGGCGGGCCGAGGCGCCAGCGCCAGCGCGAGCAGGAGGAGCGGCAGCAGGCCGCCCAGCAGGCCGGCGCCCTTGCGCGCCGGGCGCGTCTCGCGGTCGAGACGCGGCAGCAGCGCGCGGGCCTGCTCGAGCAGCGTCGCCATGCGCGCGCCGCTGTGCTCGGCTGCGCCCGGAGCGTAGCGCGCGAAGTCGCAGGCGTCGAGCAGTCGGCGCGTCTCGGTGCAGGCCTCGTCGGAGGCGCCCGCGCGGCGCAGCGCGCCCTCGGCGACGTCCCCGGTCAGGCCCGCCGCCGACAGCTTCAGCCGGTCGGCCAGGTAGCCGCGCAGGCCGCTGGCCAGCTCGGCGCAGAAGCCGCCGAAGTCGCCCGCGGCGTGAGCCTTCTCCGCGGCGCGGAGACGTTCCTCGGCGCTCTTGCGCGCGCCGCGCGCACGGAAGCCCGCCGCGTCGGAGAGCTGCGCGTCGCGGCGGCGACGCCAGAACCAGGTGCCCGCCAGCAGCGGCCAGGGCAGCGCCAGCGCGGTCCAGAAGCCGGCCGAGCGGGGGAAGCGGGCGCCGTCGCCGGCGAGCGGCGGGTCGGTCTTGATGTGGTGGATGTCCCTGCCCAGCAGCTCCACGCGGTCGGGCGTGAGGTCGCTGAAGACCACGGGTTCGCTGGCCTCCGTCTTGCCCGGCGCCACCTGCAGCGTGACGCCCTTCGTCTCCACGCTGCGATAGCGGCGCTGATCGGGGTCGAACCAGGAGTAGCTCACGCCGGGCAGCGAGAGCTCGCCCTCGCGGCGCGGCACCACGACGCGGGTGTAGCGCTTCTGGACCTGGATGGCGTCGCCGTCCACCTGCGTGTCGCTCTGCAGCTCGGCGTCGTAGGCCTTGAAGTCGACGCCGGGATCGTAGTCCGGCTCGGCGAAGGCGCGCGGATTGCCGAAGCCGCTGAGCGTGAGCGTCACCGTGATCGGCTGGCCGACGGCGTAGGGGCCGGGGTCCGTCTTCAGGGACACGCTGAACTGCTGCGCCACGGTGCCCTTGAAGCCGGCGGGGCGGCCCGCGTCGGGCAGGGGCAGCACCGTCACCGGCACGGGCGGCGTGCGCAGCACCTTCTCGGGGCCGGCGTCGAAGGCGAAGAACTCGAAGCGGCTGCGGTCGCGCAGGCGCAGCTGGATCTGCGCGGGGCCGATCTCCAGCTGGCCCGGCTCGCTGGGGAAGAGCGCCGCGCGCAGCTCGGTGGCGGCGTAGTTGACGCCGTCCACCTGGCGGTAGCCGCTGATCTCGTCGCCGAGGGGTTCGGACCAGAAGCCGGTGAAGTCGGGGGCGCCGTACTGCGGCTGGCCGATGAAGCTCACGGTCGGCCGGCGATAGAGCGCGAAGTGATGCGTGAGCTGCTGGCCCACGTAGACGGAATCCGCGTCCACCCAGGAGCGGATGAAGACGTCGCGGTTGCCCGCCGTGGCGCTCTCCTGCTGCACTGGCGGCGCGCTCGGCTGGCCGGCCGGCGGCACGCCCGCCTGCGGGGCGCCGGAGGTCGCGGGGCGCACGTTGACGCGCATCGCGCGCGTCTCGTAGATCTGCCCCTTCACGCGCACGGGGACGGCCGGAATCGTGAGCTCGCCGCTGCGCAGCGGCACCAGCGTGTAGCGGTAGGTCTTGCTGCTGCTCGCCTGGCCGTTGACCCAGGAGAAGTTACTGGAGCTGGAGCTGCCCACGAGGCCGAAGTCGTCGAGTTCGGGCAGCTCGGGCGCATCGCTGCCGCGCATCGCGCCGGAGACGACGATGGTATAGTTGAAGGACTCGCCCTCGCGGATGATGCCGCCGTCCAGGGTGGCCTCCACCTGGACGTCGTCGGCGAGGGCGCGCACGGGCCAGGCGCCTGCCACGGCGGTGGCGAACAGGACGGCGAGGCAGAGCGCCGGCGCCCTCCGCGTGATCCGCTCCAGCGTCGACATCACCAGTCCTTCTCCACGTCCGGGTTGCGCGGCTTCAGTTCCTTGCTGCGCTCGGCCTGCAGCTCCTTCTCCTCCTCGAGCATGGCGTCGAGGAGGCGCTGGGCGTCCTCGGGGCTCATCTGCTCGGTGTCGTCGGGCGCGGCCTGTTCGAGCTGATCCTGCTGCTGCTGCTCCTGCTCCTGCGGCTGCTGTTGATCCTGGGGCTGATCCTGCGAGTCGGGCTGCGGCTGCTGATCCTGCTGGCTCTGATCCTGCTGCTGCTGCTGATCCTGATCCTGGTCGCCCTCGCTCTGGTCCGGTTTCTCGCTCTGTTGCTGCTGCTCCTGCTGCTGCTCCTGCATCTGCTTGAGGACGATCTCGTAGTTGTGCCGCAGCTCCATGTCCTCGGGGTCGAGCAGCATGCCGGCCATGTAGGTCTGCAGCGCGGGCTCGAGCTGTCCCGAGGTCGCCAGCGCGTTGCCCAGATCGTAGAGCGCGCCGGCGCGCGCCTGGGGCGTCTCGGCGAAGCGCACGGCCTGGCTGTAGGCGGCGAGGCCTTCCTCCATCTGGTTCGAGCGGGCGAGCGCCCCGGCGAGATTCTGCTGGAGGACCGGGTTCTCGGGCCGCTTCAGGGCCTCCTCGCGGTAGATCTTCGCCGCCTCGCCGTAGTCGCCCTTCTCCACCAGGGCGTTGCCCTTGGCGTTGGCGCGCACGGTGGCCAGCGGCGCCTTGGGGACGGCGGCGTCCTCGGCGTGGACCGCGCTCGCCCCCGCGAGCGCGAGCGCAGCCGCGACTAGAAGCGGCCGGACCATGTCTCGTCCTCCTTGCGGCGCTCGGACAGCGCGAAGTCCAGGCCCAGCGCGGCCAGGGCCAGGGCCACCACGATCGGGTAGCGCTCGATGGGCTTGCGCGCCTGGCGGCCGGTGAGCTCGCGCGTCTCCATGCCGGAGATCGTCTCCTTGAGATGGTCGAGCTGCAGATCGCCGCCGCCGGACTCATAGTAAGCGCCGCCGGTCGCGGCGGCCACCTTCTGCAGCGTGGTGCGCGCGAGGCGCGTGAAGACGGGCTTCCCCGCACGGTCGCGCAGGTTCTCCTTGAGCACGCCGGTGTCCGGGTCGCGCAGCGGCACCGTGAAGCCCTCGGGCGTGCCGACGCCGATCGTGAAGATCACGACGCCCTCGTCTGCCGCCTCCTTGGCCGCCGCGAGCGCGTCGCCCTCGTGGCTCTCGCCATCGGTGACCAGGATCAGCACCTTGAAGCGCTTCTCGCGCGTGCCGAAGGCGGCCAGCGCGCGGCGGATGGCCTTGTCCAGGTTCGTGCCCGGCACCGGGACGCTGTTGACGGTGATGCCGTCGAGAAAGATCGAGGCCGCCGAGGCGTCCAGGGTCAGCGGGCAGCTGGTGATGCTCTCGCCGGCGAAGGTCACCAACCCCAGCCGGTTGCCGCGCAGAAGGCGGAAGAGGTCCTCCACCTCGCGCTTGGCCGCCTCGAGCCGGTTGGGCTTGAGGTCCTCGGCCAGCATGCTCTGGCTGGTGTCGAGGGCGACGATGACGTCCAGCCCGCGCCGCTTGACCTCCTGCAGCGTGGAGCCGATCTGCGGCCGCGGCAGCGCGAGGAGCACGAGCCCGAAGCCCAGGGCGAAGAGGAACACCTTCCAGCGCAGCCGCGCCGGATCGAAGCCGGGCACGAGTCGCGCCAGCAGGCCGGCGTCCGCCAGGCGCCGCCGCGCCTTTGCCCGCGCGCGCCCGGCGACCCAGAGCAGCAGGGCCGCCACGGGCAACAGCCAGAGCAGCGCCAGCAGGCGCGGTTCACCGAAGCTCAGGGCGAGCAGGGGCAGCCGGGTCATGGCGCCCCCCGCAGGACGAAGCGCGCGATCAGCATCTCCAGCAAGAGCAGCAGCGCGGCCGGCAGGAGGAAGGGCAAGCTGGCCTCGTGGTAGTCCACGCGCTCGATGCTGCTCACCTCGGTGCGCTCGAGCTGGTCGATCTCGTCGTAGATGCGCGCCAGCGACTCGGTGCTCTGGGCGCGGAAGTAGCGCCCCTTGGTGAGCGAGGCGATCTCGCGGAGGGTCTTCTCGTCGAGGTTGCTGGTCACGTACTGGTAGCGCTTGCCGAAGAGCATGTCGTTGACGGGATAGGGCACCTGCCCGTCCTTGCCCACGCCGATGGTGTAGATCTTGATGCCCATCGCCGCCGCCGCCCGCGCGGCGGTCACCGGGTCGACGCTGCCCGCGTTGTTGTCGCCGTCGGTGAGCAGGACGATCACCTTGCTCTTGGCCTCGGTCTCCCGCAGGCGGTTGGTGGCCGTGGCGATGGCGCTGCCGATGGCGGTGCCGTCCTCCACCACGCCCATCTTCACCTGGACGAGGAACTGGTCGAGCAGAGCGTGATCCAGGGTCAGCGGACACTGGGTGAAGGCCTGGCCCGCGAAGACCACCAGGCCGATGCGGTCGTTCTCGCGTTTCGCGATGAACTCCGCCGCCTGCGCCTTCGCCTCCTCGAGCCGGTTGCGCGGGCGGAAGTCCTCGCCCTTCATCGAGGTGGAGACGTCCAGCGTCAGCACGATGTCCACGCCCTCGCTGGTGACCTCGCGCGTGTGCGTGCCGGACTGGGGCCGCGCCAGCGCCAGCACCAGCAGCACCAGCGCGGCCACGCGCAGCACCGGCGGCAGAAAGCGCAGGTGGACCCGACCGCGCCCGGCCTGCCGACGGTGAAGTCCGGCGTCGGACACCGTGAAGACGAGATTCTGCCGGCCCCGCTGCCGCCAGCGCCACAGCACGAGCAGCGCGGGGATGACGAGCGCGGTCAGCGCCCAGGGGTAGACGAAGCGCTCGATCATGCCGGCGCCTCCGCGGGGCGGGGGGCGGCGGGGTCGTCGCCGGGCGCGTGCTCGGCCGCGGGCGGCCGCGTCGCCATGACCAGTCGCTTGGCCGCCTGCATCGAGGCCTGGCACTCCGCGCGCGTGGGCTCGCGGCGCGCGAACTTCACCAGGTCGCCGCGCTCGAGGTCGTCCATCAGCGGCTCCACGAGGGTGGGGTCCAGCTGCAGGCGCCGGGGCGCGAAGGGCGAGCCCTCGAGGGCGTCGCGGATCTCGTCGGTGGTCCAGTCGGCGAAGGGCAGCGCGTAGTGGCGGGTGAGATAGCGGCGCACGATCTGCGAGAGCTGGAAGTAGTACTCGGCCCAGGCGCCCTGCCCCGGGAGGTCGGCCTGCGCCAGCGCGTCGAGGGCGGCGAGGGCCTCCACGTCGGCGGGCGTCGGCGGGACTTCCGGCGCGAGGCGGCGCGCGCGACGCCGCAGCCACCACCACAGCGAGAGTGCGGCGGCCAGCAACAGCAGCAGCCCGGGCAGTCCCCAGCGCGCGAGCACGGGTGCCCAGTCGGCGCGCAGTGCGCCGGGCGCCTTCCAGTCGTGGAGCGCGCTGCTGTCGGGGCCCGCCGCGAGGGAGCTCACGCAGGCGAGCTCCAGCGGGTGCGTGACGAGCGCGCGCGGGGCGTCGTCGCCGGCGAGCCGGTAGCGGAAGGTCTGGCCGGGGATCTCGAAGGTGTCGGGGACGGTCACCGTGAAGGGCAGCTGGTAGACGAGCGTGTCGGCCCCGGCGCCGCGCAGCGTGTCCGCCTGCACGAAGTCGTGCAGGGCGAGGCGCTCGCCGGCGGCCTGCCGGGCGGCCAGCGCCTCGGCCTGGTCGACGTCGCCGGTGCGGGGCAGCGGCAGGATCCGTCCCGGCGCGCCGAGGTCGAAGGCTAGGCTGTCGAGCGCGGCGCCCTCGGGGAGCACGACGCGCCAGCGCAGCGCGTTGGGCTGCCCGATCGCCTGCAGGTCGCGCTCGAGGCGGGTGTCGATGCGGAGGCCGTCCGCGTCCACCTGATCGAGACGCGGACGCCCCGCCCCGGTGAGCTGCGCCAGCGAGGGCAGCGCGAGGGAGTCGAGCGCCGCGCGCGGAATGATCGTGAAGGACGGCGCCTGCGCTTGCCCCGCCGGCCCCGGCTGTCCCTGCGGCATCGGCGGCGCCTGCTGGATCTGCGCGCGGGTCGGGCTCGTGCCCGCGGCCAGGGACGCCGCCAGCAGGGCCGGCAGCAGCCAGCCGCGCGCGCGGCCGATGCCCTTGGCGAGACGTTTCGCGCGCTTGCGGAAGAACTGCACCAGCGGGCGGGCGCAGTCCTCGGCGGGGTCGAGGCGGATTTCGTCCACGCCGTTCTTGCCGCAGAGCTGGCTGAAGCGCGCGTCGCGCGCGGCGGCCTCCTCGGCGAAGTGCTTGCGCACCCAGCGATTGCTCGTGTCGAGCCAGACGCGCTCGCCGCTCTCGGCGTCGCGGACCTGGAGCAGGCCCACGTCGGGCAGCTCGCCCTCCAGACGGTCGCGGATGTTCAGCGCCACCAGGTCGTGGCGGCGCGCCGCCAGGCGCAGGGGCGTCTCGAAGTCGGGGGCCATGAAGTCGCTCACCAGGAAGACCACGGCCTTGCGCTTGAGCAGGCGGCGCACGGTTTCCAGCGCGCCGCCGAGGTCGGTGCCGCTGCCCTCGGGCTTCACGTAGAGCAGCTCGCGGATGATGCGCAGGACGTGGCGGTGGCCCTTCTCCGGCGGGATGTACTGCTCCACGCGATCGGTGAAGATCAGGCAGCCCACCTTGTCCTGGTTGCGGATGGCGCTGAAGGCCAGCACGCTGGCCACCTCGGCGATGACCTCGCTCTTGAGGCGCTCGCGGCTGCCGAAGAGGCCGCTGGCGCTGGCGTCCACTACCAGCAGCACGGTGAGTTCTCGCTCTTCGCGATAGCGCTTGATGAAGGGCCGGCCCATGCGCGCGGTGACGTTCCAGTCGATCGAGCGCACCTCGTCGCCCGCGGCGTACTCGCGGACCTCGTCGAACTCCATGCCGGTGCCCTTGAAGACCGAGTGGTACGCGCCGCCGAAGAGGTCGTCCACCCGGTGGCGGGTGGCCAGCTCGATCTTCCGGACCTTGCGCAGGATCTCGGGGGGTATGCGCTCTTGCTCGGCCATGGAGCCTAGGGAACCTCGACTGTGTCGAAGATGCGGCGGATGACGGCGTCGCTGTCCAGCTCCTCCGCCTCGGCCTCGTAGCTGACGATGATGCGGTGGCGGAGCACGTCCAGGCCCACCTTCTTCACGTCCTCGGGCGTGACGTAGCCGCGTCCGCGCAGGAAGGCGTGCGCGCGGCTCGCCGCGGCGAGGAAGAGCGTGGCGCGCGGGCTCGCGCCGTAGCTGATCAGCGGCTTGAGCGCGCGCGACGGCTCGCGCGTGGCGAAGACGAGCTCGATGATGTAGTCCTTCACCTTCTCGTCCATGAAGATCTCGCTGACGAGCTTGCGCGCCTCGAAGATGCGCGACAGTTCGATCACGGGCGTGACGCGGGGCTGCTCCATCCCGCCCATGCGCGCCAGGATCTCCTTCTCCTCGCCGCGGTTCGGGTAGTCCACCTTGACCTTGAGCATGAAGCGGTCGACCTGCGCCTCGGGCAGGGGGTAGGTGCCCTCCTGCTCGATGGGGTTCTGGGTGGCCAGCACGAGGAAGGGCTCCGGCAGCGGGTGGCTCTCCGCCCCCAGCGTGACCTGCCGCTCCTGCATCGCCTCGAGCAGCGCGCTCTGAACCTTGGCGGGGGCGCGGTTGATCTCGTCGGCCAGGATCAGGTTGGCGAAGATGGGCCCCTTGCGCGTGCTGAAGTCCCCGCTGCGGGGGTCGTAGATCTGGGTGCCGAGCAGGTCCGCGGGAAGGAGATCGGGCGTGAACTGGAGCCGCCGGAACTGGGCGCGGATGGCGCCGGCGAGACTGCTCACGGCCAGGGTCTTGGCCAGGCCGGGCAGGCCCTCGAGCAGGACGTGCCCGTTGCAGAGCAGGCCGATGAGCAGACGCTCCACGAGGTAGCGCTGGCCGACGATCACCTTGCCCAGCTCGTCGCCGATCTCCCTGAGGAAGCGGCTTTCCCGCTCGACCCGTTCGTTCAGCACGTCGATGTCGTAGTTGCTCTCCATGACGGCGCAGTCCCCTGTCTGAGCTTAAGTGTTTGCCATTTCGCGGATTGGATGTGAGGCACGGCGAGGAACTCAACGCCGGACCGGCGGCGAAGTTCCGGAAGATATATCACGGCGGGTGGGTGCGGACAAGTGATTCACCGTCAAGGGATTGGACGTCGCGGCGTGGGGGTCGGCGGTCGCATATGAGTTATTGAGCCTGTAACATGCGGAAGACCTTTTGCGGCGGCCTGTTTGCCGGCGCTAAGCCGGCCCGACGCTTGGACTTGTCCGGGGCCATTGGTGATGAAGCCGGGATGAATTTTCCTCCCAAAATCCCCTTGTGCTGACCGCGGGGGGCGGGGCTATTGTGGCGATCGTGACAGCACCCCAGCGCAGAGAGGTTTCGTGCATGGCCAGCATCCAGGACGTGAGCAGTCAGCACTTCGATGCGGTGATCCAGGATTCGCAAGTCCCTGTCCTGGTTGACTTTTGGGCGGATTGGTGCGCTCCCTGCAAGGCGATGGAGCCCATGCTCGAAGAGATGAGCACGCTCCTGGGCGGCCGGGTTCGCTTCGTGAAGGTGAACGTGGACGAGGCGCGTCAGATCGCCATCCGCTACCGCATTCAGAGCGTCCCCACGCTGCTGGTCTTCAACGAGGGGCGGCCCGTGGACTCGATCACGGGAGTTCCGCCTCGCATGAACCTGCAGGATCGCATCGAAAAACACTTGTGACCTCCTTGTCTCTCGGGATTGCATAAGGAAAGCGGAAGAACGGGCGGCCTCAGCCGGGCCGCCCGTTTGCTTGCGCGGCACAGAGGCGGGTGATAGGGTCCCGGCGATCCGCGCCCGGGCCGGGCGCCGACCCCAGGGACCGCCATGCTCCGGATCTACACGCGCCTCCTCGGCTACCTGCGCCCCTACTGGCGGCGGGTGGTGCTCGCCTTCGGCGCCATCGTCCTCTACGCCGTGCTCAGCGGGGCCTCCCTGACCCTGCTGGTGCCCTTCCTCGACAACCTCTTCCAGTCCGGCGGCGCGCCGCCGTCCACCGAGCAGATGGAGGCGCAGCCGGGCGGCGGCGACCTGGACGAGGTCCTGGCCGGCCGGCTGCCCTTCCTGGCCCGCGCCAAGGCCGGGATCGAGCGGAGGGTGGACGCGACCCGCGCCTGGCTGGACCGGGGCGACCCCTTCACGCGGCTGCGGCGGATCGTCGTGCTGATCGTGCTGGTCTTCCTGGCCAAGAACCTCTTCGGCTACCTCGATCCCTACCTGGTCAACTGGCTCGAGCAGCGCTGTCTCTTCGACCTGCGCCAGGACCTCTGCCGCGTCCTCCAGCAGCAGCCGCTGGGGTGGATCACCCGCCAGAAGACGGGCGAGCTGATCAGCCGCGTGGTGAACGACGTGAACATGCTCCGCGGCGCCATCATCGGCGCCACGGCGACGCTGCTGCGCGAGGGGCTGCTGCTGGTGATCTTCCTGGGCTTCCTGCTGGTGCTCAACTGGCGGCTGGCGCTGGCTGCGCTGTTGGTGGTGCCGATCAACGCCTGGCTCATGCGCCGCCTGGGGCAGCTGCTGCAGCGCGACAGCACGCGCATCCAGGTGCGCATGGGCGACATGGCCGGTCACCTGCAGGAGACGCTGAGCGGCGCGCGCGTGGTGAAGGCCTTCGGTCGCGAACAGGACGAGATCGAGCGCTTCCGCCACTACAACTGGGACTACTTCCGCGGCTTCGTGCGCCTGCGCGGCCTGGGCGCGCTCAACGCCCCGGCCAGCGAGATGCTCTCCACGCTCTCGGTGGTCTTCATCGTCGGCTACGGCGGGCACCAGGTGCTGCAGGGGAACATGAGCGCCAGCGCGCTGATCCTCTTCCTGGTGGCGGCCGTGTCGCTGGTGGGGCCCCTGCGCAAGATCTCCGAGTTGAATCAGGTGCTCCAGGAGGGCCTGTCCGCCGGCCGGCGCGTCTTCGGTCTGCTCGACGAGGAGGGCGAGGCCGCGCTACTCACGGGCGGGGTCGCGCCGGGGCCGCTTGCCGAGGCAATCCGCTTCGAGCACGTGGGTTTCGCCTACGAGCCCGGCCGGCCGGTGCTGGCGGACGTCACCCTGGAGATTCCCAAGGGACAGGTGGTGGCCCTGGTGGGCCCGAGCGGCGGCGGCAAGAGCACCCTGGCGGACCTGCTGGCGCGCTTCCACGAGCCCGGCGAAGGCGCGATCCGCATGGACGGCCGCGACCTGCGCGAGTTCAGCCTGCGCGACTGGCGCGCGAAGCTGGGGATCGTCACGCAGGACGTGCTGCTCTTCAACGACTCGATCCGCAACAACATCGCCTACGGCCGACCGGACGCCACCGACGCGCAGGTGGAGGCGGCGGCGCGCGCGGCGCGGGCGCACGGCTTCATCGCGGCCACGGCCCAGGGCTACGACACGGTGATCGGCGAACGCGGGCTGCAGCTCTCCGGCGGCGAGCGCCAGCGCCTGGCCATCGCGCGCGCCATCCTGCGCGATCCGGAGATCCTCATCTTCGACGAGGCCACCAGCGCCCTGGACACCGAGAGCGAGCGACTCGTCCAGGAGGCCATCGAGCGGCTCATGAGCGGGCGCACCACGCTGGTGATCGCCCACCGGCTGTCCACGGTGCAGGGCGCGCATCGGATCGTCGCGCTGGCCGAGGGGCGCATCGTCGAGCAGGGCCGGCACGAGGAGCTGCTCGCGGCCGGCGGGCTCTACAAGCAGCTCCACGAGCTCCAGTTCGCCGGCGGCGCCTAGCGCGGCTCAGGGTTCGATCGTCAGCGTGGTGCTGATGTACACGTAGCCCGGCTCGCCGGGGCAGGAGTCGATGACGTAGCACTCCAGCGGGAACGTGCCGCTCGCGAAGGGCGTGCCGACGATCCTGCCATCCACGAACTCCATCGCCGGCGCGGCGAACTCCAGCAGCGTCCAGGAGCGCTGCCCCTCGCCGCCCGTGACCGGCAGCGTGTAGTCGTAGGGCGCGTCGACGTGGGCCACCGGCAGCGGGGTGTCGGCGTAGACCAGCGGCGCGCAGCCGCCCCCCGGGTCGGTCACCGTGAGCGTCAGCGTCACGGGGAGCTCCTGATCGCCGTAGGGGCAGAAGTCCCTGACCGTGCCCGCGATGTCGTACACGCCGGCGAAGACCGGGCGGCCGACCAGATGATTGCCGCCGGAGCTGTCCTGGGTGATTCCCAGCGGCAACTGACCCACCCCGAAGCTCACGCGATAGGGCGGGGTGCCGCCGCTGATGGGGAAGCTGCCCGCGTAGGGTTCGCCCCGCACGGCCGTGGCGACGTCCAGCGCGCCGGCCTGCAATGGCTCGCACTCTCCCGCGGCCGGCAGCACCGTGATCGTGCAGGGCTGATCCAGGACCTGCGCTCCGAGGGGGCAGCCGTCGGTGACGCGCATGACGTAGGTGTAGACGCCGGCCTGGGTCGGCGTCCCATGGACGACGTTCGAATTCACCTCGCTCTGGGCGAGCCCCGGCGGCAGGTTCTCCGGATCGAGCAACTCGAAGGTGAAGGGCTCGACGCCCAGCCCGATGAAGAGCGACACGCCGAACGGCTCGCCGACCACGGCGACGTCGGGCACCAGGGGCCGCGTCGTCAGGGGTTCGCAGAAGTCGGCCGACACCTCGATCGAGATGTCCGCCTCGACGGAGGAGCCCCCGTCGGGGCAGTCGTCCGAGAACCGCAGGCGGAAGTCGTAGACGCCCACCGCGGACGGCGTGCCGAGCAGCAGGTCGCCCCCCGCGAGCCCGAGTCCGGGCGGCAGCATGCCGCTCACGACCTCGGCGTCGCGATGGCCGAACCCGCCTTCGAGCTGGAAGTGCACCCCGACGTAGGCGCCGAGGGTCAGGATGCTCCTGTCCAGGCCGAGGTAGGCGAGCGGGGGGCAGCTGCCGGGATAGATGACCGTCAGCTTGACGGTGACGTCGTCCGGGCGGGACCCCGCGCAGCTGTCCGTGACCCGCAGCGTGGCCTGGAAGATGCCGTCCTCGAGCGGGCTCCCGCTCAAGCGCAGCGTGTCCCCTTCCACGGTGACCTGGACACCCTCGGGCAGGGCGCCGGCGGCGACCGCGGCGGAGAAGGGCGGCAGGCCATCTTGGATGTGCCACGCCGCGCTCCAGGCGCCCCCCGTGCTGACGATGGCACTGGCCCCAAAGCCGTCGATGTAAACGTCGTCGCAGTCCTCGGTATCGTCGGGAGGCGGCTGGCTGCCCTCGTCGTTGGCCAGCGGGCAGTTGGACCCGGAAAGGGCGAGGACGAGCAGCAGCAGCAGCGGCAGGGCGGGAAGGCGGCGAAGCCAGGACATCGGGATCCTCCGGGGACGGGGCGCCGAGGCGCCGTTACATGGAGCTGGGACGCGCCACGGCCGCGGAGAATCACGACAAAGCGTCGAATCTGTGAAAAACCGGCAACGCCGCCTCGGCTTGACAGGCGGGCGCGGGGAGGCGTATCAGGGTGAAAGCCGGATGAAGGCGCCGCCCGGCGCCGGGCGGCCGGCGTGTTGGCGAGGAGGTGCGACCGCATGCCGAAGGCCAGGCCCTTTCAGCCGTCCGAGGAGGCGGTGCAGTCCCTGATCCGCCGCGCGGACGGGCACCCCCTGGGGCGGGGCTTCCTGCTCAAGGGCTCACTGGACGCCGTCGCCGCCACCTTCGGGGTTCACGCCTTCGTGGTGGATCGGGCGCGGGAATCGCTGGCCGCCGCCGACGCCGGCCCGGCGCGCCCCCCGGACGCGACGAAGACCCTCCACGTGCGGCGCAAGGGCGCCTGACCCCCTACCTGAGCGTCTGGCTGAATGCGACTGCGTTCAGCGCAGCAGGACCAGCTTCACGGCCTCGCTCACGCCGCCGCCCTCGAAGCGCGCGAAGTAGACGCCCGAGGCCAGCGCGGCGCCGTGCTCGTCGCGGCCGTCCCACTGCACGTTTCGCTCACCGGCCGGCAGGCTCCCCGCGAGGAGCTGGCGCACGCGGCGACCGTTGACGTCGTGGATGGCCAGGCTTCCCGCACCCGCCGACGGCATGCGCAAGGTCAGCGTGACCGTGGGGTTGAAGGGGTTGGGGTGTGGCGCGAGCAGGTGCCGCGCGGCGAGCACGGGCGTGTCCGGCGCCGCCGTCAGCCAGCAGGGCAGCGGTCCCAGCCGCATCGATCCGCCGCTGCTCCCCACGGCGATGAGGCAGTTGTCCGCGACGTGGACGAGGTCAAAGTGGCCCCGCAGCGTGGCGGCGATCCGCGGGTGTAGGGGCAGGCTCAGGTCCAGCAGGTAGAGCAGGTCGGGGTCGTAGCCGCCGCCCACGAGACCGAGCACGCCCCGGGCGTCGAAGGACTGCATTTCGCCGACCAGCCGGAGGCTGTCGGCTGGGATGGGCGCAGCCGGCTGGGCCAGGTCGACGGCGGCCAGCTCCGTGGCCCCGTAGGGCCCGCTCCAGTACATGTAGCCCGTACCGCCGAGGAGGCCGAGACCATTGAAGTTGTACTCCGCGTCGGGGTGCTCCCAGACCGCCGGGGCGGGGATCGCCTGCGGATCGCTGACGTCGTAGGCGTAGAGCTCGGCGCGGGACATCACGAAGGCCGTGTCGCCGCGCAGGTCGACGTCGTTGCTGAAGTGGTCGAAGTGCGCGACCAGCGCCGGCTGCGCGGGATCGCTCACGTCGTAGACTTCGAAGCCGCGGGTGCCGGCGGCCAGGTAGGCGTAGCCATCGCGCAGCGCGCAGGCGAAGACGTGGCCGGAGTAGCCCCAGTCCGCCTGATGGACGATCTCCCAGTTCACCAGGTCGATCAGCGCGAAGCCCTGCCCGGAGCTGAGGGGGTCGACGCCCACGCAGGCCAGGGAGCCGTCCACCGCCAGCGCTTCGCTGTAGTCGAGGGGCAGCTCGCGCAGCACGGAGACGGCGGCGGGGTCGCTGATGTCGAGCTCGACGAATCCGGTCGGGCCCACCGCGTAGTACAGCCCCGGTGTGGCGCCGGCGCAGATCGCGTTGGGCGAGACGGGGGCGGTCCAGGGCAGCGTGGCGTCCTGGAGATCCCCCAGCTGCAGCACCTGGACCTGAGAGACGGGCCACTCGGTGGGGGGGATGTCCCAGCCATCCGTGCCGCCGAGGACGATGGCGCAGGAGCCGTCGTCCAGGTTGAGGCAGCGGGGCAGCAGTGCATCGGTGTAGGACAGCGGCAGGTCGACGAGGCGCTGCGGATCTGCGGCGACGCTGACGTCCTCGACGTAGACGCCCCACTCGTTGCACATCGCCGCCAGATTCCCGTTCAGCTCGAGACTGCGGACGCGGACTCCGTAGCTGCTCAGCGGCACGCCGCCACGGACTTCGAGCTGGCCGCCGCCCTGCCAGAGAAAGATCTTGAGGCCGTCGCCCGCCACGTAGACGTACCCGCCCTCCGCCTCCACCTCGGGGTAGCTGTCGCCCAGCGGCAGCGTGCCGACCAGCACCGGCGCGGACGGATCGGCGAGGTCGAGGATGCGGAGGTTGTCGATCTCGTCGCTCACGAAGGCGTAGCCCCAGGCCGCCGCCACGTCGAGCGGGGTTGAGGGCAAGGTCGCCGTGCCGAGGAGCTGGGGATCGGTGGGCGTGCTCACGTCGACCACGAGCATGGCGTTTGCGGCGCAGGTCACGAGGATGCGGTCACCGTCCGCGTCGAGGCAGAGCCGCCGCGCGTCCCCGGGCAGATCGATCCCGCCGGCGAGGAACTGCGGCGCGCCGGGATCGCTGAGGTCGAGCACCATCAGCCGCGCCGGCGTGCTGTAGTACTCGCTGCGCAGGACGTAGGCCACGGTGCCGTGCAGGCGAACGTCGCGCGGCATGTGGACGTCGACGCTGCTCAGAAGGACCGGCGCGTCGGGGTCGGCGAGGGAGAAGACGTCCACGCCGTCCCAGAGCGGTCCGTGGCCGTCGTCCAGGCCGTTCACCACCACCGCCAGATCGCCCGCGCGGTCCATGCGGAAGGGGACGCCGGTGCTGAAGATGCGGCCCGCGCCGAGGCGGAGGTGCTCGTCGTAGTCGCCGCAGTCCTGAGCACGCGCGCCGGCGGCCAGGGTCAGGCAAATCGCCGCCGTCAGGACGGCGCGGTGGACACGGAGCTTCCTTGCGAACATCGCGAGACCTCCCCGGTGAGCGACGGTCAGCGAATCAGCGCGAGCTTGCAGGACGCGTGGAGCGTCCCCGCCTCCAGGCGGGCGAAGTACAGCCCCGAGGCGAGCGGGCGGCCGCGGTCGTCGGCGCCGTCCCAGTCGAGCTGGTTGAGCCCCGCGGGCAGCATCGCCCGTGTGAGCGTGCGCAGGTGGCGTCCCGTGACGTCATGGATGCTCACCGTGGCGAAGGCCGCCTCGGGCAGCGCGAAGCTCACGCGCGTCTTGGGGTTGAAGGGGTTGGGATGGGCGACGAGGAGCGGCGCGGCGAGCGGCGTGTCCTCGACCGCCGTGGGCTGGCACTGCACGGGGCCGACCTCGAGTCCGTCCACGAACGCGCCCCAGAGCCCCACGAAGAGTCGATCGCCCAGCGTGCGCAGGGAACTGGGGATGTTCAGGCAGTCGAGCTGCCCCACGCGCAGGGGGGCCGCCGGTTCCGTGGCGTCCAGCACCTCCACCTTGTTCATGAAGTAGCGGTTGTAGCCCGCGTAGACGATGTCGCCGTCCACCGCGAAGCAGCTCGGCGACGCCGGCAGCTCGATGCTGCTGGCCAGGGCCGGGGCGTCGGGATCGGCGAGGGAGTAGCAGCTCAGGCCGTAGCCGTCCTCGAGCCCGCCGACGTAGAGGTAGTCGCCGACGATCGCGAGCTCGCCGATGCGATCGAAGGGCATCGTGAGGTCGTCGAGCAGCACAGGCGCATCGGGGTCGCTCACGTCCACGGTCCAGAGGTGGTCGTTGGCGCTCAGGAAGTACTGCTGGATGTAGAGCCGGTCGCCGCGCTGAACGGCCTGGAAGATGCCCTCGCCGGCGAGGACGCCCCGCTGCACGGGCGCGAGCGGGTCGCTGTAGTCGTAGATCTGCAGCCCCGCGTCGTTGACCGAGAGGTAGGCCAGGTCGCCGTCCATGACGATGCCCTCGACGTAATCGCCCGGGTCGAAGTCGTGGACCGGCTCGAAGGGATCGAGCCCCACCGTGTAGATGCCCACGTCGACGGTGGACGCCAGCAGGAAGCCGTTGCCGGCGGCCAGGGCGATGCCGTTGCCGTAGAGATCGACCAGGCCGGCCTGCGCGGTGGCGCCCGGTGCGCTCACGTCGAAGCGGACGACGTTGCCGCCGGACTGCGTGAGCAGGTAGAGATAGCCGTCGCTGCCCAGCGCCATCGCGCGCACGTTGCCCGACGTCGGCAGGTACTCGCTCGTGGGCACCATGCTGCCGTCCGCGGGATCGAGAGTGAAGAAGGCCGAGTAGTAGCTGTCGAGCTGCGACTCGTGGGACACTCCCCAGACGAGGCCGTCCCGCAGCGCGACGCTCCGCAGCCCGCGGGTCGTGTTGGTGACGCCGAGCACGACCGGCGCCGCGGGATCGCTCAGGTCGAGGAGGTAGAGCTGGCCGCCGCCGCTGACGACGCCGCGGTTCCCCTCCACGCTCACGCTGAAGATCGTGTCGACGCCCGCCGGCGCGAAGCTGCCCAGCACCGTCAGCGCGCCGCCGCCGGCCGGCGCGCAGATCCGCAGGCCCTCGGTGCCGGCCGTGTAGACGAGACCGCCGGCCACGGTGACGTCGAGAATGTCGCCGGGCACGGCGGGGTCGAGCAGGTGCACGGGCGCGGCGGGATTGCTCACGTCCACCACCTGCAGCCCCACGAAGGGTCCCGCGGCGAGGTAGGCGTAGTCGCCCAGGAGAGCGAGGGCGCGAGCGTCGCCGTAGCTGTCCGCGTAGCCGACGAGCGCGGGGGCGAGCGGATCGACGGCGTCGAGGATCTGCAGCCCCGCCTCGGAGACGGCCGCGTAGACCAGATCGCCCACCTTCACGAAGTCCCGCGGCACGCCGGGCAGATCGAGCGTGGATAGCGGGACGATGGCGGCGGGGTCCGTCACGTCCAGCACCACCAGGTCCTGCCCGGTGATGCCCGCCCAGAGGACGTCGCCCAGGGGCAGGAGGCCGTTGACGTGGTCGAGGCCGTAGATGTCGGCGTCCGTGCCGGCCCAGGCGCCGAGTTCGCCGAGGTGCGCGGGATCGCTGGTGTCCACGACCATGATTCCGGCGCCCCACTCGTAGTAGGTGTTGGCGCGTCTGGCGACGTAGGCGCGCCCGGCGACCGGGTCGAAGGCGAAGCCCTCGGACAGCCCGCTCGTGGCCTCCAGGGAGAGCAGGTCCATGTGGCCGTGGTAGTCGGCGCAGTTCTGGGCCATGGCAGCGCCCGTCCCGAGAGTGATCAGACCGCCCAGTACGAGCGACAGCATCCGCTTGCGAGCAGTAGTCATGTCATTCCCCCCCTGCAATGGCTTTCGGTGAGCGACAGCCGAGTCTAGTTAATTATAGGGGAAGGGCGCGGGGCGGGGCAAAGAACCCGCGGGGCAGCGGGCCGTGGAGGCGTGACAAACGACGGCGGGGGGGCTATCTTGGTCTCGCCCGGACCCCTGCCCACCCGGCCGATTCCATCCAAGGGAGCCCTTCCATGAGCGCGAGCAAGCACCCCGATCACGAGAGCATGGACACCCGCTGCGTGCACGCCGGCGTGGGCGACAACGAGCACCGGGCGGTGGTGCCGCCCATCTACCAGACCTCCACCTTCAAGTTCGACAGCGTGGAGCACGGCGCCGGGCTCTTCGCCGGGGGGAACGACCGGGGCGAGGGGTTCATCTACACGCGCCTGGGCAACCCCACGGTGCGGGCGCTCGAGCAGGCGCTGGCCGAGCTCGAGGGCGGCTTCATGGGCCTGGCCTGCGCCAGCGGCATGGCCGCCATCCACACGACTTTTGCGGCATTTCTCAAGACCGGCGACCACGTGGTCTGTAGCGAGTCCGTCTACGGCCCGGTGACGAGCCTGCTGAACGGCATGTTCGCCAAGCTGGGCGTCGAGACGACCTTCGTGGACAGCTCGGACCTCGCCGCGCTGAAGGCGGCGATCCGCAAAGACACAGCCGTGGTTCACATTGAGACGCCGGGCAATCCGACGCTGGCGGTCACCGACCTCGCCGCCGCGGCGGAGCTGGCCCACGCGGCCGGCGCGCGCCTGACCGTGGACAACACCTTCCTGAGCCCCGTGCTGCAGCGTCCGCTGGAGCTGGGGGCGGACGTGGTCGTCCACAGCCTGACGAAGTTCCTCAACGGCCACGCCGACGTGGTGGGCGGCGCGATCATCCCGAGGACCGAGGCCGACTGGAAGCTGCTGCGCCCGGCGCTGAACCTGGCCGGCGGCACGCTGGCGCCCCACGACGCCTTCCTGGTGCACCGCGGCCTCAAGACCCTCAGCCTGCGCATGGCGCGGCACTGCGAGACCGCGCAGCGCGTGGCCGAGCGGCTCGAGCAGCACCCGGCGGTGGCCTGGGTGCGCTACCCCGGTCTCGCCAGCGATCCCGGCTACGCCGTGTCCAGGAAGCAGGCGAGCGGGGGCGGCGGGGTGATCAGCTTCGAGCTCAAGGGCGGCCTCGAGGCCGGCCGCGCGCTCATGGAGGGCGTGACGCTGGCCCAGCTCGCGGTGAGCCTGGGCGGCGTGGAGACCCTGATCCAGCACCCGGCCAGCATGACCCACGCCAGCATGAAGCCGGAACTGCGGCGGCAGGCGGGCATCACCGACGGCCTCGTGCGCCTCAGCGTGGGCATCGAGGACGGCGACGAGATCCTCGCGGACCTGGAGACGGCGCTGGCGGCCCTGCCGGCGACCCAGACGGCCTAGACCTTTCGCCCGGGCGCGCCCGGCAGAGTGAGGTGTGCGATGACGGAGGCAACGCTGAACGATCGCGTCGAGGCGGCCCTGGACATCATCCGGCCGGCGCTGATGATGGACGGCGGCAACGTGGACCTGGTGGACGTGACCGAGGACGGCGTCGTCCTCGTCCGCCTGGTCGGCGCCTGCGACGGCTGCCCGGCCAGCACCATGACCCTGCGCGCGGGCATCGAGGCCACGCTCAAGCAGCAGATCCCCGAGGTCACGCGGGTCGAGAGCGTCTACTAGCCCGCCCCCGGGGGCGGGTCGCATTGCCCGCGGCGATCGCTCCCGCTATGCTTGCGGCATGGGCCGCCCACTCTTCCTTGTGCTGACGCTGCTCGCTGGTCTTGCCCAGAGAGCGACGCCGGCCACCGTGCTCGACGTGCAATGCCTGAGCCTGGTGCACGTCGCCGAGTCTGCGCCCCCTGATTCAATTGCGGTCGACGTCTACATCGCCGGCGGGGGACTCGGCGGCTGCGCGGCCGCGCTTGCGGCCTGCGACGCCGGCTTGCGGGTCCTGCTCAGCGAGGAGACCCGGTGGCTGGGGGGACAAGCGACTGCCGAGGGCGTCTCCGCGTTGGACGAGAACTACTGGGTCGAAACTAGCGGCGCAACTCGCAGCTACCAGCGCTTCCGCGCGCTCATACGCGATCACTACCGCCCGCTCTGCCGCGCGACGCCGCCGCCCGCGCGACTGAACCCCGGCAACTGCTGGGCCAGTGCGCTGGCCTTCGAGCCTGCCGTGGGCGTTGCGGCCCTGGACAGCCTTCTGGCCCCGCACTGCGCAAGTGGAGCGCTGAGCATCCTCCGCCGCTGGAAGCCCTATCGCGCCGAGGTCGCGGGCGCGCGGGTCGTCGCGGTGGACCTGGTACAACTCGACTCCGCCGCCCGCTGTCGCGTTCGCTCGGCCTACTATCTCGACGCCACCGCCCTCGGCGACCTGCTGCCGCTGGTCGGCGCGCACTACACGGTTGGCGCGGAGTCCCGCAACGTCACCGGGGAGCCGAGCGCTCCAGCGCTGGCTGACTCGCGCTGCGAGGCGGCGTTCACCTACCCGTTCGTCGTCGAGGCGCGTCCGGGCGAAAGCCGCCCCTGGCCTGCGCCGCCCGACTACGCGCGCGTCGTGGCTGACGCCGGCTTCGACGACCCCTGGCCTCTGCCTCTCGGGAGCGCGTCTGGCGACGCCGGTCCCCCGACGCTGCACGCCACGCTCCCCGGCGCGCCGGGATCCCTCTGGACCTACCGTCGCCTGATTGACGCCACGCAGTTCGATCCCGCCGCCCACGCCTGCGCGCTGACTCTCGTCAACTGGCCGACCATGGACTACCGCGGGGGCGGACTGCTCAGCGCGGATCCCGAGCAGCAGTTGGCCGCCCTTCGTGAGGCGAAGGCGCTGAGCCTTGCCTTCTTCCACTGGATGCAGACCGCGATGCCCCGCGCCGACGGCGGTGTCGGCCATCCCGAGCTGCGCCTGCTCATCGCCGCCATGGGCTCCGACGACGGCCTCGCCCTCCACCCCTATGTCCGCGAGTCCAGGCGGCTTGCCGCCTGGACCACCCTGCGTGAGCAGGATGTCGCCAAGGCCCTGCTTCCCGGGCGACGCCGGGGCCGCTTCTTTCGGGACGCGGTCGCCATCGGGCACTACGGGCTGGACCTTCACCCCGGGCCCTGCGCCGAGACCATATCCTCCGAGGCCACGCGCCCCTTCCAGATCCCCCTGGTAGCGCTGGTCCCCGAGCGGATTGAGAACCTCCTCGCCGCGGGGCGCTGTCTCGGCGTCACGCACATCACGGCGAGTTGCACGCGCCTCCATCCCATCGAGTGGGCTATCGGTGAAGCGGCGGGGGCCGCCGCGGCCGAGTGCGTCGCCTCCGACCTGGCGCCGCGAGCGCTCCTGGCCGACCCTGCGGCCCTGCTGAGGATGCAGCGGCGTCTGGTGTCGCGAGGAGCGCCCATCGTCTGGTATGCCGATCTGGCCACTGACGACCCCCGCTTCCAGGAAGCCCAGCTCGCCCCCTTCGTGGGCGCGGACGGCGACTCCCTCCTCGAACTCAGCTCCAACTACGACTCGGAGGCCTGGCAGTGACCCGCACCGCGCGCCTTTGGTTGTGGGCTGGTCTCGTTGGACTCTCCCTCGGCCTGCGGCTGTACCTGCTGAACTGGGGTCTGCCCTTCGTCTTCGAGGAAGCCGTTCCTCTCAAGAAGGCCTGGTACATGTGGCGGTGGGGGCAGAGCACGCTCCACCTCGACCCCGAGTTCTTCAACTACCCCAGCCTCACGCTCTACCTGCACCTCGCGCTCCAGGGCGCGGTCTTCGGCGTCCAGCGCCTCGCCGGCATGGTGGACTCGGCGACGGACTTCGCCGCCCACTACGTCGTGGATCCCAGTGCCGTCATGCTGGCGGGCCGCGCGCTGCAGGCGCTCTTCGGCGCGGCGACGGTCGCCCTCGCCTGGCCGCTGGGCCGCCGCCTCGGCGGGGCGCTCACTGCCGCGGGCGGCGCGGCGCTGCTGGCGCTGAGCACCACGCACATCGCGCGCTCGCAGATGATCGAGGTGGACGTTCCGCTCACCTGCTTCACGCTGCTCACCCTGCTCGCCCTGCTGCGGGCCGCCGAGCGGCCGAGCCTGCGCGCCTGGCTCGCGGCCGGCGCGGCGATGGGCCTGGCTGCCTCCACGAAGTACACGGGCGCGCTGCTGGCGCTGCCGCTGGGGGCGGCGGCGATCGTCGCGCGGCGCGAACACGGCGCGGCCCTGCGCGCGTGGTGGCCGGTGGCCGCGCTCGCTGCCGCGGCGCTGGTGTTCGCGGCAACTAGCCCCTACGTGCTCATCGACTTCGGCACCTTCCGCGAGCACTTCGGTTACGAGCAGCAGCATCTGAGCCTGGGGCAGTTCGGGCTGGCGGGGACGTCGAGCCTGGCCTACTACGGCCGCGTGCTGGCCGGCAGCTTCCTCGGCTGGCCGGCCGCGCTGCTCGCGCTCGCCGGCTTGACGCACGGCATTGCGCGGCGGCGCCCCGCGGCGCTGATCCTCGCCGCCTTCTTGCTGCCTTACCTGCTCGTAGTGAACACCTGGACGCTCCACGCCGAACGGTACCTGCTGCCGGCGCTGCCCTTGCTGCTGCTCTTCGCGGCGGCGGGGGCGAAGGCGTTGCTGGATCTCCCCCGGCTCCGCGCCTTCGCCGCGCCCGCACGGGCGGGCCTGGCCGCGGCGCTACTCCTCGCAGCCGCGGCGCCCTCGCTCCTCGCCTACCCCGGCTACCTGCGGAGCATCGGCAGCGACACGCGGGCCACGTCCACGCGCTGGATCGAGGCCAACGTGCCGCGCGGTTCGCTGGTGGTCAGCGAGCTCTACGGGCCCGAGCTGTCGGGACCGCAGCAGACGCTCTCGCTGCCCAGGGCCATCGGCGCGCGCGCCGAGGCGCTCGAAACGCGGCCCGACTTCGGCGCGCTCTTGATCCCCATGTACCAGGTCTACCCCGAGCGCACGGCCCCGCTCTACGACCTCGACCTCTACGCCATGGCCGACCTGCTCGTCACCTCGGACGCAGTGCGCGGCCGCTACGCGCGCGACCCGGCGCAGTTCGCCGCGCAGTGCGCGTTCTACGCGCGACTCGATCGCGACTGGGAGCGCGTGGCGGACTTCGCGCCCACGGGCGGCGGGCCGGAGATCGTCGTCTACCGCAATCCGCGCTGGCAGACGCCCTTCGCCGAACGCGACGCGATTCCCGAACCTCCGGCGCTGCAACTGGGGCCGGCGGGACCCACGGGCTCCGAGGCGACCTTCTACTACGAGTGGGGGACGGTCTGCGAGGTCTACGGGCAGCTCGTCCCCGCCGTGGACTGCTACGGCCTCGGCCTGCGCTACCCCGTGCCGCGGGACTCGCTCTACCGCGCGCTGGTGCTGCGACGGGCCGCCTGCCTCATCGACCTGGGCCGCGGCCAGGACGCGCTGCTCTGGCTGGAGGGGCTGGCCCGCGCGGAGCAAGAGCCTGCGCGCGCCGACTACCTGCGCTGGCTGCGGGGGCAGGTGGAGTCGAACCTCTAGGTCGCGGGATACTTCGCCACGAGTCGCCGCAGCGTGTTCAGCCCGCGGAAGGTGGCGCGCTGGCCGAGCGTCTTCTCGAAGACCGCGTTGGAGAACGTCGAGTCGCTCTGCTCTGCATCGCAGAGCCAGTGCAGCTCATGGCCGTGCAGGTGGAAGCGGTCGATGGCGGTCTCCAGGCCCGCGAGCGCGCGGCGCTGGGGCGCGGTGAGCGGCGCCTTGAGAAAGCCCACGTTGTGGGCCGTGGCCGCGGGCAGCGCGTCCGCATGCGCGACGATCGCCGCCAGCTCCACGTCGGTGCGCAGGAAGGTGGCCACGGCGTAGCCGAGGGCGGCCTCGAGGTGGCGTTCGATCTTCGTCTCCAGCGCGGGCAGCGAGCGCGCGCGGGTGGTGAAGATCACGTTGCCGCTGGCGATGAAGGTCTCAGGGGCGGCGATGCCCAGGTCGACGAAGTGGCCGCGCAGGGCGTCCATGGTGACGGTGTGACCGCCGACGTTGATGGCGCGGAGAAAGGCGATGCAGCGGGGCATGGTCCTGCGGGTCCTTCGGCGCGGACGGTGGGTGTCCGGCGCGAGCTCAGTACAGCGACTTTACTGCAGAGAAGCTCGTGGGCTCTACGACGACGATCCCGTCGCTCTCGATCTCCATCCCGAGGAGAATCTCGCCCATCCCGTAGTCGCTGAAGTAGATGCCTAGCGTATAGAGGTCGCGGTCCCCCGGAGGCTCGGGGGCAGGGGCGGTGTCTCGGCCAAACCATGTGTTTAGTATGGCAGACAGGTGCACATGGTCCGAGGATTGGTCTCGCCAAAGCATGGGATGGTGGCCGTCGGCACCTCCACCGGCGAGGGGCCGGATGAACACCCCGAAGGTCTCCTCCTCGTTCGAACCACCCAGCGCGAACCAGTGAAATACATCAAGCTCCTCCCAGCAGTAGTTGCAAGTGGTCGTATACTCGTTGAGTCGCTGAAAGGAAAAGCCCTCTGATCCGTCGCTGTAGCGAATCCGGTAGATCAGATGTACCTCATAGGGGATGCCAGACTCGGCGTAGTCGCCGCCATGGTAGAACCAGATCCGCTGAACGATGAAACCCTCGTCAAAGGTGTCGTCCGGCCAGGTCATGAAGTTCCCCACCACTGTAGTGCTGGTTGGCCCCCAGATCGGCGAGTAAGGGACGCCATCGTGGATGTCAATCGACAGAAAACCGCGTTCTGTCGGCGCGGCCGTGGCGCTGGAAGGAACTCCTAGGCCAAGGGCAGCAAGCATGGCCGAAAGCAAGATGGCGTAGCTAAAACTGAACGATCTGCAGATTCGCATTAGGGGCCTCCACATCGACCGTGAGGACAACCGATTCCTCCTGTGGCGCAAGCCGAAGAAGCAGGCTGTCCCCAGGACACGGCAAGGAATCCAGCATCGCCAAAGGGCTCAAGTCGAATAGAATCTCTCGGTGTTCGCCGTCCTCCTTGGCGGGGAACAGGTCGAGGAGCTGGAGCATGGACACTTCGTCATCTCCGCTACGGCAAAGGACCTCAAGGCCGAGAAGGACATCGTCGTCACTCAGAGAAACCGGAGTGACGAGTAACCATTCTAGCACGATCTGCCGACCAGTCGCCACGATGCCTGCGCCGCCTACGACAGTCACGAACCCCCCGCTGCTGGCGTCCGCAGCAAAGGCAAGGGCCGTCTCCTCGATCTCGAGTGCTCTGCAGTGTGAGGAGTGAATGGAAGCTGTGGCAACGGCGACCACAAGAACGACCTTGCCCAACCTCAAGCTTCTGGGATTACTTGACATAGATCACCTTCCCCTTGAGTGTCTTGGCTTCTCCGACGATGCGGTACAGGTAGACTCCCGAGCTGACAGGCTGGCCCTGTTCGGAGTCGCCCCTCCAAATGAAGAGCTGATCACCGTTCTCGCCAATCGTTGCCGAGAGCCTCCGGACTTCCCGGCCAAGGATGTCAAAGACCTGGAGTCTTGCCGGAGCGCCGGGTGCCCTATAGCGGAAGTGAATCTGCCCGTTGAACGGGTTCGGCCAAGCGCCCTCAGGTGGTGGAGCCGCGGACTCTATACCGATGTAGAAACCGGGGTCAGTAGGACTCGTCCCGCAGGCGAAGAGAGAGTTCTGAGCGGTCCAGGGTCCGAAATCGACGCGCGTTGAATCGGGCTTGAAGAACGCGTCAGGGCACATGCAGTCAATCCCATAGTCCTCCCCAAAGCCCTCGCAGGTCCCCCAGGCATTGCCCTCCGCCGGAATGACGTTGGTCGTGGCGTTGTAGATGCGCACCATCTCAACTTCGGCAGCGTCCTCGTAGCAGGAAGCTGGTGTTCCCTGCACGTACGTCCAGCAGTCCGCACTGGTGGTTAGCGGCGCGATGAAGTTTCCGCCCGCGCTCTGACCCGGCGCGCCAAGGTCAACGGTACCGCTCCAGGCGTAGTTGATAACGCCGTAGTCACACAAGTGGATGTCGACGTGGTCCAGGCTGAGCTGGGCGGAGTCCCAGTTCTTAGCCCCGACCCGTGGACCCGCAATGTCGCAGTACTGGGCGTAGACTCTAGAACTCCCCCTGCATTGGATCCCGGTTTCAGGAGCAACTGCAGCTGAGTGCGGTTCGATCGTTAGGTTTGGCCCAAGGTACGCCATCGGCTGGTGCGGCATGAACTTCTCACCGATCTGAATGCCCGTCCTAAGGAAGTACATCTCCGTGTTGGATACACTGAGGGTACCCCTCATGCAGTAGACCAGGGGAGGAGGCAGGGAGAGGAGAGACTGGAAGTTCTCCCGCTGAGAGATCGTACAATTCGCGATCTCAGCCGACCTGCCGACTCCCGAGTCGATCCAGATTCGATTGACACTCGGGATCTCGCAGTACTCCAGCGCGGGCTCCCGCGGGCCATTCTGAAGATCAAGGACGATTGCGTTGTCGTTGGTGTCGGCCAGATAGAGCGTGGAGTAGCTTATTCTCACGAGGGCGCTGTCGGCGACGATCTGCTCCGCGTCATTCAGCCGGCAGTAGTCGAGGTCCAATAGCCCGAGATTCTCTGCGAAAAGCCCTGCGTAGTCTGTGTTCGTGTCCCCCGGAAGAATCGACGGGAGAAACTCCACTGGCGCTTCGGCGGTGCCTCTCACCAGGAGGGAGCCTCCATCGGCCACGATTTTGGACGTAGCGTTTCGGAAGTAGACCCTGGCTCCCTCTTCAACCGTGAGGTCGCAACCCGGCAGGATCCGTACCTCACCGTCGACCCAGGCCGTTTCACCAGCTTCGACGACGACATGGCAGTCGGTACCACCAATCGTGTCGGGGAGGCTCACGACTGTGTCCGGAACGGTCTGAAAGCGGTACTCGTAGGGCAGCATGATGGGATTGAGGTTCCCCGCGACCCCTTCCTTGGGAACAAGCGTGAGCACTAGCGCAACAGCATCGCTATTCCCCTTGCCGAAGTCCGTCACGTTGAAATCAACGACCTGCCCTGGCGCAGGCTCGATCCAGTGGGTCTCGATGCTGCGCTTCCGTTCGCCGTACACATCCAGGCCATTGTCGCGTGGATCTAGGTCGTCCGGTGCGAAGGGCAGGTCATAGCCAATCAGATCCACGGCGAGTCGGACTTTGCCTTCGTACGCCGCCGTCACCGATTGCAGTGCATAGGCGCTGTCTGGATCGGTGGGGCAGATCATGCAAGGATACTCATCGAGGAAGCGGAAGCTGACACTGAGGTCCACCCCAGAAGTGTCCGGGGGCTGGAACACAAGGTAGTTGCTAGCGAAGGTCTGGACCCCTACCAAGCGTCGCTTGTTCCACTCCGGAACGAACCAGCTGTAGTCATCCGCGTCGCAGTCCGTGGGCCAGTAATCTGAGCTGAACTGCCACCCGGACACCACCTGACGATCGGACGAGCACGTGTGGTAGGGAGGAAACGCCTGGATGTTGTCGTAGCAAACCCCGTTCGAGTCCTGAAGGAAGTTGTACAGCGCCTGAGGCTGGTAGCCATCGGGATCGTCGCCCTCTCCGAGCCACTGGTAGATTTCCTCATCCGATGTGGGACTCTGAAGGTTGAGAAACTTCGCGAGGCCATAGGCGCGGAAGACCTCGTTGACACGCTGGTGCGGGCTCGCACTGGAAGACGAGAAAAAGGCATCGAGGTCTGGGACATCCAGCGCAATCCCCAGTCCCGGGAAATTGTGCAAGTAGGTCCGATGGCCCTCATCTTCCGTGTAGGTGCGGATCCAGCGGTAGACCAGGCTGTCCTCTAGCGCTTCGCCGGGCAACGTGAATACGTTGTCCAGGTAGATCGCGAACATCGCCCAGTCATTGTAGACGTTGCCAAACCTCGAAAGGCACCCCGACCCGAGGAGGCTGTCCTGGGTCACGGGTACCGCGTTCTGGCAGGCCGAGGCGTAGTGAGAGCCGCTTCCGTTATTGCTGACCGGGGTATCATAGGGAGACGTGTGCGTATCGGAGCCATCCAGGCCGTACTTGGATGCGGAAAGCACAGAGCACATTTCGTCGAAGCTCTCGAATATCGATGTGCTCCGATCCACACGTTGCCAGCTGTGGTGGCAAACATGCTGCCACTCGTGTGCGAAGGCGTCGCGCGCGACCTCCCAAGGTGTCAAGAACTGCCCGTCTTGGCCCTCGATGTGGGCTGTCACGTACTCATGTGTCGCATTGATAACCCGGCAGGTGTCGAAGATGTAGATTCCGAAGTGGGTGTAGGTCGTGTCCTGCCCCGCGGGGGCACCAGTCTTGGTCTGGATTCCGAAGAGCGTATCGACGGAAGCGAACGCGTCCTCGCCGAAGTAGTCGAGGATCGACTTCGCCATTCCACTCACATCACCCGCCAGCGAGTCGACGACGATGTTGGCAAACTCGCGCAAGTCGTCTTCGTCCCATCGGGAGCCAGGGGCCCCAGTGGCCCCAGGGGCGCCCGGCTCCCAGCAGAGGAAGACCGTGAAGTGCTTGTTGAAGATGGGGTTCCCGGCAAAGACCGTCGAGTCGACGGGCGCGAGAGAATCTCCATCGGCGCAAATCAGCTGGAGGCCATCATCGCAATCTCGGAACTGGGTCGCGTGGACCAGCGAAGAGAGGGAGAGCAGCGCTACCAAGCTCAAAGCGCGCAGGAGCCAAACAAAAAGCGCCAGCAGTTGCCGGCGCGAATTGGCGGGATTCGGTCCATTCGTCATATCGGCCCTCCTGGCTAGTGGTAATCATAGCTCAGGAATCAGCACCTGTACAGGGGGGGGGCGGCGATTTGGCAATGAAAACATGCCGAGGCAGGCGGCCTGGTGGGCACGGGCGGTGTCGGCCTCGGGGGCGGACACCGGAATCGCCGGACGCTATTCGCCGTCGATGATCCGCCGCACGGTGGCCACCAGCTCGCCGCGCGGGATCGTCACCTGCGCGGGGCGTTCTTCCTGCCACTGCTTGCGGTCGCTCATGCCCTGCGCGAGCTTGCGGCCCACGGCGAGGTCCTTCACCGACACCTCGTTCGACGCGAACTCGTTCTCGCCGCAGATCACCACGGCGGGCAGGCCGCGCCGGTCCGCGTAGCGCAGCTGGGCGCCCACGCGGCCTTCGCCCATGTAGAGCTCGGCGGCGACGCCCGCGGCGCGCAGCTCGGCGGCGAGGCCCATGTACTCGGCCATGAAGTTCGGGTCCATCACGACGACGAGCACGGAGTCGGGGCCGCCGCCCGCCTCGGGACGCGCGAGTTCGAGCGCGGCGAGCAGGCGGTCCACGCCCATGGACGCGCCCGTGGCCGGCACGACCTTGCCGAGGAAGCGGTCGACGAGGTCGTCGTAGCGCCCGCCGCCGGCCACGCTGCCGAAGCGGGTGACCTCGCCCTTCTCGTCCTTCACCTCGAAGGTGAGTTCGGCCTCGTAAACAGGGCCCGTGTAGTAGGCCAGGCCGCGCACGACCGTGGGGTCGAAGGTGATGCGCTCGTCGCCCGCGCCCGCGGCCGTGAGCAGGCGGTCGATCTCGGCGAGTTCGGCCACGCCCTCCTCGCCCACCTTGGAGCCCGCGGTGAGCGCGCCCAGCGCGGTCACGAGCGCGCCGCGCTCCTGACCGACGAGCTGCAGGTAGCCGAGGATCGTGTCGATCTGGCCCGTGGCCAGCGCGGCGCCCTTGGTGAAGTCGCCGGACTCGTCCATGCGGCCCTTGCCGAGGAGCTGGGCGACGCCGTCAAGGCCCACGCGGTCGAGCTTGTCGATGGCGCGCAGCACGGTGAGCCAGGGGCCGGCCACGTCCTCGCGGGAGTCCGCGACGTTCAGCCCCGCCTTCTCCAGCACGCCGTTCAGCACCTTGCGGTTGTTCACGCGGATGCGGTAGTCGCCGGGCTGGAAGCCGAGGGCCTCCATCACGTCGCCCAGCACGCTGCAGACCTCGGCGTCGGCAAGCATGGAGGCCGTGCCCACCGTGTCGAAGTCGCACTGGATGAACTCGCAGAAGCGGCCCGGGCCGGGCTTCTCGTCGCGAAAGACGGAACCCACCTGGTAGCGGCGGAAGGGCAGCGGCAGGTCGGGGTACTGCGCCATGACCCGCGACAGCGGCGCGGTGAGGTCGTAGCGCAGGGCCAGCCACTCGTCGCGCTCGTCGCGGAAGGCGAAGACGCCGCCTTCGGGACGATCCGTGTCGGGGAGATACTTGCCCAGCGTCTCGAGGTACTCGACGATGGGCGTCTCGAGCGCGGTGAACCCGTAGCGGCGATAGACCGCGACGATGCGCTCGATCATCCGCTGGCGCTGCACCAGGGCGTCGCCGAAGACGTCGCGAAACCCACGGGGCAGGCGCGGTGTGGGACGTTCGGGCGCAGCCATGACGGGAATCCTAGTTCACTGTGGTCAGCGTGGCGCTCGCCACGAGGTACCGCCGACGGGACTTGAACCCATGACCTCCTGGGCCACAACCAGGCACTCTAGCCAACTGAGCTACGGCGGCATGTTTCAGTCACTTACGCACACGCAGTGACATCGAGGGCATAGTAAGCAAAAACCCGGGGCCGGTGTCAAGACGGCCGCAAGTCGCGGCCCGCCAGGGGTTTCGCGCCGCGCCCGCGCCTGCTAGGCTGGGGCATGGCCACGATCCTCCTCGACATCGGCAACGTGCTCTGGAGCGACGACGACGGCGACGCCTTCACGCTGACCAACATCGGACGCGTGCTCGCCGCGCGCGGGCAGGCCGTGAGCGAGGGGGTGATCGCGGCGGCCCAGGCCCAGGCCGTGGCCGACTGGGCGCCCAGCGCCTGGCGCGCGGTGATCCACGGCCTGGCGCGCGACCCCGTCGAGGCGGCGGCCGTGACGCGCGAGGTCCGCGCCCGCTGGGACGCCCTCAGCGACGACGACTACGCCGCCTTCACCACACCCTTTCCCTCCACCGCGCCGCTGCTGGAGTCACTCGCCGAGGGAGGCCACACACTCGTCCTCGCCAGCAACAACTCGCCGCGGGCGCTCGCGCGCCTGGAGACGCTGGGTCTCTTGCGCCACTTCGCGGTGAAGGAGGTCTCCGAGACGCTGGACCTGGCCAAGCCCGATCCGCGCTTCTTCGAGGCGCTTCTCGCGGCGGCGGGCAACCCCGCGCGCGCGATCATGGTGGGGGACCGCATCGACAACGACGTCGCGCCGGCGCGTGCGCTCGGCCTCGCCACCGTGCGCCTGCGCCATGGCTCGCACATCGCTCAGGAGCCGCGGGGGCCGGAGTCCACGCCGGATCTCACCGTCGACGATCCCGCGGAGCTCTCGGTCGCGCTCGCGCGCTTTGTGGGCGTGTGAGGCCAGGACGTAGCCAGACGACTCGATCGACCCGATCCCGGATCCAGATAGCGGCTATAGGTTTTCTCCTTTGACGTCCCCGCGCCGTGCTAGGCTTCTGCCGGCCACAACAGCGACCAGGACCCGCTACCCCGCCACCAGGAGCCTCTCATCATGAAGCTCTGCTCCCCCTCACTGCCAGTGCTCCTCGTCCTTCTCATGGCCGCCGCCGCTTTCGCCCAAGACTGGACGCCGGTACCACTGGGATCCGTGGGGGACATTCTCGCCATTCAGCAGACAACGTCCCCTGAGCATTGGCTGACCGGGCGCGCGGGACTCGTTGCTCGCTCCAACGCTGACCACACCGTCTGGACTCTCGTCGACGTCGGCACGAGCGCGGATCTGTTCTCGGTCGTCGAACCTGCCGTCAGTCAAGTCTGGGTCGGCGCCGGCGGTGGGGTCGTGCGGTATCTTGACAATGGAGTATGGGCGCAGCGGGACATTCCCGATGCACAGGACTTCGTCCTTCACACGCGCGTCGTTGGTGAGGCTCTGGCAGTCGGTAGCCAGGGGGCGATCTACCATGGCACCGACTACGGCCAAACCTGGACGCCCGAGAGCAGCGGCACGCAGGCGGCTCTGCATGGTGCGACCGGTGTCACGACGGGCCCCGCCTGGGCGGTGGGAGACGACGGGCTGATCCTCAAGCTCGAGAGCGGTGCGACACAGTGGATCCCGCGGGTCAGCGGCACGACCGCCGACCTGCTTGCCATCGCCGAGAACCTGAACCTCCTCTTCGTCGTTGGACAGGGGGGGACGATCCTGCGCAGCGCGGATGGTGGAGCGAGCTGGTCGCCGCGTATGAGCGCTACGGAGGCCACTCTACGCGCGATCAGCGTCAGCAAGAACGACTTCAACGTGATGGTCGCGGTCGGCGACGAGGGCGTGATCTTGAAGTCCGTTGATCGAGGTGAGACCTGGTGCCGTCTCTCGTCGATGACTACGGCGCGATTCAACGCAGTGGAGGCCGTCAGCACGATGGAATACCTCGTGGCCGGCGAGGGCGGTCTCCTGCTGCGAACAACCACAGGCGGCGGCGACTGCCAGGATCCCCTCGCCGCGCTACCCCTTGCGATTCCGGGTGGCCTCAGGCTCTCGGCGCCGTCGCCCCAGCCGGCAACCGCACGCGTCGCGTTCGAACTGGACCTCGATCGGGATGGAAGCTACGCGGCGAGTCTAATCGACATGCAGGGGCGCGTCCTGCGCGAGGTCTTTCGTGGCCGATCTCTGGCCGCTGGGCGGCATCCGCTGCAGGTGGACACCTCGGAGCTCCCCGCGGGAGTCTATCTGCTCCAGGTGCGTACCGGCGACGCCAGCGCGGCGCGGAGGTTCGTCGTGCTCCATTGAGCGAGCCGCTCGCAAGTTCACGCGCTACTCCAACCCCGTGAACCAGCGGTTCCAGCGCGGCAGGTAGTGGCGCTCGGGATCGAGCGATCCCACCACGGCCTTCACCTGGCCCATGATCGCGTCGCGCTCCACGACGCCGAAGACGCGCGAGTCGGCGCTGTTGTCGCGGTTGTCGCCCATCACGAAGTAGTGGCCCTCGGGCACCCGCACGGGGCCGAACTCGCGCAGGAAGGGCCGACGGTCGTCGCGCCGCACGGTGTGCGGATGGCCGGGCAGGTCCTCGCGCCAGAAGCTCCCCTCGATCGGGCTGTACTCCACCGCCGCGCCGTTGATGGACAGATGCCCGTCGCGCTGCTGCAGCAGGTCGCCCGGCAGCCCGATGACGCGCTTCACCAGCCGCGTGCCGTCGGTGGGCGACTGCAGGATCACGATGTCCCCGCGCGCCGGCTCCGCCCAGCGGGCCAGGCGCACGCGCGTGAAGGGCACCTTGAGGTCGTAGGCCAGGCGGTTCACGGCGATGCGCTCGCCTTCGAGGATGGTGGGGCGCATGGAGCCGCTGGGGACGTCGTTCCAGTCGGCCACGGCCGAGCGCACCGAGCCCAGGATCGCGGCCATGACGAGGAAGGTCAGCACCCACTCGCGCCCGGCGCGAAGCCAGCGGACGCGGCGGGAGGGCGTGCTGTTCATCGGGGCCTCCAGGTGGGGGACGCCAGGACTACGCCGGCCACCGCAGGGGGTTCCCGCCGGGCCCCGGCTGCGCTAGACTGGGCGCGCCGAAGGGAGTCCCCTCCGAAGGGAGCACAATTGTTTCGCCGCGCCCTGCTGCTCGTCATCCTGGCCTTGCCGCTTCCAGCCCACGCCGCCGCCGACCTCGATGCAAGCACCCACGCGGTGGAAAGCCAGCTCATCGCCGACCGCCGCTGGCTGCACGCCCACGCCGAACTGTCCCTGCGCGAGGTCGAGACCCAGGCCTACCTGCGCGAACAGCTCGCGGCGCTCCCCGGCCTCGAACTCGTCGACGGCGACTGGGGCACCGGCCTCGTGGCCCTGATCCGCGGCGCGAAGCCGGGCCCGCTGGTGGCCTGGCGCGCCGACATGGACGGCCTGCCGCTGACCGAAGCCACCGGCCTGCCCTTCGCCTGCGAGCGCGTTGACACGCTGAGCGGCGGCCGCACGGCCGGCGTGATGCACGCCTGCGGGCACGATCTGCACATGGCCATCGGGCTCGGCGTGGCGCGGGTCTTCAGCGCGCTGCGCGCGGAGATGCCGGGCAGCCTGCTGCTCCTCTTCGAACCGGGCGAGGAGATCGGCGCGGGCGCGACGCAGCTGCTCGACGCCGGCGTCTTCGCAGACGGCCGCAAGCCCGACTGCATCCTCGCCCTGCACGATCACCCCACGCTGCCGCTGGGCGCCATCGGCTACTGCCCGGGCTGGGCCACGGCGAACGTCGACGGTTTCGTCCTCACGGTGAAGGGCGACGGCGGCCACGGCGCCTATCCGCACCGTGGCGTGGATCCGGTGACGCTCGCGGCGCGCATGGTGCTGGCCTTTCAGAGCATCGTCGCGCGCGAGATCGACGTGAACAGCCACGCCGTGATCTCCGTCGGCCGCATCGACGGCGGCGCGAAGAGCAACGTCATTCCCAGCGAGGTTGTAATCGAGGCCACCGTCCGCAGCCAGGACGACGCCACGCGCCAGGCCCTGGCCGAGAAGGTGAAACGCACCGTGGACGGCCTCGCCGCCGCGGCCGGCGCGCCCGAGCCCGTGCTCGAGTACTACTTCGGCACCGCGGCCGGCTACAACGACCCGGCGCTGGTGGAGCGCGTGGGGGGCGTGGTGCGTCGCCTGCTGGGCGACGCGGCCTGGGTGCAGTATCCGCCGGGCATGGGCGGCGAGGACTTCGGCTATTTCGGGCAGCAGGTGCCGGGCTTCCAGTTCCGCCTTGGCGTCGCGCCGCCGGGCGCCACCGATCCGCCCAGCCTGCACAGCTCCGGCTTCGACCCCGACGAGCGCGCCCTGCCCATCGGCCTGCGCGTGGCCGTGTCCGCGCTCTGGGATCTGCTGGAGCGCGGCGGCCCCACCGGCGCGAAGTAGGAGGAGACGCCGTGCGCATGCTGCGCATGGATCACACGCGGCTGGGCGACGTCCAGCCCGCCGCCCCGCCCGCGGGCTATCACCTGCGCGACTTCGCGCCGTCCGACTGGGACGCCTGCGTCGCCCTGATGCTCGCCTGCCCCGATCCCGGCTACACGGCCGGTCCCTGGGACCGCGGGCTCTGCGAGCGCTGCATGGCCTTCGGCGCCGATCTCAACGGCGACTTTCCCGAGGGGCGCGGGCAGCTCGTCTACGCCGGCGACACGCTGGTGGCCCTCGCGCTCTGCTCCAGCGCGGGCTATCTGAACCAGGTCTACACGCTGGAGGCGCACCGGCGGCGCGGCCTGGCGCGCGCCGCGGTGACCCGGGTGCTCGCCGCGCTCCATGCGCAGGGCATCGACCGCTGTTTCCTCATGGTCTTCGAGGAGAATCCCGCCGCGCGCCGCTGCTACGAAGCGCTGGGCTTCGAGCAGGTCTTTCCGCCGCTGGACCTGTGGGTCTAGGCGGACGCTTCCAGCGAGAACGCGTTGCCTTCGGGGTCGCGGCCCTTGGCGACGAGCGTCCCCGGCGCCGCCTCGAAGGGCTCGGCCAGCCGCGCGCCGGCGGCGCTGAGCGCCGCGCCGGCGGTGGCGAGGTCGTCGCAGCGGAAGACCAGGCTCGGCGCGTCCTCGCCGAAGCGCCGCCTGCCGCCGCCGTGCAGGGCGAGCGCGCAACCGCAGCCGAGGTCGAGCGTCACCCAGACTTCCCTGGCCAGCTCCGCGATGCCCGTGGGATAGGTGAGGGTGAGGCCGAGCGCGTCGCGGTAGAAGGCGACCATACGCTCCATGTCCTCGACGTAGAGGATCACCTTGTCGAAGCGGGCGACTACCATCCGACCAGCCCCTGGGCATGCGGTGGGGGAGTGTTCGCCCACCAGCGGGTCTGAACGCCGAGGGGCATGGGCTTGTGCTGCTCGGCCATCCAGGCGATCGGCAGTTCGACGTCGAGGCCGCCCGAGTCGCCGAGCCCCCAGCGCAGCCCGGGTGAGAAGAGCGGGAGCGTCAGCGTGCGCCAGTGGCCGGGGTTCTCGCGGGCGAGGAGCCCGAGCGCGCCCACGCTGAAGAGTCCCCAGCGGCCGGTGGGAGCGTCCTCCGATTGCGACGCGCCGTCGATGCGGAAGCGGTAGCTGCCGCCGGCTTGCAGGCCGAAGGCGGGGACGTCCGCGATGGCCCAGAGGAGCTCAGCGCGCAACGACAGGTGTTCCGTGGCGAGGCGCTCGATGCCCGCGCTCAGCATGACGTGCCCGCTCACGGTCACGCCGAGCACGAGGCGGGATCGGCCGTCGTAGTCGCTTCGAGGCGCCACGGTGGCGGCGGCGGTGTTCGCGATCAGCAGTGCCAAGAGCAGGCCAGCGACCCTTCTCATTCCGATCCTCCTTCGCGCAGCAGCGCTACGCCGGTGATGATCGGGGGCGTGAGCAGGAGTGCGCCCCAGGAGAGGCGGAGCGAGGGCTCCGCCGTGCGGAGATTCAGCAGGGTCAGCAGGGCGAGCACCAGGAGCAGTGCGCCTGCCACCTGAGGATAGCGCCTTCCCACCAGCAGGGCAAGCAGCAGGCCCGCGCTGAAGCGCAGGTCGACGAGCACGCCGAGCCAGTCGGGGGCTTCGTCGAGGATCGCGCCCAGCGCGAAGAGCGCCGCCAGGGCCAGGAGAATCGAGGCGGCGCCGCGCCGCGCGCCCCAGTAGTCCTGGAGCGTGCTGCAGACGTAGGTGAGCAGCATCACCAGCAGCGCGGCGTTCAGCGGGAGCTTCGGCAGCTCGCGGCCGAAGGCCGGTGGCTGGGGCCAGGGCATGAAGTGCGCGAGGACCAGGAGCACAACACCCCCGGCGAGAAAGGCGCGCCAGCCGGCGCGCTGCGCCACCTGGCGCTGGAACTCGTCCTGATCGCGCAGGAGCCCTAGCTCGCGCAAGAGCCCCGGGCCGAAGAGGCCCGCCAGGATCAGCGCGCCGGCAAGGTGGTACAGGGGACGCTCGAGCGCCGGCTGGAGGAGGGTTCGCGTCACCGCCACCGCCGCGGCCAGCACGAGCAGCGCGAAGCCCACCCACGCCGATCGCGGCAGGCCGGCCAGCAAGCGTGGATCACGACTCATCGGACACCTCCCGTCCCGTCAGGAGCGCCAGGCCGCCGGCGAGGAGTGGCCCGATGAAGAGCACCAGCACCGTGAGACGTCCCTTGGTCAGCGGATCGGGACCGAGCAACGCGCCCATGTCGAAGAACCAGCCCAGCCAGACGGCCACGCCCACCAGCAGCGCGCCCGCGAGGCGGGGCCAGCGCCGCGCGAGCCAGGCCAGCGCGAAGAAGGGCAGCGCCAGCAGGGACTGCATGAGCAGGGCCATCGCGCTGTCCAGGTTGCCGACGACGTTGAAGATCAGCCACACCACGCCGAAGGCGATGAGCAGGGTCTGCGCGCCGCGCCGCGGCCCCCAGTAGGCCAGCAGCCAGCTGAGGAACCAGGTGAACCAGAGCAGCGAGAGGATGCCGTTCACCAGGGCGTCGTAGTGGGTCTCTGTGACCTCCGGAGTGCGGAAGGCGATCACCAGCAGGAAGACGAGGAAGCCCGTCGCCAGGAAGGCGTGGTAGCCGGCGCGGTGGGCGGCGCGGCGCTGGAACTCGTCCTGGTCCCGCAGCCAGCCCAGCTCGCGCAGCAGGCCGGGGCCGAAGGTCCCGAGCGCGGCGAGCAGGAGGAAGGCGGAGTGGACCTGCATCAGCGCGAAGCCCAGCACGACCATGCCGCCGGCGACGAGAGTGGCCGGCGTGGGCCGGCGCCAGCGATCAGTCCAGGTGCTCATCGTTGGGCGCTCCTTCCTCGAGGGAGAACAGCGACTCCACCGGCAGGCGGAACACCCTTGCCAGCTCGAGCGCCAGTTCAATCGAGGGCCGATAGCGCCCCCGCTCGATGCTGATGATGGTCTGCCGCGTCACGCCCACCCGGTCGGCGAGCTCCTGCTGCGTGAGCTCCGCCGCCTGCCGGTGGCGCTTGAGGTGAACCGTGATGCCCTTGCCCGGTGACATGCCAGGAGTGTACAGCGTGCTTTACAAAATGTCAAGGACGCTTTTCACTGGCCAGTCCGGCCCGCCGGCGCTAGACTCCGCGGACCCGCGAAAGGAGCGCCATGCGCAGCGTCCTCATCCTCGCCCTGCTCGGTGCGCTGGCCCTGGCCGACACGGCCGCCGCCCGCTGCAAGCCCGACACCAGCTACGCGCCGGTCATCGATCCCGCGCGTTTCGTGGACCAGGTGGACAACCCGCTCTGGCCCCTCGTGCCGGGCACGACGACCGTGCTGCGCGGCGGCGGTGAGGTCGTGACGATCACGGTGACCGACGAGACCCGAACCATCCTGGGCGTCCGCTGCGTCGTGGTGCGCGACGTGGTGACCGTGGACGGGGAGGTGGAAGAAGACACCGCCGACTGGTTCGCGCAGGACGTGGACGGCAACGTCTGGTACTTCGGCGAGGACAGCCGCGAGCTGCGCCACGGTCGCGTGGTGGGCCGCGAGGGCTCGTGGGAGGCCGGCGTCGACGGCGCCCAGCCCGGCATCGTGATGCACGCCGTCCAGCCGGAGCCCGGCGTGGCCTACCGCCAAGAGTACTACGCCTGCGAGGCCGAGGACATGGCAGAGGTCGTGGGCCTCGGCCGCAGTGTCACCGTGCCGGCCGGCAGCTACGAAAACTGCCTCGAGACGCGAGAGTACTCGCCGCTCGAGGCAGGGGTGTCGGAACACAAGTTCTACGCGCCGGGCGTCGGCCTCGTGCTCGAGGTGAACGCGCGCACCGGCGCCCGCACGGAGCTGGTGGAGCGCACCCAGCCCTAGCGGATCAGCGTGAGCCGCTGGCCGCTGGTCTCCTTCTCCGTCTCGGCGCGCAGCAGGTAGACGCCGGCCGGGAGCTTGCGGCCCGCGTCGTCGCGGCCGTCCCAGCTCAGATCCAGCGTGCCGGCCGCGGCGGGACCGGCGCGCAGCGTGCGCAGACGGCGGCCGTCGACGGCGTAGATGCCCACGTCCAGCCGCGCGCGCGGCGCGTCGAGGCTCAGCGCGACGCGGCTGCGCTCGGTGAACGGGTTCGGCGTCGCCGGGGCGAAGCGCAGGCCGTTCGGCAGCAGGTCGACGCCGGTCTGATCGCCGGTGTCGAGACGCCACAGCGAGCCGCCGGTGAGGATGTAGACCTCGCCCGCCGTGTCCTCGCCGAAGGAGAGCACGTTGCCCACGCTCTGATCCGTGAGGATGCGCTGGGCGATGTCGGTGTCGGGATCATATGCCCAGACGAAGCCGGTGCAGTAGTCGCCGAAGAGGTACTTGCCCTGCAGCTCGGGCACGCTGCCGCGATAGAGATAGCCGCCCGTGATCGAGCAGTTGCCGCCGGAGTGGTTGTACTCGTGGACGGGCAGGGTGAGGCCGGTCTGGTCGCAGCCGCTGGGGGGATCGTAGCAGTGCGTCCCCTCCATGGTGTTCCAGCCGTAGTTCACGCCGCCGGCCGCGCCGGCGAGCTGGTGGTCGATCTCCTCCCAGTTGCCCTGGCCCACGTCGGCGATCCAGAGGTCGCCGGTGCCGCGGTCGAAGCTGAAGCGCCAGGGGTTGCGGAGGCCGTAGGCCCAGATCTCGTCGAGGCCGGCCGTGCCCACGAAGGGGTTGCTGGCGGGAACCGTGTAGGGCATGGCGCCGTCCACGTCCAGGCGCAGGATCGAGCCCAGCGGCGTGTTGATGTTCTGGCCGTTCTCGTTGGGGTCGCCGCTGCCGCCGCCGTCGCCGAGGCCGGCGTAGAGGTAGCCGTCGGGCCCGAAGGCCAGCATGCCGCCGTTGTGGTTCGAGGCGGGCTGGGTGACCTCCAGCAGCTCCATCCGGCTGCCGGGATCGGCCACGTCGGGGTTCGCGCTCACGGAGTAGCGCGCGATCCAGCTGCAGCGGTTGCTGAGATCGCAGTCCGCGTTGTCCGCGCTGTGGTAGACGTAGAAGTAGCCATTGCTCGCGTAGTCGGGATGGAAGGCCAGGCCCAGGAGGCCCTGCTCCCCGCCGTAGTTGACGATGGCGCTGATGTCGAGGAAGGGCGAGGGCAGCAGGGTCTCCGTCGCCATGTCCATGACGCGGATCACGCCGCCCTGCTGGACGATGAAGAGCCGCTGGTCGTCACCTGCGGGCGCCGTGGCGAAGACGGCCGCGTTCAGGCCGTTCAGCACCTGGGTCGCTTCGTAGGCCTGAACGCCATTCACGGCGCCCAGGCTGAGCGCCAGTCCAAGGATCGTCGTCGCTGTCAATCGAGTCATCGCGGGCCTCCTTGTCTGGAAAATCTTACTTCCACCAAGATAGCCGATCGCGAATCCCGTGCCAGGGGTCAGATCCCTCGAACGATGCGCCAGACCTTCCCGCCCCCCTCCATGACGTAGAGCTCCCCCCTGTGGTCGCGGCCGAAGGACGTCACCGGCCCCAAGTCCTTGAGAATCTCCAGAGTAGCTCCCGAAACGGGGTCGAAGGCCCACACCTTCCCCGCGCACCAGTCGGAGTAGAAGTAGTGCCCGGCCAGCTCCGGCAGCGCCGCGCCCCGGTAGACGTGCCCACCGGTGATCGAGCAGCCCATCCGGTGCGAGTACTCGTGGACGGGGTCCACCAGGCCCGGGCGCTCGCAATCCTCGGGCGGGTCGTAGCAGTGGGCGCCCTCGCGCAGGCGCCAGCCGTAGTTGAGGCCGCCGGCGCCCGCGGGCTGGCGGTCGATCTCCTCCCAGGCCTTTTGACCCACGTCGGCGATCCAGAGCTCGTCCGTGGCCGGATCGAAGCTGAAGCGCCAGGGGTTCCGCAGCCCATACGCCCAGATCTCGGGCCGCGCGCCCGCGGTCTCCACGAAGGGGTTGTCCGGCGGGATGCCGTAGGCCGCCCCCGGGGGCGGGTTGTCGACGTCCAGGCGCAGGATCTTGCCCAGCAGGCTGCCGAGGTCCTGCGCCCGGTTGCCGGGGTCGCCGGCGCCGCCGCCGTCGCCCATGCCGATGTAGAGGTAGCCGTCGGGGCCGAACTCCACCATGCCGCCGTTGTGGTTCGTGTTGGGCTGCTCGATGCTGAGGATCGTCCGCGCGCTGGCCGGGTCGGCGGCGCCCGGGCTCGCGGCCCGGAACTCGACGATCTGCGTGGTCCCGCGGCGGTCGGTGTAGTCCACCACGAAGCGCCGGTTGTCGGCGAAGCCCGGGTGGAAGGCGAGGCCGAGCAGGCCGCGCTCGCCGCCGCCCCGGGCGTCGGGGTCGAAGACCTCGCCGCTCAGGTCGAGGAAGGGCGCCTCGCGCAGGGCGTCGCCGACCATGACGCGGATCCGCCCGCTCTGCTCCACGATGAAGCTGCGCACGCTGTCGCCCGGGGCCTGGACCAGGTAGAGCGGCTTGTGGAGCGCGTCGGAGAGCAGTTCCGCGCGGTAGTCGCTGGCGGGGCTCGAGCAGGCGGCGGCGAGGGCGCAGCTCGCGGTCAGCAGGAGCGGGAGTCGTCGCATGGCTTCCTCCGGGTGGGGGACGACCGGAGGCAAGCATGTCGGCGGGCGCTTGCCAAGGGGACGTTTGGCGCTGGCCGCCGGCGCTGGTATAATGATTTGCGATCCTGGGAGGTGCGTGATGAGAACTGGCGCCGCGTTCTGCTGCCTGACCCTGGCTCTGGTGAGTCGCGCGCTTTCCGTGAACGCCACCGTTCTGCGGGTCCCCGAGGATTTCACCTCGATCCAGTCAGCCATCACGGCCGCAACGGATGGGGACACGATCTCGGTCGCGCCCGGCAACTACAACCAGGTGAGCTTCTCGTTCGGCGGCCGGCAGATCGTCGTCAGAGGACGTTACGGCGGCGTCTGGCGTCCGATCCTCGATGGCCAGGACAGTCTGGGCAACGCGGTGTACTTCGGGTCGGGCGAAGGCCCGGCGGCTGTGCTCGAGAACTTCGTCATCCGCCGCTATCGCGCCTGGGATGCGAGCGCGGTGAGGTGCAGCGGAACTTCGCCCACCCTCCGCGGCCTGCTGATCGAGGATTGCGGGGCCGATCCCATCGGCGACATCGTTTCCGGTGGCGGGGCGATCCGGTGCACGGACGGTGCCTCCCCTCGGCTGGAGGACTCGGTCATCCAGCGCTGCGAACAGGTATTCGGCGGCGCTGTCTACCTCGAGGATGACTCCTCGTTCACCTGTGTCGGCACCACCTTCGAGGACTGCCGCGCGGAGCATGGAGGGGCCATCTGTGGCTACCTCCCGGACTACGTCAGCGCTCAGGTCACGCTACAGGGTTGCAGTTTCCATCTGTGCAGGGCGATCGGCAGCGTGGACTTCCACAACAACTGGTACGGCGGCAACGGTGGGGCCCTCTACACCTATGCGGTGACCACGGTCAGCGGATGCACTTTCGACACGTGCGGGGCGGCTTTCGACCCGGCTCAATCGGGAGCCGGCCGGGGAGGGGCCCTCTATCTCCTCGGCGAGAGCAGTGGGGTCGCCGACTGCGAGTTCAGGGGCTGTAGCGGCCGTTCCGGCGCCGCCATCTACGGTTGGTCTGTCGCATCCATCGAACGTGTCTCGATAGACGGTGGTTCGAACGTGAACGGAGCGATCCATCTCGCGTCGGGCAGCTGCGCCATCGAGACCACGATCGTGTCCGACTGCGATGGCGAGGGGATCCATCTCGCGGGCGGGACAGTCACGGTCGCCTGCTCCGACGTCTTCGGCAACCTCGATGGCAACTACGCTGGCTTGTTGGAAGACCAGACGGGCATCAATGGCAACCTCAGCGAGGACCCGCTCTTCTGCACCGACGTGTTCAACCCAGATCAGCCCCTCGGCCTGGATGATGACTCGCCATGCGCTGCGGCCAACAACGGCTGCGGCGTGACCATCGGCCGGCACGACGTGGGCTGCGACATCCTCTGGTTGCAGGTCTCCGGCCGTGTCGTCGACTTCTTCGGCGCGCCGGTTGAACTCGTCGAGCTCCTGGGCGCCTACGAGCCGGCGCAAACCGCCGCGGACGGAACCTACAGCTTCTCGGCGCCAGTTCATTGGTCGGGCACTGTCACTCCGATGCGCGAGGACCTTGGGTTCACACCCGCGTCGCGCACATACAACAATCTCGGCGACGATCACGCCGATCAGGACTACCAGGCCTACGATCACTTCACGATCAGCGGCGCCGTGTCATCCGCCACCGGCGTACCGCTCGCCAATGTTTCGCTCCTCGGTGGCCCCGAAGACTGCCTGACGGCAGTCGACGGCAGCTACTCCCTCGTGGTGGACCAAGGCTGGAGCGGCACGCTCACGCCGGAGCGTGAGGGCCTCGCCTTCGATCCGCCGTCGCGAGACTACGTCGATGCACAGGTCGACTTTCTCGGGCAGGACTATCTCGGCACCGGCCGTGGCGTGTTGCATGTTCCCGGGGACTACCTCACGCTGGCGGCCGCGTTCGCGGCCTACGCACCCGGCGATACGATCCTGGTGGCGCCCGGCACCTATGCCGGTCCGGGCTTCCGCAACCTCGAGTGGGGTGACCTCGACCTCGTGTTGATCTCCGAGGCCGGCGCGGCCCAGACGATCATCGACCTCGAGAACGACGGCCGCTTTGTGCGTATGGTTGACGCAGGTGACGACGAGACTCTGCGCGGCTTCACCCTCCGCAACGGCCGAGTCAACGGCGCGTACCCTGGCAATGGCCGCGGCGGCGCACTCTGCATGATCGACTCGTCCCCACGCTTGCAGGATCTGGTACTCGAGTCCTGCCGTTCCCTCAGCGCCGAGGGTGGTGCGATCTTCGGAGGAGGATCGAGCTTCACGCTCGAGGACGCCTGGCTCGAGAACAACGAAACTCTTGCGGGCGCAGGGGGGGCCATCTGCTGTCTCCAGTCCAGCGCGCCCACGCTACGCCGCGTCGTGTGCGTCGGCAACGTGTCCGCGGATGCCGGCGGCGCTTTGGCCTTTGCTGACGGCGCGGTTGCCCTCCTGGAACAGGTGACCCTCCACCAGAACAGGGCCGAGGGAGCTGGCGGTGCCCTCCATGCCGGCAGCGGCAGCCTCGTGCAACTCGACGGCGTGCTGGCGACGCTGAACGTCGCGAGCGGGGGGGCTGGCGGGATCCACGCCGAGGATGCGGTGAGTCTGCCGGGGGTCTCGTGCAGCAACGTGTTCGGCAACACGCCGGGCAACTACGGCGGCGAGCTGGCGGACCAGACCGGGCTGAACGGCAACATCAGCGCCTGGCCGGCCTACTGCGACCTCGCTCTGCCCGACCTGCACCTCCTCGGAGAGTCCCCCTGCCTGCCCGGGAACAACAGCTGCGGCGTGCTCATGGGGGCACTCGGCAGCTGCGAGCCCACCGATGCTGCGCCCGCGACGTCTGCGGCGCTCACCTTGCAGGCACATCCCAATCCCTTCAATCCCGCGACCACGCTGCGCCTGAATCTGCCCGCGGCAGGCAGCGTCACCCTGCGCGTGCTGGACGTGGCGGGGCGCCGCGTGGTCTCGATCCTCGACGGGGTGTCGCTCCCGGCCGGCGAGACGCGGCTGCAATGGCAGGCGGAGAACGACCACGGCCACGCCCTGCCCAGCGGTGTCTACTTCGCGGACTTGCAGGTCGCTGGAGAAAGCCGCAAGCTGAAGCTGCTGCTGCTGAAGTAGCCGCCCCCGGGGGCGAGTAGGACCGCTTGGTCCGGATTCTGCGCTTGCGGCGGGTTCGAGGTTTACGTCCACGCCGGGAAGCCGATAGACTCCCTTTCGCCATCCCAGTCCGGCGGTGGCGAAGGGGGGAGAGCGGCATGCGCCAGCCGGCGCGACTCTGGAGACAGCGTCTGGGACTCCTCGCGGGACTGCTGCTCGCGGCGCAGGGCTGCGACAAGGGCGGCACGCCGTCCGCGCCGGTCATCCCGCCGGTCGACCCCATCAGCTTCGGGGCGGGCCCCGAGGTCACGCCGCTGGGCCTCTTCGTCGACCAGAGCACCACGCTCACCTTCCGGGTGCAGCCGGAGCTGCTCGACGACTGGACGCTCACCGAGCTCCGCCTCTACACGGTGACCGCCGGGGGCGACAGCCTCGCCTACCTCGGCGGGCTCTACGACGACGGCGATCTCATCCACGGCGACGAGATCGAGGCCGACGGCGTCTACACGGGCCGCCTCTACGACGTGATCCACCACACGCCGCAGACCCTGCGCCTGCGCGTGCTGGCCTCGGCCGAGGGCGTCAACGGTGGCCGCGCGACCCTGTGGTCGGAGCTGCTGCAGATCCCTGTGGCCACGCAGCCCGACGCGACCGACCTGGACGCGATCCTCGCCCTGCTCGACCAGGCCGAGAGCGATTACACGGGCCTCGTCGAGGCCGGGACCGCGGACCACGTGGCCAAGGCGCAGCTCGCGAGCTGGCTGTCCGCGCAGCCGGGAGTCTCGTCCGCCAGCATCTCGGCCGACAGCACCACGCTCTGGGCGACCTACCCGGGCGGCCTCGGCGCCGGCCTCTACCTGCCTCGCTTCGACGACGGCCCCGTGCTCGGCGGGGGCGGCCGTCAGCCCGCCAACGCCAGCCCGGAGTCCGGCGTCGCGGCCGTCCCACGGCCCCTCGCGCCCCGCGCGGACGACCCCGACCTCGCCGGCGCGAATCAGGCGCTGGTGCTGAGCCCCGTGCACGCCTGGCTGGTCGATCAGGGCGGCGACCCCGCGGACGAGGTCACCGACGTCTTCGCCGCCGCGGACTGCCCCGCCTTCTCGCCGGACACGCGCTACGGCGCGGCCGCCGACCTGGAGGCCTTCGCCAACCTGGACGCCTACGGCGCCGTCTGCATCCTCACCCACGGCTCGCAGCTGCCGAGTCAGCGCTACTGCCTGCTCACGGGCGAGGTCGTCACGCTCGACGCGTTCATCGCGAACTACTGGGACCTGCGCGGCGGCACGCCGGGGCTCGGCCTGCTCAAGGCCGACGGCGTGTGGCGCTTCGCCGCCTCCGTCGACTGGATCGCCACGCGCAACACGAGCTTTCCCAACAGCCTCGTCTACGTGGCCGCCTGCCATGGCCTCGCGGGCGGGTTCGGGCAGATGCTGCTCGACGCCGGCGCGGGCGCCGTCTGCGGCTTCGACGACACGGTGGGCCTGGACTACGCCGTGGACGTGACGCGCGCCTTCTGGCGCGGCGTGGTGGAGGAGGGGCTCACGGCCGGCGACGCGCACGCGGCCGTCGCGCCGCAGGTGGATCCGGGCCACGCGAACGCGCAGTTCACGCTCGACGGCAACCCTCAGCTCTACTTCGGGCCCGGCCTGAGCAACGGCGACTTCGACAGCGGGCAGCTGGCCGGCTGGACGGTGGAGGGCGACGGGCGCGTCATCGCCCGCCTGGGCGACGCGGCCGCCGTGGGCCGTTACATGGCGATCATCTCCACGGGACTCGGCTTCACGGTGGACGAGGGGTCCATCGCGCAGACGCTCTGCCTGCCCGAGGCGGTGGACAGCCTGCGCTTCGACTGGAACCTCTTCTCGGAGGAGTTCCTGGAGTGGTGCGACAGCGTCAACCAGGACGAGTTCAACCTCTGGCTCACCGACGCCAACGGCATTCCCCACCGGCTCTTCCACCGCCGCATCGCCGATCTCTGCGACGCCGTCACGCCCGCCGGCATCGCCTTCGACCAGTATCCCAGCGAGGACGACGCGGGCGTCTACAGCACCGGCTGGCGCATGAGCGCCGTCAACGTGGCGCCCTACGCGGGCAGCACGGTGACGATCCGCTTCGAGGTGCTCGACGTGCGCGACAGCACCTACGACACCGCAGTGCTGCTCGACGTGATCACGCTGGGCACGCCCTAGACGCGCAACGAAGAAGGGGAGCCCCGCGGCTCCCCTTCCTCACACGGATGGCCGGAATCCCTACTTCAGCAGGGTCATGCGACGCGTGGTCGAGCCCTGCTCGGTGCTGAGCCGGTAGTAGTAGACGCCGCTGGCCAGGCCGCGGCCGTCGAAGTCGACGCTGTGCTCGCCGGAGGACTGCACGTCGTCCACCAGCTGGGCGATGCGCCGGCCCTGCACGTCGAAGACCGCCAGCTGCACGCGGCCCGCGTCGGGCAGCGAGTAGTGGATCGTGGTCTTCGGGTTGAACGGGTTCGGGCTGTTCTGCCCCAGGCTGACGCCGCCGGGACGGTTCGCCAGGTGGTCGTCGCCGTGATGGCCGCCGTGATGACCGCCGTGGTGATCGTCCACCGAGATCGCGTAGACGTTCACGCTCCCGCTCACCTCGTTCGCGCAGACGAGCAGCGGCTCGTGCGTCGGGCTCTGCCAGGCGGGGATGAAGCGCAGCCCTTCGGGGCCGAGATCGCCCGCCGTGTCCGCCTCGGGGTCGCCGCTGAAGATTCGCGTGGTGACGTAGCTCACGAACTCCGCTTCCGCCGGGCGGGTGATGTCGTAGACGAACACGCCGCCCATCCGCTCGAGACCGATGAAGGCGTAGCTGCGGCCGCGGATCTCGCCGATGGCCACGCCCTCGGGCTCGGGGCCCTTGTCGTCGCTGCGGCTGTCGAAGGAGTCGTTCTCGGTGTTGTCCGAGTTGAAGTCCGCGGGCTGAAGGGTCGCGGTGATCTGCTCGAAGTCGTCGCCGCTGTCGAAGACCTGCTCGCCGTCGGTGCTCCAGATGCTGAAGGAGCGCGCGCCGTAGCTGAAGAGGCGGTCGAAGTCGCCGTCGCCATCGTCGTCGCCGTTGGCCGTGGTGATCTTGAGCCGGCCCAGGGCGGCGTTGTCCTGCAGCGCGGCGGCGTTGGGGAAGGCCGTCGGGTCGAGGACCACGTCCGCCACGCGTGCTTCCTCGCTGTAGCCGCCGTAGTCGCGGCTGTCACCCTCGTTGCCCGTGACCAGATAGCTGTGGCCCCGGCTGCGGAAGGCGGCCAGACCGTCGGGCAGGTAGAAGCCGTGCACCGGCCAGTTCGCGATCTCGATGCCGCTGTCGCGGTTGCTGGGATCGAGGCCGTTGCCGGGCAGCGAATGGTCCTTGCTGCCGAGGGCCCAGATGTCCGTCACCCTGGCGTCGTGGATGTCGACCTCGGCGATCGCGTTGGCCTCCTGCATGACCACCCAGGCCGTGCGGCTGTTGTGCGAGACGGCGATGTACTCGGGCTCGAGGTCCTGGGACGCGCTGGCGCCGGGGCCGAAGATGCGGATGCCCTGGGCGCGGAGTTCGTCCTCGTGGCCGTCGAAGGCGGTGAAGTCCGCCGTGGCGACCGTCGCGTGGGCCAGGCCGCTGCGCAGATCGATCACGCTCACCGAGCCGGCGGGGTCGACGCCGTAGTCGTCGCTGGGCTCGGCCTCGTTGGCCGTGAGCATCCAGCGGCCGTTGGGGCTGAAGACGACCATGTCGGGCAGCGCGCCCACCTCGACGGCGATCACGAAGTCGCAGTCGCCGACAGTGCGGAAGAAGGCTACCTTGCCCGGCGCCTGGCCCGACTCCACCGAAACCGCCACGCGGCCAAGGCTGACGTCGACGTGCGTGGGTCCGTCGCCGTAGGGCGACAGGTCGAGGCTGAATAGGTAGGCGGGCTGCGAGGGGTCGGCGAAGTCCAGGACGTCGACCGCGTTGGTCGACCCGTTGACCACGAACAGACGCTTCGTCAAGGGGCAGAAGGCGGAGATCTCCGCTGCCCCATCGTCGAAGATGCCTGTCCGGTACTCGCCGACAGGGGTGAGTTCGATGTCGAGGCTGGGCCGCGCGTGGAGGGCGTCCGTCGTCGCTGCCAGGAGCAGGGACAGGAGGCCCGTCACGAGCAGCGGTGTGCGCGTCAGGCGGACTGCGGTCATTCGCTTTCTCCTTCTCGGGGTCGTGAGCACGTGTGGTGTTCGCGCGGATGCGCGTGGAGACGTGCCGCATCTTGCCCCGAGACCCCGTCACTCAGGCAAATCAAGCTTGCATGAACGTGGCGTGGAGATTGCGGAAGCTACTCGCCCCGCAGCAGATCGGCGAAGAGCGTGGGGCTGGTGCGCGCCGTGATGGCGTAGCGCGGCAGGCTCATGGGCGAGACGTCCTCCGGCGACACGCGTCCGAAGCGCAGCCCGAAGCTGCCCGTGAAGCCGGCCTCGCGCGCGAGCGAGTCCGTGCGGGCCGTCGCGCTGCCGTAGGGCCAGGCCAGGTAGCGCGGCGCTTCACCCAGCTTGGCCTCCAGGTTCTCGCGGCTCTCGCGCAGGTCGGTGACCACCGCGTCGAGCGCGTCGGGACGATCCAGCCAGTCCATGACCTCGGCCACGGCGTAGTAGGCGTCTTCGTGCCAGGTCTTGTAGTGCATGGCGTGCGTGTGGCTCTGCACCTCGAAGTCGCCGCTGGCTGCGAGCTCGCGGATCTCGTCCCAGCTCATCAGGTCAAGTTCCTCGGGGGGATCGATGCCGTCGATCCAGCCGTCGACGATGAAGAGCACACCCTTGAAGCCGTACTCGCGCAGGAGCGGCCAGGCCTGGGTGTAGACGCTGCGGTCGCCGTCGTCGAAGGTGAGCACGACGGCGCGCGCGGGCAGCGGCGCGTCGCCCGCCGCGACGGCCACCAGCT